>JBBSDB010000021.1:0-21810 GCA_038249735.1 Burkholderiales bacterium
CCCAACTGCCGGCTACGGCCAAGAATGCAGAAGAGGTCGAGGAGCCGCCTGCGCCGCCAGACGATGGCCCAACCGCTGAAGCGCCTTCTGATGAGACGCCACCACCTGTAACCGATGCCGAGAGCGACGCCGAGGACCCACCCGACACTCCGCCGCCGATCGATCCTCAGACCCTTGAAGACAAACTGATTGAGGCCATGCAGGCCGCGCTTCCGCCCGGCCTGCTCGCCGCCCTGCAACTCGGGCAGCAACGCCAGGCGCAAGCCAAGGCCGCTGGCACCGCGGGCGCCCAGCAGAAACACGCGCAACGGGGCCGCCCGGTCGGTACACGGCGCGCAGAGCCAAGCAGCGGCGCCCGTCTGCACCTGCTGGACACCTTGCGCGCCGCCGCGCCGTGGCAGCGGCTGCGCCGCCGACCCTCCGCCTCGCCTGGCGTGTCAGCGAAGCGCATCGAGGTGCGGCGCGAAGACTTCCATGTGCGCCGGTTTCGCCAACACCGGCCCACCACCACCGTGTTTGTGGTCGACGCCTCGGGCTCGGCCGCGCTGCACCGCCTGGCCGAGGCGAAAGGCGCGGTCGAGCTGCTGCTGGCCGAGTGCTATGTGCGGCGCGACAAGGTGGCGGTGATCGCATTTCGCGGCGCTGGCACCGAGTTGTTGCTGCCACCCACCCGCTCGCTGGCTCGCGCCAAACGCTCGCTCGCCGCCCTGCCTGGTGGCGGTGGCACGCCGCTGGCCTTGGGCATTGCTGCTGCGGCCGAGCTGGCCAACCAGCTGTTGCGCCAGGGCGACTCGCCGCTGGTGGTGATGCTGACCGATGGCCGCGGCAACATCGCCGCCGATGGCCGCCCTGGGCGCGGCCAGGCCAGCGCCGACGCCCTGCAAGCCGCTGCTGGCTTTCTCAGTCAGAACATCAGCGCGCTGCTGATCGACACCTCACCCCAGCCCAGCGAGGCAGCGAAGTTGCTGGCCGACGCCATGGGCGCGTCGTATGTGCCCCTGCCTTACGCGGGCGCCGAAGGCCTGAGCCGGGCGGTGTCGCTGGCGGCAGCACCAGCAGCCAACGCGCGCTGACCATGCCAAGCACGCTCACCTGGGAGCGCGACGGCGCTGACTGGCCACACCGCGAACGCAGCCACTTCGTGCCCGCGGCCGGCCTGCACTGGCATGTGCAACGGTTTCCCGGACCCGGGCCGAACGCGCCCTGTGTGCTGCTGCTGCACGGCACCGGCGCCTCCACCCACTCCTGGCGCGATCTGGCGCCACTGCTGGCACAGCGCTTCGAGGTGATCGCACCCGATCTGCCCGGCCACGCCTTCACCGGTTTGCCGCCGCAAGGGGTGGGCTCGCCCCAGCTCACGCTGCCGGGCATGGCCCGGGCCCTGCGCGATTTGCTGCGGGCGCTGCAGCGCCAGCCGGCTTGGGTGATCGGTCATTCAGCGGGCACAGCGATCGCCATTCGCATGTGTCTGGACGGCCTGATCGCACCGCAGCGCCTGGCTGGCTTGAATGCCGCGCTGCTGCCGCTGGGCGGCCTTGTCGGCCCGCTGTTTTCGCCAGTGGCCAAGCTGATGGCGGCTGCACCGCTGATGTCGCAGATGTTCGCCTGGCATGCTCGCGACCCCATGGTGCTGAAGCGGCTGCTGGCGAGCACCGGGTCGAACCTGGACCCCACCGGCACCGCGCTCTACCAGCGCCTGGTGAGCAGCCCGGCCCACGCCCAGGGCGCGCTGGCCATGATGGCGAACTGGGACCTGCCCGCGCTCGCAGCCGCCCTGCCCCGGCTGGCGGTACCGCTGGACCTGCTGGTCGGCACGCGCGACCGCACCGTGCCACCCTCCCAAGCCACGCAGGTGATGGACCGGCTGAGCCCCATCGCGCAAGGAGGCTTGATACGCCTCGACGCGCTCGGCCACCTCGCACACGAAGAAGAACCGGCGCGCGTGGCCGCGCTGTTGCTGCACACATTGGCACCCACATGAACCCCACCGATTCGTTCTGGACACCCGCGCTGCCCGAGGCGCCACCGCGCCATTTCTGCACCGACTGCGGTCTCTCGCGCACCACCGATCCCAAACGGTGCGGCCAGTCCTGCCAGTTCATCGCGCCCGACTACCCCGGGCTGGAGCAGCAGGTGCACGGCCGCTCGCGCCGCTTGCCAGCGCCAGACAGCGCGCCCGACGACGAGCTGTTTTTCGGCCCGCACCAGCAGATGCTGCAAGCCCGGCTGCGCACGCCGCTGGCCGGTGCGCAATGGACCGGCATCACCACCCGCATCGCCGAGCGCTTGCTGGAACGCGGTGAGGTGGACGCGGTGATCGCCATGGCGCCGCACCCCGACGACCCCTGGCGCCCGCTGCCGGTGATCGTCACGCGCGCCGAAGACATGAAGCGCTGTCGTGGCATGCGCATGGGTTATGCGCCGCTGATCGCGCTGGTCGAGCCAGCGCTGGCGCAGGGGCACAAGCGCTTGGCTGTCATCGGCATCCCGTGCCAAATCTACGCGCTGCGCGCCATCCAGCCGCAGCTGGAGCGCGAGCAGGGGCTGGAAAAACTCTTCGTGATCGGCACGCCCTGCTCCGACAACACCACCACCGAAAACTTCCACGACTTTCTCGCCCTGGTCTCGCCCAAGCCCAAGGAAGTGACCTACTTGGAATTCCGCGCCGATTACCACGTCGAGATCCGCATGAAGGACGGCGCGGTGCGCACCATCCCCTTTCTGCAACTGCCGCTCTCCACCCTGCCACCCGACTTTTTCCCCATGACCTGCCGCACCTGTGTGGACTACACCAATGTGTTGTCTGACATCACGGTCGGCTACATGGGTGGCCGCGGCGAGCAGTGGCTGCTGGTGCGCAACGCGCGCGGCCAGGCGCTGCTGGACGGGCTGGGCGACGAGGTGGTGACCCAGCCGCCCACCACCGCTGGCCAGCGCGCCGGTGCGGTCAAAGGTTTCTTGAAGAACGTGGAGCGCGCGGCTGGCGGCCTGCCGCTGCGGCGCATGCCCGACTGGCTGCGACCCATCGTGGGCTGGCTGATGCCACGCGTGGGGCCGCGCGGGCTGGAGTTCGCCAGGGCTCGGGTGGAGATGAAAGCGGTGGAAACCGTGCTGCATCTGGAACGCGAATCGCCCGCGCGCATGAAAACCATGGTGCCTGAGCACGTGGTGCACTTGGTGCGGCCCTACGGGCTGGCCGACCGGGCGCGGCCAGCGTCGGCCACCCCACCCAATCCCACAAACGCCTCCTAAGCGTCGAGAAACTCGGGAAAACCCGGGTGTTTCCCGCGACTGCGTCGCTTGACAGCCCAAAGTGTCATGTTAAATTGACACCTGTGTTTGTCATATTTCTATGACATCACGCCCATCGGCGAGGAAACCATGGAAATGATGTCACGCATCCAGCAGGCGCTGGCCACCCAACTCCAGCACGCTGGCAGCGCCAGCGCCCCACCCCGGTTGATCGCCGCCATGAAACACGCGGTGCTTCCCGGTGGCGCCCGCATCCGTCCTCAGCTCTGCATGGCCGTGGCCCAGGCCTGCGGCGAGGACGCGCCTGCCCTCACCGACGCCGCAGCGGTCGCCATTGAGTTTCTGCACTGCGCCTCGCTGGTGCACGACGACATGCCCTGCTTCGACGACGCCGCCTTCCGGCGCGGTCAGCCCACGGTACATACCGTCTATGGCGAGCCGCTGGCCTTGTTGACCGGCGACGCACTCATCATCCTCGCTTACCAGACGCTGGCGCGTGCCGGCTCAGCCCAACCCATGCGGCTGGCTGGTCTGCTGCAAACCATCAGCGACGGCGTGGGTGCACCCGACGGCATCGTGGCTGGCCAAGCCTGGGAATGCGAATCGCGCGTTTCGCTCAGCCAGTACCAGCGCGCCAAAACCGGTGCGCTGTTCGTTGCCGCCACCTGCGCAGGAGCACAGGCTGCCGGCTCTGACCCCAGTGGCTGGCGCGGCCTGGGCGAATGCCTGGGCGAGGCCTACCAGGTGGCCGACGACATCCGCGACGTGCTGCTGCAAGCCGAGCAGCTTGGCAAACCCGCCGGGCAAGACGCGCACCACGCCCGCCCGAGCGCCGCGAACGATCTCGGCCTAACCCACGCCATCACCCTGTTTCGTCGCCTGATGCAAGACGCGATCGACGCCGTGCCCGACTGCCGTGCGCGCGCCGCCATGTGCCAGATCGTGCTGCGCGAATCCGAGCGGCTGATGCCCCAGAGCACCTGCGACCGCGCGGTGCGCGAAGGCCGCATCGCCAGCGCCCCGGCGCCCCTGCGCATCGCCGCCTGATCCCAAACGACCATGACCACCTTGCACACCCCCGAGCCCATGCCGCGCCTGCTCAGCGCACCCTCCTGGCGCGAGCGCTGGGCGGCCCAGGTGGACGACTGGATGACCCGGCCCGCCCTCCACAGCTGGGCGCTGCAGAGCCCGCTCACGCGCTGGCTGGTGCGCCGCCGCTCGGCACAGCTGTTTGAATTGATGGCTGGCTTCGTGCACTCGCAGGTGCTGCTCGCCTGTGTCCGTCTGCGCTTGCTGGAAACCGTGCGCGACCATCCCCGCACGCTCGCCGAGCTAGCCAAGCTCACCCAGCTCCCCGCGCCTGGTCTGCAAAGGTTGCTGGAATCGGCTGTGTCGATGCGGCTGCTGAATCACCGCAGTGGCGGGCGCTACGGCCTGGGCCCACTCGGTGCACCGGTGGCTACCCACGCCGGCATCCGCGACATGGTGGAACACAACGCCACCCTTTACGAAGACCTGCGCGACCCGCTGGCCTTGTTGCGTGACCCCGACGCGGCGAACATGCACCGCTACTGGCCCTATACCGATCATCAAAACGGCGAGCAGGCTGGCCAGCCACAGCCGCCAGCACCCGAGGCCCAGTTCGCCCGCTACTCCGCACTCATGGCCACCTCGCAGCGCTTTGTGATCGAAGAGCTGCTCGCCGCCTATCCCTTTGCCCAGCACCAGCGCGTGCTCGATGTGGGCGGCGGCATGGGCGGCTGGGTCACCGCGCTGGCCCAGCGCCACACCCATTTGCAGCTGCAGCTCTTTGACCTGCCCCCAGTGGCCGCGCTGGCGCAGACGCAGGTGGAGCGTGCCAACCTGGCCAGCCGAATCAGCACCCATGGCGGAAGCTTCACCACCGACACCTTGCCGCGCGGCGCTGACCTGGCAACGTTGGTGAGGGTCGCCCACGACCACGACGACTCGACCGTGCTCACCGTGCTGCGCGCCATCCACGACGCCTTGCCCCTGGGCGGCGCCCTGCTGCTGGCCGAACCCATGGCGCAAACCGATGGCCAGCCTTCCAGCACCGATCCGTACTACCACTTCTACCTGATGGCCATGGGATCGGGCCGTCTGCGCACCCCTCAAGCCTTGAACGCCTTGATGACCCAGGCTGGTTTTACCCATATTGAGCTGGTGCCCAACCCCATGCCGCTGCATGCTCAGTTGCTGGTCGGCCGCAAATCTAGGGGTTTTCCCGCGACACCATCCAAAAGCGTCAATTTAGATTGACAGTCTTGGTTGTCAGTCTTTTAATACACTCATGAACGCAGACGCCATTGTTTTCCAGCAGCCTTGCACACTGTCTGTGCGCTCGCTGCCACTGCGCGCCATGGCCGACGGCGACGTCGAGGTGGAAGTCAGTCACAGCGGCATCAGCACCGGTACCGAGCGACTGCTCTGGGACGGCAGCATGCCGCCCTTCCCAGGCATGGGTTACCCGCTGGTGCCAGGTTATGAGACCGTGGGCCGCGTGGTCCGCACCCAAGGCGCTTGCGGTCAGGGCAACAGCCGTCTCGTTGAAGGAGACTGGGTGTTCGTCCCAGGCTCCTACAGCTTCGAAGGCGTGCACAACTTGTTCGGTGGCGCCGGCTTGCGCCTGATCGTGCCGCACGACCGCGCGGTGCGCCTCTCGCGCGATCTGGGCGCCGATGCCGTCCTGCTCGCCCTGGCCGCTACGGCCTACCACACGGTGTCGTGTGGTGGCGTTCGCGACCCAGCCGCTCCGCCCGACCTTATCGTTGGCCACGGCGTGATGGGCCGCCTGCTGGCCCGCCTAACGGTGGCAGCTGGTGCGCCCGCCCCAGTGGTCTGGGAAACCCAGGCTCGCCGTCAAGGCGGCGCCGAGGGCTACACCGTGATCGCACCTGACGACGACGAACGCAAAGACTATCGGGGTGTTTACGACGTGAGCGGCGACGCCGACATCCTGCACCGCGTGATCCCCCGCATGGCCAAGGGCGGCGAGGTGGTGCTGGCTGGGTTTTACAAGAAAGACATCTCTTTCGCCTACGCGGCGGCTTTCATGCGCGAAGCGCAGATTCGCGTCGCAGCCGAGTGGAAGCGTGCTGATCTGCTCGCCGTCACCCACCTGGTGGAGTCAGGTCGCCTTTCGCTCGACGGTCTGATTACCCACAGCCACACCCCAAGCCTCGCCCCCCAAGCCTACGAAGTGGCTTTTCGCGACCCCGACTGCCTGAAGATGGTCCTCAACTGGAGACACTGAGATGAACGCACCCGAAGTCAAGAGCCACCCGGTGAATTTTCAGGCCCAGCTGCGCCAGGAAGCGGCGATTGAGCCGGATCCGGTACACACCGGCGAGGTCAAGAAAGAGACGCAGATCATCGCGATCTACGGCAAGGGCGGCATTGGCAAAAGTTTCACCCTGGCCAACCTCAGCTACATGATGGCTCAGCAGGGCAAGAAGGTTCTGCTGAGTGGCTGCGATCCCAAGAGCGACACCACCAGCTTGCTGTTTGGCGGCCGGGCTTGCCCCACGATCATCGAGACCTCTTCCAAGAAGAAGCTCGCTGGCGAGGCGGTGGCGATCGGCGATGTCTGCTTCAAACGCGACGGCGTCTACGCCATGGAACTCGGCGGCCCAGAAGTCGGCCGCGGGTGTGGCGGGCGCGGAATCATCCACGGCTTCGAGCTGCTGGAGAAGCTGGGCTTTCACGAGTGGGGCTTCGATTACGTCTTACTCGACTTCCTGGGCGACGTGGTCTGCGGTGGCTTTGGCCTGCCGATCGCCCGCGACATGTGCCAGAAGGTGATCGTGGTCGCCAGCAACGACTTGCAGTCACTCTACGTGGCAAACAACGTCTGCAGCGCGGTCGAGTACTTCCGCAAGCTCGGCGGCAATGTCGGCGTGGCGGGCATGGTGATCAACCGCGACGACGGCACCGGCGAAGCGATGAATTTTGCCGAAGCGGTCGGCATCCCGGTGCTCTCAGTCATCCCGGCCGACGACGACATCCGCCGCAAGAGTGCCAGCTACGAAATCATCGGCCGCCCCGAATCGGTCTGGGGTCCCATGTTCGCCGAGCTCGCCGAGAACGTCGGCAACTCCACACCGGTGCGCCCCAAGCCCATGACACAAGACGAACTGCTCGGTCTGTTCTCTGCCTCGGCCGTGGGCCGCAATGTGGTGCTGGAGCCCGCGACGCAGTTCGATATGTGCGGCAAAACCGAAAACACCAAGCCCACCCTGGAAGTCGTTTACGACGAGGTCTGAATCCATGAGCGGCATCACCATCCCCATCATTCCCGCCAAGGCGACCACCGCCATCGAAGGCGATGGCATGGGTTGCCACGCGGGCGGCGAGACGCTGCTGGCAGCGGCCAAGTCGGCTGGCAAATCGGAGATCCTGGCGCAGTACGCGGCGGACTATCCGAAGCGCGAAAACGCCGGCCCACACGACCAGCCTCAAAGCATGTGCCCGGCCTTCGGATCGCTGCGCGTGGGCTTGCGCATGCGGCGCACCGCCACCATCCTCAGCGGCTCGGCCTGCTGCGTCTACGGCCTCACCTTTACCAGCCACTTCTACGGCGCACGCCGCAGCGTGGGCTACGTGCCCTTCAACAGCGAGTCGCTGGTGACCGGCAAGCTGTTCGAAGACATCCGCGAAGCGGTGCATGCCCAGGCCGACCCCGAGCAGCTGGATGCGATCGTCATCATCAACCTGTGTGTGCCCACCGCCAGCGGTGTGCCGCTGCAGATCCTGCCCAAAGCCATCAACGGCGTGCGCATCATCGGTATCGACGTACCCGGCTTTGGTGTCCCGACCCACGCCGAAGCCAAAGACGTGCTCACCGGCGCGATGCTGAAGTACGCCCGAAGCGAAATCATGGCTGGCCCGGTTCCCGCACCGCGCCAGGCCAGAGGCGACAAGCCCACCATCACGCTGCTGGGTGAGATGTTCCCGGCCGATCCGATGCTGATCGCGCAGATGATCGCGCCGATGGGCCTGGCGGTTGGTACCGTGGCACCCACCCGCGAATGGCGCGAACTCTACAGCGCGCTGGACAGTGTCGCAGTGGCCGCGATCCACCCGTTCTACACCGCCAGCATCCGCGAGTTCGAAGCAGCAGGCCGCGCCATCGTGGGCTCGGCTCCCGTGGGCATCGACGGCACGCACGACTGGCTCGGCGCCATCGGCTTGGCCACAGGCGTGGCTCAAGAGAAGATTGACGCAGCGCGCAACGCCACACTGGGAGCCATCCGCGGCGTGCTGTCACAGCAGAAGATCAAGGGCCGCATCACGCTAAGCGGCTACGAAGGCTCCGAGCTGCTGGTGGGCCGCTTGCTGGTGGATTGCGGTGCCGATCTGCGCTACGTGGGCTCGGCCTGCCCGGCCACACCGTGGAATGCCCATGACGCCGAGTGGCTCAGATCCAAAGGTGTGCAGGTGCAGTTCCGCGCCTCGCTTGAAAACGACCTGGACGCCATGCGCGAATTCAAGCCCCAGCTGGCCATCGGCACCACGCCGGTGGTGCAGGCGGCCAAGGAATCCAGCATCCCGTCGCTCTACTACACCAACCTGATTTCGGCGCGCCCCCTGATGGGAGTGGCTGGCGCCGGCTCGCTGATCCAGGTCATCAACGCGGCCATGGGCAACCAGCACCGCTTCGACGAAATGAAGGATTTCTTCGGCAGCGTGGGCAATGGAGACAGGGCAGGTGTCTGGGAAGATGTGCCGAAAGACTTCCCCAACTTCCGCAAGGAACAGCGCCGCCAGCTCGACAAACAGGCGAAGAAGCGCAAAGCCGAGGAGATGGGCTGATGCTAGTCCTCGACCACGATCGCGCTGGCGGCTACTGGGGTGCCGTCTATGTGTTCACCGCCATCAAGGGCCTGCAGGTTGTCATCGATGGCCCAGTGGGCTGCGAGAACCTGCCGGTGACCAGCGTCCTGCACTACACCGACGCGCTGCCCCCTCATGAACTGCCGATCGTGGTCACCGGTCTGGCCGAAGAGCAGCTGGGTCGCGAAGGCACCGAGGGCTCAATGAAGCGTGCGCATGCGGTGCTCGACCCGGAGCTGCCCGCGGTGGTGGTCACCGGTTCGATTGCCGAGATGATCGGTGGCGGCGTGACGCCCGAAGGCACCAACCTCATGCGCTTCCTGCCGCGCACCATCGACGAAGACCAGTGGCAGTGCGCCAACCGCGCCATGTTCTGGCTCTGGAGCGAGTTCGGCATGAAGCACGTGCCAGCCCGCAAACCGTTTGCCGAGCGTCCCGCAGGCGAGAAGCCGCGCGTGAACATCATCGGCCCCAGCTACGGCACCTTCAACAGCCCGAGCGACTTGGCTGAGATCCGCCGCTTGGTGCAAGGCATTGGCGCCGAGATCAATATGGTCTTCCCGCTCGGCTCACACCTGTCCGAAGTGTCCCGACTGGTCGAAGCCGATGTGAACATCTGCATGTACCGCGAGTTCGGTCGCATGCTCTGCGAAGCCCTCGACCGCCCTTATCTACAGGCCCCCATCGGCCTGCACAGCACAACCAAGTTTCTGCGCACGCTGGGCGAGCTGCTCGGTCTGGACCCAGAGCCCTTCATCGAGCGCGAGAAGCACACCACCATCAAGCCGGTGTGGGACCTGTGGCGCAGTGTGACCCAAGACTTCTTCGCCACCGCCAGTTTTGCTGTGGTCGCTGGGGAGACCTATGCGCGCGGTATCCAGCACTTCCTCGAAACCGAAATGGGCATGCCCTGCCGCTTCGCGGTCTCGCGCAAGGCCGGTGAAAAAACCGACAACGCTGCGGTGCGCGAACTGGTGAAAACGAAGATGCCGCTGATCCTCTTCGGCAGCTACAACGAACGCATGTACCTTGCCGAGGCTGGCAGCCAGGGTCCGATGAGGGCGACCTACATTCCTGCCTCGTTCCCAGGCGCGATCATCCGCCGCCACACCGGCACACCGTTCATGGGCTACAGCGGCGCGACCTATCTCATTCAAGAGGTGTGCAACTCACTGTTCGATGCGCTGTTCCACATCCTGCCGCTGGGCACCGAGATGGACAAGGTCGACCCGACCCTGGCACGCACCACAGACGCCAACGCAACGCCCTGGGACGACCAGGCCCAAGTCCGGCTTCATGCCCTCATCGCCAGCCAACCGGTGCTGGTGCAAATCTCGGTGGCCAAGCGGCTGCGCGACGCAGCCGAGCAGCAAGCTCGCGAGGCGGGTGCCGCGACCGTGCTGGCCGCCCACGTCGCGAGCGCTGTCGAAGCGCTTGGCATGACCCTAGAACAGCGGGAACCAGCATGAGCGGCCCAGCATTCAACCCCATTCACGGCTCGGTCCCAGTGGCCCGGCCCACCCCATGTTGTGGCATCTCGCCACGGCTGCCCATGTTGCGCGGGCTGCGCGCAACACTGGCCTCACGGCCATTTTGAGAAGGAGCATTCGTATGGCTACTCGGACATCGATTTCCGGCCTGACAGACGAGGAAGCTCAGGAGTTCCACCAGTACTGGGTTCAAGGATTCATTGGGTTCACGGCGATTGCCGTGGTGGCCCATCTCTTGGTCTGGTTCTGGCGGCCCTGGCTCTGAGTCAAGACCGGCATTAACTAAAACGAATGGAGATACGGTCATGACCGAACTGTCTTATGAAATCCATAAGCCAACGCCTAGAGAGGACAAGCTGTCGTTTGCCCTGATCTTCGTGCCGTGCTTTGTGTTGCTGCTGTCTGTGGCGCTGCTGGGCCAACTGGTCGGGCTGCACTGGCAAGACTGGCTGCCCGGAGCCGAACACAAGAGCAACCTCTTTGCGGGCGTGCATGCCGCAGTCTTCACTCTCATGTCCCAATTGATTTAAGGAGTACACATCATGTGGAGAATTTGGCGTCTTTTCGATCCCCTCCGGGGAATGGTGGTTCAGGGTGTTTTCTTGTTTGCGCTGGCCGCGATGATTCACCTCATCTTGCTGAGCACGAACAAGTACAACTGGTTTGACGGTCCCAGAGCGGGTTCGGCAGCATCCTCTCAGGTTGCGCCCATGCCTGCCGCCACCCCGGCTGCAAAGTCCTGAACTTTGCATGAGGCGTGCAGATGCTGCGTCCGAGCTCCGGCTCAGCACAGCATTTGCGCCCTCCCTCTTTTTTACGGCTTAAAGCTTTCACCACCATCTGAGTCAGGAGGGCCGAACCATGGCCATGCTCAATTTTGAAAAGAAATACCGGGTTCGCGGCGGAACACTGGTTGGCGGCGACCTGTTTGACTTCTGGGTGGGTCCGTTTTGGGTCGGTTTCTTCGGTGTCACCACGCTGTTTTTCAGCATTCTTGGCACCACTTTGATCCTCTGGGGCGCCTCGCAAGGCCCGACCTGGAACCTCTGGCAGATCAGCATCGCACCACCCGATCTTTCCTATGGCCTGCGTTTCGCGCCTCTGATGGAAGGTGGTCTGTGGCAGCTGATCACGGTGTGTGCCATCGGGGCCTTCGTGTCCTGGGCCATGCGCGAAGTGGAAATTTGCCGAAAGCTCGGCATGGGTTACCACGTGCCAGCGGCTTTTTCGGTCGCGATCCTGGCCTATGTGACGCTGGTGGTGATCCGCCCTGTTCTGATGGGCGCCTGGGGCCATGGATTCCCTTACGGCATCTTCAGCCACCTCGACTGGGTGTCCAACGTGGGCTACCAGTACCTGCACTTTCACTACAACCCCGCGCACATGATCGCGGTGAGTTTCTTCTTCACCACCGTGTTCGCGCTGTCGCTGCATGGCTCTCTGATCCTCTCGGCCACCAGCCCGATGCCAGGTCAGACCGTCAAGACGCCAGAGCACGAGGACACCTTCTTTCGCGACACCATCGGCTACTCCATCGGAACCTTGGGCATTCACCGCTTGGGCCTGTTTCTGGCACTGGCGGCTGTGCTGTTCAGTGCGCTGTGCATCGTGATCAGCGGTCCATTCTGGAGCCGCGGCTGGCCGGAGTGGTGGGGCTGGTGGCTGAACATGCCAATTTGGCCTCAGGCACCCGCCAATTAAGCACGGCAAACACAACACAACCGAGGAGCACAACATGGCGCAATACCAAAACCTCTTCACCACCGTGCAGGCCACCGGGCCACTGCACCATGGTGTGCCGCTGGGCCCTGGCAACAGCCCGCGCACGGGCAAGACCCCAGGCAGCTTCCACCTGCTGGGGCGATTCGGCAACGCACAGCTCGGCCCGATCTACCTCGGCGGTTTGGGCATTGCCTCGCTGATCCTGGGCACCTTGGCTGTGAACATCATGGGCCTGAACATGTTGGCCTCGGTGAACTGGGACCCGATCCAGTTCATCCGCCAGCTGTTCTGGCTCTCCCTGGAGCCGCCGCCGCCGCAATACGGCCTGTCCTTGCCACCGCTCAACCAGGGTGGCTGGTGGCTGATGGCTGGCGGCCTGCTCACCGTCTCGCTGCTGCTGTGGTGGACGCGTACTTACCGACGGGCGCGTGAACTCGGCATGGGCACCCATGTGGCCTGGGCGTATGCGGCAGCCATCTGGCTGTTCCTGGTGCTGGGCTTTATCCGCCCCGTCCTCATGGGCTCGTGGAGCGAGGCAGTTCCATTCGGTATCTTTTCTCACCTGGACTGGACCGCTGCTTTCTCGCTGCGCTACGGCAACCTGTTCTACAACCCCTTCCATGCGCTCTCGATCGCTTTCCTCTACGGCGCTGTGCTGTTGTTTGCGATGCATGGAGCGACCATTCTGGCGTTGAGCAAGTTTGGTGGTGAACGCGAGATCGAACAGATCGTCGACCGCGGCACAGCCAGCGAACGCGCCGCCCTGTTCTGGCGCTGGACCATGGGCTTCAACGCCACGATGGAGTCGATCCACCGTTGGGCTTGGTGGTTTGCTGTGCTGTGTCCTCTGGTGGGTGGCATCGGTATCTTGCTGACCGGCACGGTGGTCGACAACTGGTACCTGTGGGCCGTCAAGCACGGTGTCGCACCGGCTTATCCCAGTGTGTTCCCCGCCGTGATGGACCCCGCCCTGATTCCCGGAGGCAAGTGATGAACCGATTGACTTTCTCCCTGCGCCCTTGGGGCACCGCCATCGCCCTGGGTGGCCTGCTGCTCCTGAGCGCCTGCGAACGCCCACCGATGGACTCGGTGCAACACGGCTACCGTGGCACCGGCATGGTCCAGGTCTACAACCCGCGTCTCATGGAAACCGTGATCAAGGACAACGTGGTTCCCGCTGCCCAGCCACCGGCATCGCCCGACGGCCCCAAGGCTGGCGACGTGTACCAAAACGTCCAGGTGCTCGGCAACCTCAGTGTGGGCGAGTTCACCCGTCTCATGGTCTCGATGACCGCTTGGGTATCGCCCGAACAAGGCTGCGCCTACTGCCACGCCGGAGGCAACTTCGCCGATGACAGTCTTTACACCAAAGTCGTCGCGCGCAAGATGGTGCAAATGACGCAGACCATCAACAGCAAGTGGCAGAACCACGTGGCCCAGACGGGAGTGACCTGCTTCACCTGCCACCGGGGTCAACCGGTGCCGAAGGCTGTCTGGTTCACGGCGAACTCTCAACCCCAGGGCTCCAATTTCATCGGTGACAAGGCTGGTCAGAACACGCCTGGCTCCAATGTCGAGCTGGCTTCGCTGCCGTACGACCCTTTCACACCGTATCTGCTGGGCAGCGAGCCGATCCGAGTCAACGGTCCAACAGCTTTGCCATCCGGTAACAAGAGCAGCATCGCGAGCACCGAAAAGACGTACTCGCTGATGAACCACATGTCCAGTTCGCTGGGTGTGAACTGCACCTACTGCCACAACACGAACGCTTTCCAGAGCTGGGAAGGCGCACCACCGCAACGCGTGACCGCCTACTACGGCATCCGCATGGCACGCGAGATCAACAACGAGTACATGGTCCCGCTCACCGACACCTTCCCCGCCCACCGCAAGGGCGAACTCGGTGACGTTGCCAAGCTCAACTGCACCACATGCCACCAAGGCGCCTACAAGCCACTGTTCGGCCAGTCCATGCTCAAAGACCATCCGGAGCTTGCTGCCTTGAGCGCCGCATTCGTGAAGACACCAGCGGTCATCGATCCCGCAGCCACAACCACCGGCGCCATGGGTCTGCCGGGCAAGGTCATGTTCGAAGTGGGCAAGGACGGCTTGAGCGACGCAGCCCGCCAGGTGATTGCCGACGCAGCCAAGCTGCTGGGCAACCAGCCCGGCACCAAGGTCAGCCTCTCGGGCTTTGCCGACAAGACTGGCAATCCAGACAAAAACCTTGAACTGGCCAAGCAGCGCGCGTTTGCCGTGCGCGACGCACTGAAGGCGGCTGGTGTGTCGGAAGACCGCATCGAGCTGAAGAAACCCGAGTTTGTTGTCGGCGGGCTTGATGCGGATGCGCGTCGCGTCGAGATCAACGCCATGGCGCCTTGAACCACTCTCCAAGTGAACGGGGCAGTTGCACACGTGTCTTCCATGCAAGTCGTCCTGGCCCAACCACGTGGATTCTGCGCCGGGGTAACTCGCGCGATTGAGATGGTGGAGCGTGCCCTGGCACTGCACGGAGCGCCGGTGTACGTGTTTCATGAGATCGTGCACAACCAGTGGGTGGTGGACGATCTGCGCCGGCGCGGCGTGGTGTTCGTGGACGACATCGAACACGTCCCTGTGGGCAGCACGTTGATCTTCAGCGCCCACGGCGTCGCCACCCAGCTGGTCGCGCAGGCGCGGCGCCAGCGTCTGAACACCATCGATGCCACATGCCCGCTGGTGAGCAGAGTGCATCAACAGGCACAGCGCTTTGTGCGGATGGGCCACACACTGGTGGTGATCGGCCTCGCAGGTCACGACGAGGTGGAAGGCACATTGGGCCGGGTCAATGCACCGGTACACCTGGTGAACACAGTGGACGAGGCCATGGCGCTTGATCTGCCAGCCGATGTTCCGCTGGCCTATGTGACACAGACCACACTCAGCCTGGACGACACGCGCGAGGTGATCGCCACGCTCAAGGCCCGCTTCCCACAGCTCGTGGGCCCCGATGTGAGCGGTATTTGCTACGCCAACCAGAACCGACAGGTGGCTGTGCGTGCCTTGGCATCCCGGGTGGACCGGGTACTGGTGGTTGGTGCCCGCAACAGCTCCAATGCCAACCGACTGCGCGAGGTGGCCGAACGCGCCGGGGTACCCGCCCACTTGGTTCAAGACGCCACAGAAATCAGCCCCGACTGGCTCCAAGGTGCAGCCCGCATTGGCGTCACGTCTGGCGCGTCTACACCAGAGCTGCTGGTGCAGCAGCTGATCGACGCCTTGCGAACCCGGCACAAGGGGCCGGTCCTGCCGGTGTTGCAATTGCCCGGCGTGCAAGAAGACGTTTTGTTTCGTTTGCCCGCCGAGCTCGTCGAGCCAGCCGCCTGAATGGACGTGCCATGGGCAACCTCCAACCCGACCTGATCACCCTCTCTGGCGTGGTCGTGGTGGTACTGGTGAACACACTGCGCGAGCACAAAGCCTGGGCATGGATGCGGCTGGTGCAAGGCACCGGCGTGCTCAAGGACACGCCAGGTCTGATGTTTGCCAAGGTCATGGGCAGCGGCCACGAAGGTGGCTTTGGCCTGCGCCCCAGCGCTACCCACCAAGGTCTTATCGCCGTCTTTGATCACGCAGACCAAGCGCGGGCCTTCATGGCCGGCCCGGTGGTCGGAGCCTATCGCGAGCGCGCTGCCGATTGCTGGACCGGCCTGCTGGAGGTGGTCTCGGCCCGCGGCCAGTGGGACGGCCAGGCCTGGGGCGAAACCCCAGCCACCCAGCTGGGCGCCTACGCCAGCGCTGCCAACGACGCTGGCCCACCTCGCCCGCTGGCCGCTCTCACCCGCGCCAGCATCCGCCCGGCCAAGGCCATGGCCTTCTGGCGCAACGCGCCCGCCGCCCAGGCCGCCATGCAGCATGCCAAAGGTTGCACCCTGGCCATGGGCCTGGGTGAAGTCCCGTTGATCCGGCAGTGCACCTTCAGTCTCTGGCAAGACACGCCTTCCATGCTGGCCTATGCGCACCAGGGCGCGCATCAGGCCGCCATTCAGGCGGCTTACAAACAAGACTATTTTTCCGAGTCGATGTTCGTGCGCATGCGCTTGCTGGAGCAGCAAGGTCACTGGCCGTCCCCCCTGGAGCAGGCTGCCGCCCAACGCGTCCAGCCAGCCGACGCTGAGTCCGACGAACCCATCTCTGGTCCTCCACCATGAACGACCAACGTGTTGTGGTGGTCGGCGCCGGCATCGGCGGCTTGGTCACAGCCCTGCAACTGGCGCACCAGGGACTTGCTGTCACCGTGGTGGAGACGGGTTCCGCCCCTGGCGGCAAGCTGCGCCAGTTGATGGTGGACGGCGCCGCGATCGACAGCGGCCCCACCGTGTTCACCATGCGCTGGGTGTTCGACCAGATCTTCGCAGCGGTGGGCACCACACTGGAGGCCGAGCTCAGTATCCGGCCCCTGGACGTGCTGGCGCGTCACTGGTGGGACGACGGTTCCACGTTTGACCTCCACGCCGACCCGGCACGCTCCTTCGATGCCGTCGCCAGCCTCGCCGGTCTCGCTGAAGCGCAGCGCTTTCGCACCTTCTGCGCTGAGGCGCAAACGGTCTACCGCACCCTGGAGCCGCACTACATTCGAGGCCCAGCGCCCAGCCTCCTGGGCCTTGGCAGCGCGCTCGGTGTTCGGGGCGTGAACACGCTGGCGAAACTCGGGCCGCTGTGCAGCCTGTGGACCACGCTCGGCCGCCACTTCCACGACCCACGCCTGCGCCAGCTCTTCGGCCGCTACGCCACCTACACCGGCTCTTCGCCATGGCAGGCACCAGCCACGCTGATGCTGATCGCGCAGGTCGAGCTCGATGGTGTGTGGTCCATCGACGGCGGCATGCACGCCCTGGCCCGCAGCCTGGAGCAGCTGGCCGTGGCCCGCGGCGCACGCTTTCTCTACAGCACGCCCTGCGAACAGATCGACACGAAGAACGGACGTGCGGTGGGTGTGCGCTTGGCCAACGGCGACCACCTGGCCGCCGATGCGGTGGTGTTCAACGGCGATGTCGCCGCTTTGCGCAATGGCTTGCTTGGCAGCGGCGCGCGCCGGGCGGTGCGTCCAAAGCCGCCGTCGCGCTCCCTCTCCGCCATCACCTGGTCAATGAGAGTACCCACCGCTGGCTTGGCGCTGGACCGCCACAACCTGTTTTTCCAGCGCGATTACGCCAGCGAGTTCCGCGACATCTTCCAGCGCGGCCAATTGCCGCTGACACCCACCGTTTACCTCTGCGCCCAGGACCGCGGCGCGGGCAGCACGCCCAACGGGCCCGAGCGGCTGCTCTGCCTGGTCAACGCGCCCGCCGCTGGCGATCTGGACACCCTCACCGACAAGGCCATCGAGCAATGCGAAACCACCAGCTTCAACCTCATGCGCCGCTGTGGCTTGGCGATCACGCCAGGCGCGAGCGCGACGGCGATACGCACCACCCCGGTGGACTTTCACCGCCTGTTTCCGGCGACGGGGGGCGCGCTCTACGGCCAGGCGAGCCACGGCTGGATGTCGGCCTTCAAGCGCTCGGGCGCGAACACCCCGCTGCCGGGGCTGTTCCTGGCGGGGGGCAGCGTGCACCCGGGGCCGGGGGTGCCGATGGCGGCGCTCTCAGGCCAGCTGGCGGCCGCGGCTGTGATGGCCAGCCTCGCTTCGACCAAGCGGTCCCCAGCGGCGGCTACCTCTGGTGGTACATCGACGCCCTCAGCGACGACGGCACACATGGTCTGAGCATCATCGCGTTCGTCGGCAGCGTTTTCTCGCCCTACTACGCCTGGGCACGGCGCAACGGCCAGGTCACCAACCCAGACAACTTCTGCTCCCTCAACGTCGCGCTGTACAGCCGCAACGCCAAGCGCTGGAGCATGACCGAGCGCGGCGCGGCGCACAACCACCGCGAGCGCGACCGCTTCACCATCGGCCCCAGCCAGATGCGCTGGGACGGCACCGCCTTGCACCTGGACATTGACGAGGTGTGTGTGCCCATCCCGCGTCGGGTTCGCGGCCGCATCCGCGTCGAGCCTGAGCAGCTGTTCAACTTTTCTACCGCGCTGGACGCCACCGGCCATCACCGATGGGGCCCGATCGCTCCACAGGCGCGCATCGAGGTGGATCTGCAACAACCCGGCCAACGCTGGAGCGGCCACGCTTACCTTGACAGCAACGAAGGCGATGAGCCGGTGGAGCGCGCCTTCACCGAATGGGACTGGTCGCGCGCGCGCTTGAAAGACGGCAGCACCGCCGTGCTGTACGACGTGGAGCCCGAGCAAGCCGAACGCGGCCGCCTGCTTGCGCTGCGTTTTGAGCGCAGCGGTCTGGTCACGCCCTTTGAGGCGCCCGCGCAACACCGCGTGCCGCGAACCGCCTGGCGCATCGAACGGCGCATCCGCAGCGAGTCCGCCGTGCAGGTCCACGAGCAGCTTGAAGACACGCCGTTTTACCAACGCGCCACTTTGCGCCACCGCCTGCTCGGCGAAGACGTCACCAGCTTCCACGAAACCCTGCACGTGCCGCGCCTGGTGTCACCGGTGGTGCAGGCCATGCTGCCGTGGCGCATGCCTCGGCGAGGGTGACCGGGCCAGCGAATGACGCAAGACCATCGTGGACATGAACCGCCTTCATCCCAAAAAGCTGCTGCTGACCAAATGGACCGCCGTGACACCGCAGCAGAAGGACAAACATTTTCTGGTAACGCGGGTCGTCCAGCCCGAGCTGCCTGATGAGGCGATCGAATGGGTGGAAATTGAAGCGGTTTTTTCGCGCGAGGTGCAGCGTATTGCGTGGCGCAAACTCAAAGACACGGCACTCTGGCGCCAGGGCTGGGTGTGAGGCCAGACCCTTGACCCGTTGTCAGGGTACCAGCCACGCCACGCGCTGCGCGTCCAGTTTGGCGCGACGGTGGCCGGCGCGCCCCAGCTCCAGCCAGTCCATGGTCAAAACCTCGCCGCACAACACGGCCAGCTGGGGTGATTCCAGCGAGGGCTCGACTGTCTCGGACAGCTGCTCGCCAGGCGCTCGGGCGGCCAGGTAGTCGCCGGCCGAGGGCGATTGCCGCACCCGCTCCCAGGCGGCACTTGCCTCGGCATCGTTGAGCGACACGTGGAACCGCAGCTGCAGGCGCAGCTGCCAGTGCAGGCGCGGGCTCCAGCAAAGCACGCTGGCGATGGGTTGGGCCAGCAGCTCGGCCACCTTGGGGCTGCGCGCGTCGGTGTAGATGAGCAGCTGCTGGTCAAGCCGCCGCACCTCGCGCAGCACCACGGTGCGTGCCTGCGCCAGCCCGTCCAGCCCAGTGGTTGCCAACACGGGCGTGCGCCAGTCGTGGTGGCGATCGACCGCAGCGCGCTGCAGCTCTTGCCACAAGCGATGGCGCAGCGCGGCGCCGTCGGCGAAGGCTTCCCGCTCGGGCTCAGCGGCCACGGGCTTGCGCTCCCAGCCAGCGGTTCAGACCGCGCTGCAGCCAGGGGCGTACTGGCAAAAAGGCGCGGTAGGCCAACTCGGCCAGCCAGGACGCCGGCGGTATGGCCGTCAACCTGCCCAACCAGCGCCAGCCAGGCAGTTCCCGCCAAAGCCGGGAGAAAGCCGCTGCACCGCTGAAAAGTTGGCCCTTGGCGTCGCGCACATGAAAGCGCGCCATGGCCGATTGGCAGTCGAGCCCAGCGCCCAGCTCGACGCTCTGGCTCACGTCCACCCAGGCCAGGGCTTGCGCCGCGGGCATCCGACGGTAGAACCCGATTTCGCGCTGACACAGCGGGCAACTGCCATCGAAATAAACGGTGAGGGGTGGTTGGTGCATTGAAGGCATGGGGCAGATGTTGCCGAAAGGCGCATAACCTTGCCACCGCGCGGTTCAGGCATTGCCCCCGGTCGTTGCGGGGGATAGACCACCCCGACAACCTATGCGAAAGACATCGACGTCACCGCCGTCTCCACCGGTTTTCGCTGCGGTATCCGAACCGCTGAAGCAGGCGGGTGTCAGTGCGTGAGCTGGCGGTGGCTGTGCTGCACGCTGGCTCGCTGTTCCAGCTTGTGCACTTCAAGCCGCTCAAACAGATCGAGCATCCAGGCGACCCGCCCGTTGATCGATGCACCGGCCGCCTCTTCGCTGGCCGCCAGATCGAGCGCGATCGCATGGCAGTGATCGACCAGGTAGGCAATCGCCGCCAGCGGTGGCACCTGCACCAGATGGCGGCCCACCCAGCCCGACTGCACACCCGCACACGCCAGCAACACCAGCTTTCGCGCGCGCGGTACCACCGCACGCCGCGCCATCGGGTCAAGTCCCTCGCGGCGCAGCTGCTGTCCGATCTCGGCATACACCAGACGCGCAGCCAATATCGCTGACCGGCAGTCGCGCGGCAACAGCGCGATGCCGCTGCTGGCCTGGCCGTACAACCGGTCGGCTTCCGCCAGCAGCCGCTCCACCACTGTCTGCAACGCAGGCGTACAGACCGGGTTGGTCAGCCAGGCATCGGCGTGCACACCAGCCTCAAGCAGCCACTGGCGCGGCAGGTAAAGGCGGCCGTTGCGAGCGTCTTCTCCCACGTCGCGGGCGATGTTGGTGAGTTGCATCGCCACGCCGAGCTCGCAGGCGCGGGCGAGTGCCGCGGGACTGCGCACGCCCATGATCCAGCACATCATGGCGCCCACACTGCCCGCGACCCGAGCGCCGTAAGCATGCAGATCTTCCAGCGTTTGGTAGGTACGGCCCTGTGCGTCCCAGGCAAAACCTTCGAGCAGCGCATCGAGCAGCGGGCGCGGGAGCGTGTGGCGATGCACCACCTCGGCCAAGGCGCGGTCTTCGACGTGGTCGAGCGGGTTGCCCTCGTAGATGCGATCCAGGCGTTGGCCCAACTGGGCCATGGCCTGATCGACGTGCAAACCGCCATCGTCCACCAGATCGTCGGCCACCCGGCAAAACGCATAGAGCGCGATCGCAGAGGGGCGCATCCGAGCGGGCAGCAGGCGGCTGGCGGCAAAGAAGGTGTGGGAGCCGGTGCGCATCAGCGCCACACAGGCTTCAAGATCATCGGATCCAGACGCCCGCGCGCGTCGCGGGGCAGCCATGTTGGGCGCAACCATCATGCGCGCGCCGCCAGGAAAGCTTGAGCGTGCGGCACCACCGAATCGAGCGCCTTGGCTGACATGAGCACACCCGGCACACCGGCGCCAGGGTGGGTGCTGGCGCCGACCATGTAAAGGCCGTTCACGTCTTCGCTGCGGTTGTGCGGGCGAAACCAGGCGCTTTGCATCAGCAGCGGCTCCAGACCAAAAGCCGCGCCTTTGAAGCTGAGCAGGCGGTCGTGGAAGTCTTGTGGCGTGGTCACGAACGAGGCGGTGAGCTGCTTCTCGAAGCCCGGCAGCACGGTGCGGTCCAGCACCTGCGCCACCGCGCGGCGCATGGGCTCGGCCTGAGCCGCCCAGTCTGTGCCGCTGTCGAGGTGCGTCACCGGGGCCAGCGCGTAGAACGTGTCGTGGCCA
>JBBSDB010000022.1:0-21475 GCA_038249735.1 Burkholderiales bacterium
CTGAAAGCCAAGGGCGTGCAGTTTGTGCGTGCCAGGGTGGGGGACCGCTACGTGCTGGAAGAGCTGGAGCGCCACGGCTGGACGCTGGGCGGTGAGGGTTCGGGCCATCTGCTGGTGCTGGATCGCCACACCACTGGCGACGGTCTGGTGTCTGCTCTTCAGGTGCTGCATGCCTGTGTGGACAGCGGCAAGACCATGGCCCAGCTGCTGGCAGAGGTGACGTTGTTCCCGCAGACCATGCTCAACGTGCGTCTGCAACCCGGACAGGACTGGAAGACCAACGCGCTGCTGGCAGATGAGAGAAAGGTGGTCGAGGCCGAGCTGGGCGATCGCGGGCGGGTGCTCATCCGCGCCAGCGGCACCGAGCCGCTGCTGCGGATCATGGTGGAAGCGAGCGACGCCGCGCTGGCCCTGAGCTGCGCCGAGCGGCTGGTGGCTGCGGCGAAGGCGGGCTGATGTCGGCGGCTTTTTCAGTTCGGCGCGCCGACTATGGCGCCGCAGACGATGCGGCTGCCTTGGTCATGTTGCTCGACGCCTATGCCAGCGATCCGGCGGGTGGTGGCGAGCCGCTGAGCGCATTTGCCAAGGCCAACCTGGTGCGAGAGCTGGCGGGGCGGCCGCAGGCCTACAGCGTGCTGGCGTTCGACGGCGCGCAGCCTGTGGGTCTGGTCAACTGCATCGAAGGTTTCTCCACGTTTGCCTGCCGACCACTGGTGAACGTGCACGACGTGGCTGTCGTCGCCAGCCATCGGGGCCGTGGCATTGCCGAGCAGATGCTGCGCGAGGCGGAGCGTATCGCCATCGAACGCGGTGCGGTGAAGATGACGCTGGAGGTGCTCTCAGGCAACGCGCCGGCGATGAAGCTCTACCAGCGCATCGGCTTTGCGGGTTACCAGCTCGACCCGGCCATGGGCACAGCCGGCTTCCTGCAGAAGTGGCTTTGACCCCTCAGTAGAGCAGGAAGGGCTTGCGCGCTTCAGTCCATGCCGTCTCGTCTGGCCGCGTAACTGCATCCAGATCGGCGGGCGTCGCGGCGCGGTCGTCCACCCATTCCCGCAGCAGCGGGCTGCCGTTGATGAGGTCGATCGCCAGGCGGTCGTGCTCGTATTCGTAGCCGAAGTCGCGCCACAGCGGATAGTCCAGTGCCTGCAAACGAATCGCCTTGAAAGCCAGCGCCTGCAAGCGCCAGGGCTGAAAAGCCGCATGGTCGTAGTGCGTGGGATCTTCGACGTGAATCTGCAGACCGATGCACAGCTGGCCCACATGCTTGTGAAAAGTTGGCTCGAAGAAGCAGGGACGCAGCACACAGCCGCGCAGCCACTGCGGTGCCAGGCGCTGCATGTCGGCCAGCAGGCGAATGCTGTCGATATCGGGCGCACCGAACAGCTCCAGCGGGCGGGTGGTGCCGCGGCCTTCGCTGATCGTCGTGCCCTCCAGCATCACGGTGCCGGCGTAGGCGCGCGCCATGGAGAGGTTGGCGGCATTCGGGCTGGGGTTGACCCAGCTGCGCTCGGTCGGCCAGCCGAAACCGGGTGCTGTTTCGGGCGCCCATCCTTCCATGGGGATCACCTGGTAGTCCACGTCAAGCTGGTGCTGCGCGATGAACCAGTGGCCAAGCTCGCCCAGCGTCATGCCATGGCGCATCGGCATGGTGCCGGCGCCCACGAAACTTTCCCACCCCTCGCGCAGCGTGAGCCCCTCCACCGGGCGCCCGGCCGGGTTGGGTCGGTCCAGCACCCAGACCGACTTGCCATGCTGCGCAGCGGCTTCCAGCACATAGCGCAGCGTGGTGATGAAGGTGTAGATGCGGCAGCCGAGGTCTTGCAGATCGACCAGCAGCACATCGAAGCTGTCCATCATGGCTGGGGTCGGGCGGCGCACCTCGCCGTACAGGCTGAACACCGGAATCCCGTGGCGCGGGTCCAGGTAGTCGGGCGACTCGACCATGTTGTCTTGCTTGTCGCCGCGCAGGCCGTGTTGCGGGCCGAAGGCGGCGCTGAGCGTGATGTCTGGCAGGGCGGCCAGTGCATCCAGGCTGTGGGTCAGATCGCGGGTCACCGAGGCGGGGTGAGCGAGCAGGGCGACGCGGCGGCCTGCGAGTGGCGCGCGCACGCTGGGGTCTTCGAGCAGGCGTTCGATACCGAGTTTCATGGTGCTCAATGCTTGGGTAGCGCCAGGCGCAAGGCGCGACCGGCGGGGTGATGGAAATCGGGCTGCTCGCAGGGGTGCTGCAGCGCCCAGTGGCTGAGCTGGCCGTTGGCCGCCTCAATCACAGCGCTCAAGGCAATGCACAGTGCGGAACCGCGTGGGGGCAGGGCGGTCCAGGGCAGGTGGGCGGTGAGCGTCAGCTGTTCGCTGCCCGAGTGGATGTGCATTTTCGGCTGCATCGCGGCGTCAACCTCACCGGGCATCCGGACACGTTCGCTGGCGAAGCTGTAAATTGCCCACTGGCCCGAAGGTGAAAAGTTGAATTCGCGGTAAGCCGAATAACCGTCGACCGCCACGAAGGCTTCCAGGCAGGTGTGGCGCCACAGGCCATCGGCCGGGCCGGGCCTGTCTGTGGCGTGCGGAACGCGCATCGCTGCGCAGTTGCCCGCTACCACGTACACCAGCTGCAAGCCTGTGCTGTTCAGACTCACCGCCACCGACAGAGCCAACGCAATACCCGCCGGTGCGGCCTGATGGCATTGCAGCTGGCGTGTTGTACTTGTCTCGGGTTGGGTCACAGCGCCGTATTCTCTCAGGCCCTGGCGCCACGGCTCACAGGCTGGTCTGGTTGACGCGCTTCATCAGGTCTTCGGCGGTTTCCTTGCGCTCGCTGTATCGATCCACCAGGTAGGGCGATACATCGCGGGTGAGCCAGGTGAACTTGACCAGCTCTTCCAGCACATCCACCACCCGGTCCAGGTAGGCCGAGGGCCTGATGCGGTCGTGCTCGTCGAATTCTTGAAACGCCTTGGCGATGGAGGACTGGTTCGGGATGGTCAACATGCGCATCCAGCGCCCCAGCACACGCATCTGGTTCACCGCGTTGAACGACTGCGATCCACCACACACCTGCATCAGCGCCAGTGTCTTGCCCTGGGTCGGCCGCTGCGCGCCCAGAGTCAGCGGTATCCAGTCAATCTGGGTTTTCATGATGCCTGTCATGGCGCCGTGCCGCTCCGGCGAGCACCACACCATGCCCTCGGCCCAGTTCGCCAGCCCGCGCAACTCGGTCACCTTCGGGTGTGTGTCAGGAGCGTCGTCGGCCAGCGGCAGGCCGCTGGGGTTGAACACGCGGGTCTCGGCACCCATGGCCTGCAGCAAGCGCGCCGACTCCTCCACCAGCAGCCGACTGAAGGAGCGCTCACGCAAGGAGCCGTAGAGCAGCAGGACGCGCGGCGCGTGCGTGGACGCCATCTCTGGGCGCAGGCGTTGCGCATTCGGCACCTGAAAGTGCTCGGTGGCGATGGGCGGCAGGTCCGCGTGTTGGTGGGGCGCGTGGCCCTTAGGTGTGGCTGATTCGCTCACCGTCTTCCTTCCTGAAATCGCCGGCGGGCCGCCTGGCGTTGAGCAGCGCCACCAGCGACAGCATCACCGGGACTTCCACCAGCACGCCGACCACGGTGGCCAGGGCGGCGCCCGATTGCAGGCCAAACAGCGAGATGGCCACAGCCACCGCGAGTTCGAAAAAGTTGGAGGTGCCGATCAGGCAGGCGGGTGCGGCGATGTCGTGTGGCAGTTTGAGCCAGCGTGCGCCGGCGTAGCTCAGCGCGAAAATGCCGTAGGTCTGGATCAGCAGCGGCACCGCGATCAGCGCGATCACGAACGGCTGGGCGATGATGGTCTGTGCCTGGAAACCGAACAGCAGCACCACGGTGGCGATCAGGCCCACCACCGACCACGGTTTGAGGCGGGCCACGAAGGCCGCCACCCCGGCGTCGCCGCTGCGGCTGCGAAGCCATCGCCGCGTCAGCACACCCGCCACCAGTGGCAGCACCACATACAGCGCGGTGGACAGCAGCAGGGTCTGCCACGGCACGGTGAGGTCGGTCACGCCGAGGAGGAAGGCGGCGATCGGGGCGAAGGCGAAGACCATGATGAGGTCGTTCACCGACACCTGCACCAGGGTGTAGTTGGGGTCGCCCTTGACGAGCTGGCTCCAGACGAAAACCATCGCGGTGCAGGGCGCAACGCCCAGCAAGATCATGCCGGCGATGTACTCGTTGGCCGACTGCGGGTCGACCCAGGGCGCGAACAGGTAGCGGAAAAAGAGCACGCCCAGCGCGGCCATGGTGAACGGCTTGATCAGCCAGTTGATGACCACGGTGAGCACCAGGCCCTGCGGCCGCTTGCCGACGTCGCGCACGGCGGCGAAGTCGATCTGGATCATCATCGGGTAAATCATCACCCAGATGAGCACCGCCACGATGAGGTTGACGTGGGCGAATTCGATGCCGGCGATCACCTCAAAGCTCGCCGGTGTGAGCAGGCCCAGCCCCACGCCTGCCAGGATGCCCAGGCCGACCCAAACGCTCAGGTAGCGCTCAAACAGCCCCATGCGTGCTTCCTGTGCTGGCCAGTTCGCGGACCCGCTGCTCCAGGCGCAGGCGGTCCAGGCCAGCCAAGGGCAGGTTCACCAGCAGTTCAAGACGCTTGTGCATGGCAACCAGGGTGTTCTTGAATGCGCGCCGTTTCTGGTCGTCCGACCCGACTGCCTCGGACGGGTCTTCATACCCCCAATGGGCGGTGGCTGGCTGACCCGGCCAGAAAGGACAAACTTCGCCGGCTGCGTTGTCGCACACGGTGATCACCAGGCCCATGCGCGGTGCATCCGGCTGCGCGAATTCGTCCCAGCTTTTGCTGCGCAGACCAACAGTGTCGATGCCTGCATCCTTGAGGACGCGCAAGGCCAACGGGTTGGGCTGCTGGTTTTCACGCGGGCTGCTGCCGGCAGAAAAACCTCGAAACCGTTGCTGCTCTTTTCCCCCTCCCAGCTGGTTGAGGATGGCCTCCGCGAGGATGCTGCGCGCGGAATTGTGGGTGCAGAGAAAAAGGACGTTGAGTGTTGAATGGTTTTCCATGGGGTTTTTCCGATCTGGGCTGGGTGAGTCGTGATCCTTCGGATCCGAAATCTGCCGAAACTGCTGGATGGTTGCCGTGAGAGGGTTCGAGGGCTGCTTGTTTTGGGGCAGCGCGTTCAGCAATCGGAGCAGATGGGTGTTGTCACCTCACAGGCCTGGCCTTCGCAGCAATGCTCGGTCAGGTAGGCGATCAGCGTGTTGATCTGCGAAAAGCGTGCGCGGTACAGCAGGAAGCGCCCCTGCTGTTCGCTGTCCACAAGGCCGGCATGCGCCAACTCCTTGAGATGGAAGCTGAGCGAACTGGGGGGCACATCAAGTTGCTGTGCCAGCGCGCCAGCAGTCAGGCCTTGCTGTCCCGCGACCACCAAAGCACGAAAGGCTCGCAGCCGGCTTGATTGAGCGAGAGCAGCGAGAGCGGCAATTACCAGCGTCTCGTGCGGTTGAATGATTTCCATATTTCGATAATAGTCGAAATATGAAACGAATTTCTGTTTGATGCAACTGAAAGACTCATTCGCTTGATGGTTCCGCCGAGTCATGCTCGGGCACGATCATTTCCCGTGGCACCGGCTTGCGCAGGTAGTCCGGGTGGCGCAGGCGCGCCGGCAGCACCACCTCGGGCCGAGGCACCTCGTGGTACTCGAACTGCTCAAGCAGGTGGGCAATGCAGTTGAGCCGCGCCCTCTTTTTGTCCACCGCCTGCACCACCCACCACGGCGCTTCGGAAATGTGGCTGCGGTCCAGCATGACTTCCTTGGCGTGTGTGTACTCCTCCCAATGGCGCCGGCTTTCCATGTCCATGGGGCTGAGCTTCCACTGCTTGAGCGGATCGTGGATACGGCCGAGAAAACGAAGGTGCTGCTCGTCGTCGGTGATGGAAAACCAGTACTTGATCAGCCGGATGCCGCTGCGCACCAGCATGCGCTCGAACTCGGGCACAGAGCGGAAGAATTCCTCGTACTCGTCGTCTGAGCAGAAACCCATCACCCGCTCAACGCCAGCCCGGTTGTACAAGCTGCGATCGAACAGCACCATCTCGCCAGCCGCGGGCAAGTGAGATGCGTAGCGCTGGAAGTACCACTGGGTGCGTTCGCGGTCGTTGGGCGCGGGCAAGGCCACCACACGGCAGATGCGCGGGTTCAGGCGCTGGGTGATGCGCTTGATCACGCCACCCTTGCCGGCTGCATCGCGCCCTTCGAACAGGATCACCACCTTCTGCTTCTCGTTTGCCACCCAGTCTTGCAGCTTGACCAGCTCGCCCTGCAGACGAAACAGCTCGCGAAAGTAGGTCAGCCGGGCCTGTTTGTCTGTGGGGCTGCCCGCGCCATCCAGTCCATCTAGGCTGTCTGGCAGATTGCGGTCATCGATCTCCAGTTCCAGCTCTTCGTCGCAGCTGTCGAGCAAATCGCGCTCAATGCGTCGGACCAGTTCTTCGTGGCTGTTGTTCATATGTGGGGCATGCATGGCGGGACGATCAGCCTAGACCGGCCGTGTGACGACAACGTGTCAGTGCGCGTTCTTCGCGGCTGGTTGCAAGTCGCCAAAACGTCATGTGAACGCCATAGCGATGTCACGCCCGCTCAGCACACTCGCAGCAACACACAAACACCCTTCAGAGGAGTCGCGCCATGAAAGAACTGTCCAGCCCCACCCCTGCCCTCAGCTTGCTGCAAGTCGACTTGCTCAGGGGCCCGCCTCATCCGGGGACTGGATTCGTGCCTGGGTCGATGCGCAACCCGAGCCCACAGCCCAAAACGGGCCAAGGCCTCACAGTTGGCTGGGCGCGCCATCTCGACGAGGTCCGCGAGGCGCAGCGGCTGAGGTATTCGATCTTCTCCGGTGAGATGGGCGCCACCCTGCCCAACACCGTGCGCGGTCACGATATCGACTTGTTCGATGATTTCTGCGAACACCTGCTGGTGCGCGACATGGCGAGCCAGGCGGTGATTGGAACCTACCGTGTACTCACCCCGGCCCAGGCACGGCGGGTCGGCAGCACCTACAGTGACACGGAGTTCGACCTCACCCGGCTGCGCCATGTGCGCGAGCGTATGTTGGAGCTGGGCCGCAGCTGCGTGCACCGCGACCATCGCCAGGGCGGCGTGATCATGGCGCTGTGGGGCGCTCTAGGCGAATTCATGGTGCGCAACGACCTTGACACCACGATCGGCTGCGCCAGCATCCCGATGAACTCCCCGGGCGTGGTCGGCGCAGGCCATGCAGCGGCCAGCATCTGGCGCCAGGTGCGTGAAAAGCATCTGGCCTCGATTGAGTTTCACGTGCGTCCGCGGGTGCCGTTGCCAGTCGAGCGGCTGGATGACTCGCTCGATGTGGAGCCACCAGCGCTCATCAAGGGCTACCTGAGGCTGGGCGCCAAGGTCCTCGGTCCACCGGCCTGGGACCCCCATTTCAACGCCGCTGACCTGCCGCTGATGATGCGGCTGGCCGACCTGCCAGCGCGCTACCGCAAGCACTTCCTGGGTGCCTGATGCGCTCCCTGTTGGGTACCCTCAGACAGTGGGACACAGGCACCTCGCTGCCCTGGGCCAAGCTGCTGGCCGAGCGGGTTCCCTGCGCCGACGATGCGGTGTGCGCCGACGAGGCGCCGGGCGCAGGGCACCGGGCCGTTTTCATTTCCGACCTGCACTTGGGCACGGCGGGCTGCCAGGCACACGAACTTCTGGCCTTTCTTCGCGCCCACCCGAGCGATACCCTGTACCTGGTGGGCGACATCGTCGATGGCTGGCAGCTGCGGCGCAAATGGTTCTGGCCGCAGGCACACAACGACGTGGTGCAAAAGTTGCTGCGCCGCGCTCGCAAAGGATGCCGTGTGGTCTTCGTACCGGGCAACCACGATGAGTTTGCGCGCCAATTCGACGGCCACGACTTCGGCGGCATCGAGGTGCGAAATGAGGCGGTGCACACCACCGCCACCGGGCAGCGCCTGTGGGTGGTGCACGGCGACCACTTCGACGGCGTGATCCAGTGCGCCAAGTGGCTGGCCTACCTGGGCGACAACCTGTACGAGTTCACCCTGCGTTTGAACCGCCACCTGAACTCGCTGCGCGCCCGTCTGGGGCTGCCCTACTGGTCGCTTTCGCAGTACCTCAAGCACAAGGTCAAAAGTGCCCTGAACTACGTGACCGACTTCGAGCGTGCTGTCGCCGCCGAGGCTCGGCATCGCGGCTTTGACGGGGTGGTCTGCGGCCACATCCACCGAGCCGAAATGCGCACCATCGATGGCACGCTGTATTGCAACGATGGCGACTGGGTGGAAAGCCTGACCGCCTTGGTCGAGCACCATGACGGCCGGCTGGCTCTTGTGCACTGGCAGGCGACTGTCAACGCCGCGTCGGTGACCGAAAGTTCAAGCGCCACCGTTCGGGAGATCGCATGAGAATCGCTCTGGTGACCGATGCCTGGCTGCCCCAGGTCAACGGGGTGGTGACGACGCTGGTGGAGCTGGTGCGCGAGCTGCAGGCGAGTGGCCACGAAGTGATGGTCTTCCACCCGGGGCAGTTTCGCACCCGGCCGTGTCCGGGCTATGTCGGCATTGACCTGGCTGTTTCCCCAGGGCGCGCGCTCAGTCGCCTGCTGTCTGCCGCTCGCCCTGATGCCATCCACCTCGCCACCGAAGGCCCGCTGGGTTGGGCGGCCAGGCGCTATTGCCTGCGCCGAGGACTGCCTTTCACCACGGCCTTTCACACCAAATTTCCTGAGATCCTGAAGGCCGCGCTGGGTGTGCCGCTGGCCTGGGGCTACGCGTTGTTCCGGCACTTCCACCGGCCCAGCCAAGCGGTGATGGTGCCGACGTCTGGCGTTTTGCAGATGCTTCGGCTGCGCGGCTTCCGGCGCCTGAAGGAATGGACCCACGGTGTGGACACACGGCTGTTTGCGATGGCCGAGACGCCGCAGACCTACCCGCCGCTGGGCAACCTGGCCCGCCCGGTCAGTCTGTTCGTGGGCCGGGTGTCCTATGAGAAGAACATCGATGCGTTTCTGGATCTTGACGTGCCGGGCAGCAAGGTGGTCTGCGGTGTCGGGCCGCTGGAAGCCGGCCTGCGCGAGCACTACCCCAGCGTGCACTGGCTGGGCGTGCTGCCTCGGCATGAGCTGGCGCAGGTGTACGCGGCGGCCGACGTGTTCGTGTTTCCCAGCCGCAGCGAGACCTTTGGCCTGGTGATGCTGGAGGCCATGTCGTGTGGCCTGCCAGTGGCAGCCTACCCGGTGGACGGTCCTCTGCAGGTGGTGGGCGACAGCGGGGCCGGTGCGCTGCGGGAAGAACTGCACGAGGCCTGGCGTGCCGCCCTGCGCATCGAGCGCCCGCAGGCGCGCCTGCGAGCGCTGGCGTTTGACTGGAAGCGAGCGGCGGATCTTTTCGTTTCCTATCTGGCCACACCACCACCCGGCGCGGACGACCACCGACATCTCTTCGGACACCGGCCCGCTGAGGCAACACGGCCGTCTCCTTGCGTACCCAAGGCGGCCACACTGTCACAAAAACGTCATCCCGCTGCTGAATAATCGTCACAAAATTCAGTCTCAGAGCGACGGAAAGCACCCGCATCGGTCACCGTCTCTGGATGGTTACCATGAGCGACCACGCCCACCCCAACAGCCCCACCAGCCGCTTGAACTTCCTCGACCGCGACCGCAGCATCCTCGCTTTCAATGAGCGGGTGATGGACTGGGCACGCCGCCCCGAGGTGCCGTTGCTGGAGCGGCTTCGCTACCTGGGCATCGTCTCCAGCAACCTCGACGAGTTCTTCGAAGTGCGCATGGCGCCGCAGCTCAGCGCCCACAAGACCAACGAGCAGCGCGGCCTGTACACCGCGCTCGGCTACGCCGCGATCTCGGCCGAGGTGCATGCGCTGGTGAAGCAGCAGTACGCGATCTACAACGATGAGCTGCTGCCGCTGCTGGAGAAAAAAGGCATCAAGATCGTGGCGCATGGCGAGCGCAACCAGCGCCAGCGCCGCTGGGTCAAGGAGTTCTTTCACCGCGAGGTGCAGCCGCTTCTGATGCCGGTGGGGCTGGATCCTTCGCATCCCTTTCCGCAGGTGGCCAACAAGTCGCTCAACTTCATCGTGCGACTCACCGGCAAAGACGCCTTTGGCCGGGAAAACGAAATTGCCATCGTCAAGGTGCCGCGCGTTCTCCCGCGATTCTTCTGCATGCCGGCCATCAAGGGCTCCAAGCAGAGCCACTTTGTCTCCATTTCCAGCCTGATCCGTTCCCATCTCGCGGATCTTTTCCCCGGCCGGCATGTCACCGAGTTCTCTCAGTTCCGCGTCACGCGCCACTCCGATCTGGCGTTGGACGAAGAAGACGTCAAGAATCTGCGTACCGCGTTGCGCCAGGGTCTGCAGCAACGCCACTTCGGCGAGGCGCTGCGGCTGGAGGTCTCGGCCGGTTGTTCTGAGCACCTGTCCAATTTCCTGCTGGCCCAGTTCGAGCTCCCCGATAACGCGCTGTACCGCGTGCCGGGTCCGGTGAACCTGGTGCGGCTCAACCAGTTGATCGACCAGGTCGATGCGCCCGCGCTGCGTTTCGACCGTTACCTCGCCGGGTGGCCGGCACAGCTCACACCAGGGCAGTCGTTTTTCGACCGGCTGCAGCAGGGCGATGTGTTGATTCACCAGCCCTATGAAAGCTTCGAAGCGGTGCTGGCGCTGTTGCGCGAGGCCGTGGCCGACCCCGATGTGCTGGCGATCAAGCAAACCATTTACCGCGCGGGAGCAAAGTCCGAGCTGATGGAGCTGTTGCGCGAGGCGGTGCGCCGGGGCAAGGAAGTGACGGCGGTGGTGGAGCTCAAGGCCCGCTTCGACGAGGAGGCCAACATCAGCTACGCCGAGCGGCTGGAATCGGTGGGTGCGCAGGTGGTCTACGGTGTCGTCGGGCTCAAGACCCACGCCAAGATGCTGCTGATCACCCGGCGCGAAGAAGGCCAGTTGCGCCGCTATGCCCATCTCTCAACCGGCAACTACAACGCCAACACCGCCCGGCTTTACACCGACCTGAGCTACCTGACCGCCGACGAGGCGCTCACCGCCGACCTCGAACAGGTGTTCCTGCATCTGGCCAGCCAGAACCGCCTGCCCAAGCTCAACAAGGTGCTGCTCGCGCCGTTCCAGCTGCACAAGGCGATGCTGGAGAAAGTGGAGGCGGCTGGGCAGGCGGCGAAGGCCGGACTCGAGGCCCGCATCGTCCTCAAGATGAATGCGCTGACCGACGAGCAGCTGGCACGGGCCTTGGCTCACGCGTCTCAACAGGGCGTGAAGATCGACCTGATCGTGCGCGGCGCCTGCATTTTGCCAGCCGAGGTGCCTGGCATGACCGACAACTTGCGGGTGCGCTCGGTGATCGGGCGCCTGCTGGAGCATTCGCGCGTGTTCTATTTCCACGTCAACGGTGTCGAAGAGGTCTGGCTGTCCAGTGCCGACTGGATGAACCGCAACATGCTGCGCCGCATCGAGCTCGCCTGGCCGGTGACCGACCCCGCCCTGCGACACCGGGTGGTCGAGGAGTGCCTGACCCTTTCCCTGGCCGATACCCGCGACGCCTGGCTGCTGCAGCCCGACGGCAGCTATTTGCGCGCCGCAGACCGAGCGGGCCGAAAGGGTCGCCGAACCGAAGCGCCGTCGGCACAGGCCAGCCTCATGGCCCGCTACGGCAGCAAAGGCTGAGAGCCATGGACCTTATTCTTTGGCGCCATGCCGAAGCCCAGGAGCATCCCGACCCGTTGGCAGGGCGCCAGGGCGACGCCCAGGACATGGCACGTGCCCTCACCGCGCGCGGCGAAAAACACGCTGCCCGCATGGCCGCCTGGCTGGACCGGCAACTGCCCGACGGCACCCGCATTCTCGCCAGCCCTGCCCGGCGCACCGAGCAGACCGTGCTCGCGCTGGACCGCAAGTTCAAGCTGCGCGACGAACTGGCGCCCGGGGCCGATCCGCTGGCCTTGCTGGAGCTGGTGCAATGGCCCAACGCCAAGGCACCGGTGCTGGTGGTGGGCCACCAGCCGACGCTGGGCCAGGTGATCGCCAGGTTGCTTGGGCTGGCAGAGGAATCGTGCCCGGTGAAGAAGGGCGCGGTCTGGTGGTTTCACCAACGTGAGCGCGATGGTGTGGCGCAAACGATTCTTCTCACCGTGCAGACGCCCGAGTTGCAATAGCCTGCCTCAAGCTTTGGCTGGCATTTTGCTGGCCGCAGTCGACGCGCTGGCCTTCCGCGGGGGAGCAGCGAGGCGGGCCGGTGCGGCCGTTTGCACTTTCGCGGTGCGGCTTGCCACTTTCTTGGGTGCTGGCCGGGCGACCGTTGCCGTTTTGGCCGCTGGGCGGGCAGGGCGTGGAGTGGGCGAGGGTACCGTCTGCGCCTCGGTCGCTGGCCGACCGGTCTTGAGCGCAGGGACCGCAGCCAGCGCGCGCTTGTAGGCCGCGTCGTTCAAAGCCTGCAGGGCCATCAGGCCCGCGCGCAGCAACTCGCTCTTCTTGACCGACCTGCCCAGCGCCACGGCTCGATTCTTGAGCCCATCGATCGCGGCGTACTCGGTTTTGGGAATGGTGAAACTGTCGCGGACCAGTTTGGTTTTTTTCGCAGGGGTCTTCGATTTGTCAGCGGCCATGGCAGAACTCCGGTGGGTCATTGAAATGAAAATTCTAAACCGTATACACCGTTTAAAACGCCATGAGAGAAGGGCGACAGTTTGATGCCACCGCGCGGTCTCAGCGGATGTCGGCGACGAAATTCCAGGCGGTTTTTTGCCAAGCCAGCACCTCTTCGCCAATCAGCCAAGCCGACTGCGGGTAGCGCCGCGCCCAGCCCGGGTTGGTGGAGACTTTGAAGGCGCCTGATTTGTAGCTCAGGTGCACCGACTCGTGCTCCGGCATTTGCCGCGCGTGGCACAACAAAACCGCCAGCCGCAGACACACCAGCTGTTTGGCAAACAACTCGTCATCCAGCGAGGCTTCCAGCTTCTTCAGCTTGCCGCGCTGGCCGAGCACAAGCTGGCTCATGCGCTGCAATTCGTAGATGGAGAAGCCCGGCGCATCGACGTTGCTCAGGATGTAGGCGCCGTGGTGGTAAGAGCGGTCGTGCGAAATGTGGGTGCCGATCTCGTGCAGACGCGCGGCCCAGGCCAGCTTCTGGGAGTAGCGCTCGTTGAGCGGATCGACCGCGGCCACTTGTGAAAACAAGGTCGTGGCCACCGTGCTCACCCGCTGCGCCTGTGCCTCGTCGGTCGAAAACCGGCTGGACAGCCAGCGCACCGTGCGCTCACGCACGTCGCCGCCCTCAGATTCCCGCTCGATCAGGTCGTACAGCGCGCCCTGGCGCAGCGCGCCTTGAGCCGGCAGCATCTGCTGGATGTCAAAGAGCTCGAAGATGGCGTGCAACACCGCCACGCCGCCGCCGAGCACCGGCCGCCGGTCGTCCTTCAGGCCATCCAGGCGCAGCAAATCAATGTGACGGGCCTTGACCAGGCGATCCACCAGCCAGTCCAGGCCAGATCGTGTGATCACGCCAGTGGCCCAGCCGTTGGCGCTCAGGATGTCGGCCACCGCGCCTACCGTGCCCGATGAGCCGTAGGCGACCGACCAGTCCGAGGGTGGAAACCGGTCCAGCGCCTGGTCCAGCACCGCTTTGGCCGCGATGCCGGCCGTTTTGAAGGCGGCGGCGTTGAAGTCGCCGCGCGCGAAGTATTTGCCCGTCCAGGCCACGCTGCCCAGCCGGTACGACTCCATGGCGCCGGCCTGGTAGCCCTGGCCCAGAATCATTTCGGTGGAGCGCCCGCCAATGTCGACCACCAACCGCTTTTCGTCGGTGTGCGGCAGCAGACGCGAGACGCCCTGGTAAATCAGGCGCGCTTCTTCCTGACCCGCAATCACCTCGATCGGAAAGCCCAGAATGCTCTGCGCCCGCTGCACGAACTCGTCGCGGTTCCTGGCTTCGCGCAGCGTCTGGGTCGCTACCGCGCGCACCTGCTGTTTCTTGAAGCCGTGCAGCCGCTCGGCAAAACGGGCCAGGCAGTCCCAGCCGCGTTGCATGGCCGCCGGGGTGAGCATCTTGTTCTCGTCCATGCCCGCGCCCTGGCGCACCGTCTCTTTGAGGTATTCGATGCGCTCAATGTGACCCGCTTGGTAGCGGCCGATTTCCAGGCGAAAGCTGTTGGAACCGAGGTCAACAGCGGCGAGAAGGGTTCCGTTTTGCATCGGGGAGGAGCAATCGTGGGCGCCGGGGCGCCCAGGCGCCGCATGGGGCGCAGGGGTTTGATGGGGATGTGCGAATTGTGACGCATGGCGCAGGCCTGATTTTCGAGCGCGGGCTGCGCCGCCTGGGGGACGCTGTGCAGCAGGGAAAACGCTTCAAAACGCGCGATACTTTGCGCGTCATTTGCGTTTCTCTTACCAAGTATTTTTTCGATGGTCCCGTTTTCCTGTTCTGGATACCGCCATGCGCTCACACCCTTGTTCCGAATCCGCTGACCAGCTCCCGTCTGCCGCCCCGGGGTGGTCGCGGCGTCGCTGGCTGCAGGCCACTGGCACCGCCGGACTGGCCAGCGCCTTGCCCGCAGCGCTGGCTCAGCCCGTGTCGGCAGCTGCCGAGGAGTCCCGGGCGCCGCCCATGCCGGCGCTGGGCGCCAAGCTTGACCTGCCCCGGATTGAGCTGTTGGACGGCAGCGTCTACCAGCCTGCAACCAGCACCGGCAAGCCGCTGCTGGTGTACTGGTGGTCGAGCACCTGTCCGTTTTGCGCGATGCAAAGCCCCAGCATGGAAAAGCTATGGCTGTCGCAGCGCTCGCGCGGCTTGCAGATGGTGGCTTTGTCGGTGGACAGGAAGGCGCAGGACGCACAGGCCTACCTGGCCAAAAAGGGCTACAGCTTTCCCGCTGCCTGGACCAGCCCCGAGTGGCGCAAGGCCTTCCCCAAGCCCAAGGGGCTGCCCATCACGCTGCTAAGCGGGCGCGACGGCCGGCTGCTGCTGGCCGAGCGGGGCCAGATGTTTGCCGAAGATGTGGAGGCGATCGCGCAGCTGCTCTGAAGCCGGAAGCCCAGTTTCTTGTGACTGTCACAGGGCTGTCACACAAGCTGCCTAGAGTCTGGGTTGTGAACTTTATCCAACCCACCGCAAGGACTCTGATGAACACCAAGCGCACCCTGCTCAAAACCGTGGCTGCTGCCGCATTCGCCACAATGGCCATGGGCAGTGCCCTGGCCGCTGACATCACTGGCGCTGGCGCCACCTTTCCGTTTCCCATTTACGCCAAGTGGGCCGAGGCCTACAAAAAGGAAACCAACATTGGCCTGAACTACCAGTCGATCGGTTCTTCAGGCGGTATTCGCCAGATCCGCGCCAAGACCGTGGCTTTTGGCGCCACCGACGCGCCCGTGTCTGGTGCCGACCTCGACAAGGACGGCATGGTGCAGTTTCCAGCCATCATCGGCGGCACAGTGCCCATTTTCAACGTCGACGGTTTTGCCCAGGGTGAAATGCGCATGACCGGTCCGGTGCTTGCCGAGATGTTCTTGGGTACTGTCAGCAAGTGGAACGACCCCAAGATCGCCGCGCTGAACCCGGGCAAGACCCTGCCTGACCAGGTGATCACCGTCGTGCACCGCGCCGACGGTTCGGGCACCACCTTCAACTGGACCGACTACCTCTCTGCCGTGAGCAAGCCCTGGGCCGACACCGTGGGCAAAGGCGCAGCGGTGAAGTGGCCAGCCCAGACCAGCGTGGGCGGCAAGGGCAACGAGGGCGTGGCCGCCACCGTGACCCGAATCAAGGGATCGGTTGGCTATGTCGAGTACGCCTTCGCCAAAAAGAACAACGTCCCCTACATGGCACTGCAAAACAAGGACGGCAAGTTCGTGCGCCCTGACGACAAGACCTTTGCAGCCGCTGCTGCGGGTATCGACTGGTTTGCTGTGCCGGGCATGGGCGTGTCGATGGTGAACGCTGCCGGTGCCGACAGTTGGCCTGTCTCCACCGCCTCGTTCATCCTGATGTACAAGAATCCGGACGACAAGGCGCAATCGGCCGAGGTGCTGAAGTTTTTCGACTGGGCGTTCAAGAGCGGCAAGACCATGGCACTGGAGCTTGACTACGTGCCCCTGCCAGACAAGCTGACGGCCGACATCCGAAGCAAGGTCTGGTCCCAGATCGCCAAGTAAGGTACAAGGCACGAGCGCGTCCCTCCCTGCCAGTCAGACTGGTGTGGAGGGGCGCTTCCTGCCTCCCTCTTGGGAGGAGATCGTATGAACATGGAAAGCACCATGGATTCCCAGACCCTGCCCGCTGAGACGGGCAACCCCAACATGGCGGCGATTGCGCGCCGACAGCGTTGGCAGGACATCGCCTTTCACCGCATCACCCAAAGCTTCTCGCTGCTGGTGCTGCTCGCCTTGGTCGGCATCATTGTCTCGCTGCTCATCAACGCTTGGCCTGCTTTTCACAAGTTTGGTGTGAACTTCATCTGGCGCGTCGAATGGGACGTTGTCAACGAAGAATTCGGCGCGGCGATTGCCATCACGGGCACGCTGTTGAGTGCTGGCATCGCGATGCTGATCGCGGTGCCGCTGGCGTTTGGCATTGCGCTTTTCCTCACCGAAACCTGTCCGGTCTGGCTGCGCCGTCCGCTGGGCACCGCCATCGAACTGCTCGCTGCCGTGCCGTCCATCATTTACGGCATGTTCGGCCTGTTTGTGTTCGCGCCGCTGTTTGCCGACTACTTTCAGATGCCGGTGCAGGAGCTGATCGGCAGCATGCCCCTGATCGGCTGGCTGGTTGGCGGTGCCACCAACGGCATTGGCATTCTGGCGGCGGGCACCATTCTGGCGTTCATGGTGCTGCCGTTTGTGGCGGCGGTGATGCGGGATGTTTTCGCCATCGTGCCACCCATCCTGCGCGAATCGGCCTATGCCGTCGGCTGCACCACCTGGGAGGTGGTGCGAGGCGTGGTGCTGCCCTATACCCAGAAGGGCGTGATCGGTGGCGTGATGCTGGGCATGGGCCGTGCGCTCGGAGAAACCATGGCGGTGACGTTTGTGATCGGCAACGCGCAGCGCATGCCCGGCTCTTTGTTTTCGCCTGGTACCTCCATCGCTTCCACCCTCGCCAACGAGTTCGCCGAGGCGGTGGACGTCCATATGGCAACGCTGTTTGCACTGGGCTTCCTGCTGTTTGTCATCACCTTTGTGGTGCTGGCGGCGGCCAAGATCATGCTGCTGCGCGCTGAGCGCGCCAAGGGTTTCTGAGCACGCCATGGAAATGAACAACGCCTTGTACAAAAAGCGCCGGCGCATCAACGCCATCGGCCTGACCCTGTCCATGACCGCCATGGTGCTGGGTCTGGTGGTGCTGCTCTGGATCCTGTTCGTTCTGTTCTCCAACGGCTTCAAAGCGCTGGACTGGAACATCCTCACCCAGTCCACCCCAGCGCCCGGCACCGAGGGCGGTGGCCTGGCCAACGCCATTGTCGGCAGCCTGATGATGGTGGGCTTTGCGGTGCTGGTCTCCACGCCGATCGGTGTGCTGGCGGGCGTTTACCTGGCCGAATACGGCGACACCAGCAAGACGGCAGAGGTCACCCGCTTTGTGACCGACATCATGCTGTCGGCGCCTTCCATCGTGCTGGGTCTGTTTGTGTACGCGATCGCGGTCGCCACCGTCGGCAACTTTTCCGGCTGGGCTGGCAGTCTGGCGCTCTCGCTGATTGCGGTGCCCGTGGTCGTTCGCACCACCGAGAACATGCTGCGCCTGGTGCCTGGCAGCTTGCGTGAGGCCGCATTTGCCCTGGGTGCGCCGCGCTGGAAGGTGGCCACGATGGTGACGCTGCGTGCGGCCCGCAGCGGCGTGCTCACTGGCCTGCTGCTGGCGATTGCCCGCATCAGCGGCGAGACCGCACCGCTGCTGTTCACCGCGCTCAACAACCAGTTCTTCAGCACCGATATGGGAGGCCCGATGGCCAATCTGCCGGTGGTGATCTACCAGTTCGCGCTCAGCCCCTACGACAACTGGATTCGCCTGGCTTGGGGCGGTGCCTTGCTGATCACGCTCTCGGTGCTGCTGCTCAACATCGTGGCTCGCGTGTTCCTGCGCGAAAAAACGCCGGTCTGAACCCCAGTCCATTTATTTCCAACACGCCATGACACCCACCGATCCCGCTATCAAAAAGAACGCGCTGGAGCTGCGCAACCTGAATTTCTTCTACGGCAAATTCCAGGGTCTGAAAGACGTCAACCTGGATATCGAAGAGCGCAAGGTCACCGCCTTCATCGGTCCCTCGGGCTGCGGCAAGTCGACCCTGTTGCGCACGCTGAACCGCATGTACAGCCTGTACCCGGGCCAGCGCGCCGAGGGAACGGTCAACTTCTATGGCCAGAACATCCTGGACCCCAAGCAAGACATCAACCTGCTGCGCGCGCGCATCGGCATGGTGTTCCAGAAGCCCACGCCGTTCCCCATGTCGATCTACGACAACATCGCCTTTGGTGTGAAGCTCTATGAAAGCCTGAGCGACGGCGAGATGGACGACCGGGTGGAGTGGGCACTGTCCAAAGCGGCGCTATGGAACGAGGTGAAGGACAAGCTCAAGCAAAGCGGGTTGTCGCTCTCGGGCGGTCAACAACAGCGCCTGTGCATTGCCCGCAGCGTGGCGGTCAAGCCTTCGGTGCTGCTGCTCGACGAGCCCACTTCGGCGCTGGACCCGATCTCCACCGGCAAGGTGGAAGAACTGGTGCACGAGCTCAAGCAGGACTACACCATTGCCATCGTCACCCACAACATGCAGCAGGCGGCGCGCTGCAGCGACTACACCGCCTACATGTACCTGGGGGAGATGATCGAATTCGGGGCCACCGAACAGATCTTCTTCAAGCCCAGCAAGACCGCCACCGAAGACTACATCACAGGAAGGTTTGGTTGACATGCCCGACAAACACATTTCCAGCCAGTTCGACGCCGAGCTCAACACCATCTCCACCCAGGTGCTCGAGATGGGTGGGCTGGTTGAATCGCAGTTGCACCAGGCCGTCTATGCCATGGTGCACATGAGCCGCGAGTCGGCCGATCAGGTGATTGAGAACGAAGCCCGTATCAACCAGTTTGAGCTGCAGATCGACCAGGCCATCATTTCCATCATTGGTCGGCGTCAGCCCACCGCGCGCGACTTGCGTTTTCTGATGGCGATTTCCCGCGCCACGCAGAACCTGGAGCGCGCCGGCGACGAAGTGGCCCGCATGGCCCGCATGGTGAAGTCCATCCTCGACAGCGGCTCGCCGCGCAACCTGCCGAGTTCGGAGTTGCGGGTGGCAGCCGACCTGGCGGCCGGCATGCTGCGCCAGACCCTGGACGCGTTTGCCCGCCTGGACACCACGATGGCGGTGGCCATCATCAAGTCGGACGACCAGATCGACGAGGAGTACAACGGCTTCATGCGCAAGCTCATCACCTACATGATGGAAGACCCGCGCACGATCTCCGCCAGCCTGGACCTGATGTTTCTCGCCAAGTCGATTGAGCGGGTGGGCGACCACGCCAAGAACATCGCCGAGCAGATCATCTTCATCGTCAAGGGCGAAGACGTGCGCCACAGCCCGATGGAAAAAGTCGTGTCGGCCGCAGGATGAGGAAACTGCCCCGCATTCTGGTGGTGGAAGACGAGCCGGACATCGCCGAGTTGATCGCGGTCAACCTTCGCCACAACGGTTTTGCCCCCACCATTGTGTTTGACGGCGCCGCCGCGCAGCGCGAGGTCGACGCGGTGTTGCCCGACGTGATCCTGCTCGACTGGATGCTGCCCGGTGAAAGCGGTGCCTCGCTGGCGCGAAAATGGCGCAAAAACGAGCGAACCAAGGCGGTACCCATTCTGATGCTCACCGCACGCAGCGACGAGACAGACAAGGTGCAAGGTCTGGACGCGGGCGCAGACGACTACATCACCAAGCCGTTCTCCACCCAGGAGCTGCTGGCGCGCATCCGCGCTGTGTTGCGCCGTCGCGCACCAGAGATCGTCAACGACTCGGTACAGGTCGGCGAACTCGCGCTGGACGCGGCCACTTACCGGGTGAGCTTTCGCAGCAACGAACTCAAGGTCGGACCGACCGAATTCAAGCTGTTGCACTACCTGATGAAGCACGCCGAGCGCGTGCACACGCGTGGTACGCTGCTCGACAAGATATGGGGCGACCATGTCTTTATCGAGGAGCGGACTGTGGATGTGCATGTGAAACGTTTGAGGGAATCGTTGGGCGATGCGGCCACCATGGTGGAGACGGTGCGCGGCGCCGGCTACCGCCTCACCGCGCTCAACAACACAGGTCGCCCAGCGCAGGATGCCAGCCCCAGCGCAGCATGACGCGTCGTGCGATCGAGCTGCTGTGCGGGGTGGCACTGGGCGCCATTTGGGGCTGGGCCATCGATTCGCCGCCCTGGACCTTCGCCGGCGCCTTGCTCGGGGCCCTGGCTTGGGCAGTGCTCGATGGCTTGCGCGCCCACCGGGTCATGGGCTGGATCGCCCGGGGTGAGGCGTCGAGTGCGCCGGTGCTCTCAGGCACTTGGGGCGAGCTGGTCGAGCGCTGTCGCAAACTGATCAAGAAGCTGGACAAGAAGGCGCAAAACAGCGACGCACGGCTGGAAGACTTTCTTGCCGCCATTCAAGCCTCGCCCAACGGTGTGGTGCTGCTCGATGCGCAGGCGCGCATCGAGTGGTGCAACCTCACAGCAGCCGGTCACCTCGGGATCGACCCACAACGCGACCTGCGCCAGTACGTGCGCAACATGGTGCGAGCGCCGGCATTCACCGCCTACCTGGCCGCTGGTGATTTCGGCCACGAGATCCAGATTGACGGGCCGGGGGTGCGGCCCTCTCAGCCGACCAAAATCTCGCTGCAGGTTCACCCCTACGGAAAAAAACGCAAGCTCATGATCTCGCGTGATGTGACCGCCGTGCAATTGGCCGACACCATGCGGCGCGATTTTGTGGCCAACGTGTCGCACGAAATCCGCACGCCACTCACGGTGCTCAGCGGCTTCGTCGAGACGATGCAGAGCATCCCGCTGGAAGAGGCCGAGCGCATGCGCTACCTCGGCATGATGAGCCAGCAGGCTCGGCGCATGCAGACGCTGGTGAGCGACCTTCTCACCCTCTCGCGGCTGGAAGGCAGCCCGGCTCCCGGAGCGGGCGAGTGGATGGATGGCGACGAGCTGCTCAGCCACGCGCTCCAAGAAGCGAACGGACTCAGCCAGACGATTGGCCGCCCGCCGCACGACATCGAGGCCGCCGCTGGCCCAGCGCTGCTGGTCTCGGGCGCCAAGACCGAGTTGCTGAGCGCCATGTCCAACCTGTTGAGCAACGCGGTGCGCTACACGCCAGGCGGGGGCGTCATTCGCGCCGGCTGGCTGCGCACCGCCGA
>JBBSDB010000023.1:0-21331 GCA_038249735.1 Burkholderiales bacterium
CGTGGTGCCGTTTGCCGCCGGCGGACCCACCGATACCGTGGCCCGCCAGCTTGCTGAGGCGATGCGCAAACCGCTCGGCGGTGCCACCATCATTGTGGAGAACGCAGCGGGCGCTGGCGGCACCATCGGCGCGGCCAAGGTGGCCCGCGCCACCCCCGACGGCCACACCCTGCTCGTTTGGCACATCGGCATGGCCGCCACTGCCGGCCTGTACCGAAAGCTGCCCTACAAGCCGCTGGAAGACTTTGAGTACCTGGGCATGATCAACGATGTGCCCATGACACTGATCGGTGCGCCCAAACTCCCCGCCAACACCTACCGCGACTTCGAGAACTACATCCGTGCCAACGGCGGCAAGCTCAACCTGGCCCACGCCGGCCTGGGGTCGGCCTCGCACCTGTGCGGCCTGATGTGGCAGTCGGCTGTCAAGCTGGATAAGGCCATGACCACCATCGCCTACCGTGGCACCGGCCCAGCGATGAACGATCTGATTGGGGGTCAGGTGGATGTGATGTGTGACCAGACCACCAACACGGTGGGGCAGATCGAGGCTGGCCGCGTCAAGGCGTTTGCTGTGACCACCGCCAAGCCGCTGTCTGGCAACAAAATCCTCAAGGATTACCCCACCCTCCAGGAAATGGGCCTGAAAGACTTCAACCTGACGATCTGGCACGGCATGTACGCCCCCAAGGGCACGCCACCCGACGTGGCCAAGAAACTCAACGACGCGCTGCTGGTGGTCCTCAAGGACCCAGAGTTCATCAAGGGACAAGAGGCTTTGGGCGCTGCCGTGGTGACCGACAAGCGCATGACGCCAGCTGGCCACAAGGCCTTTGTGGCCGACCAGATCACCAAGCTCAAGACGGTGATCGACGCCGCTGGGCAATTCGCCGACTGAGCCGGTTTGGAAACGGAGGCGTCACCCCTGCGAGGAAGGTGGCGCTGACAGAGAGGCCGCCTTCGGGCGGCTTTCTCTTGGCTCTCAGGCAGACGGGCATCGTTGCGGCGGGTCGGGTGCACCATACACAACCCGCAGAAAACAAACAGTCAAAAAAGACAGATGGGCACATCCAGTGAGGAAGTTGGTGCGTATCCAGTGTGCGACAAGCCGCTTTTTTACAACCCAACCTTCTCACCACACCATGAACAAATCCGTCCTCTCTGCCGCTATCTTGTCCCTCGCAGCCTTGGGCTCAGGTTCCGCCTTCGCCGTGGTCGACAACAACTACCCTGCCGAGAACACAACCAACGTCAGCCTCAAAACCCGCGCCCAAGTCAGGGCCGAACTGGCAGAGGCCATTCGCACCGGAAACATCGTCGTGGACGGGCAGCTCGGCCTGACTGCCTACCAGCTGAACCCCAGCGCTTACCCAAGTCAGCCTGTCGAGATGGGCGAAACCAGAGCAAAAGCCCAGACCGAGCTCAATGCTGCCAAGGCGGACACGGACGCGGTGCGGGCCAACCGCAACGGGGTCCACAACGGTGGCAACAGCTAAGCCAAAGCGACCTGCTTGACGCGCAAGGCCTCCTGGCGTCAGGAGGCCTTTTCCTCCTGGGTCAAGACAAATCTGAAAACCAGCACGGCCTGCTGGAGGGACCGGTCCGCTGTGTCAGAGCGGTGCAAAGGCCTGGCGCAAGTCCCGCGCCGTGGCAGCTAGGCTGCATAGGCAAGGGTGGTTTCTGCCCGGCACAGGGCATGGGTTACTGCTGTCCGCTTAGCGACGCTGTGACAGAACATGGCTTGGGCGGTGCAGGCTGCAGACCGTATAGTTTTCGTCTACCCCCACACCAAGGCATCCCATGGCGCAGATTCTCTACATCACCAACATTCAAATCGACTACGGTGTGGTGGCCCAGCTCCAAGCGGAATGCGAGCGGGTCGGCATCCGCCGCCCGCTGATCGTGACCGACGCGGGGGTGAAGGCCGCTGGCCTGCTGGACCAAGCGCTCGCTGCCCTGCCAGGTTTGCCGTCTGCGGTATTCGACCAGACGCCATCTAACCCGACCGAGGCGGCCGTGCGGGCGGCAGTGGCGATTTACGAGGCTGAACATTGCGATGGCCTGATTGCCCTGGGCGGTGGCAGCGCGATCGATTGCGCCAAAGGCGTGGCGATCGCTGCGGTGCACGTTGGTCCGCTCAAAACCTACGCCACCATCGAAGGCGGGTCGCCCAAGATCACCGACCGCGTGCCGCCGCTGATCGCGGTACCCACCACTGCCGGCACCGGCAGCGAGGTGGCGCGCGGCGCCATTCTGATCGTGGACGACGGCCGCAAGCTCGGCTTTCACAGCTGGCACCTGGTGCCCAAGACCGCCCTGCTCGACCCTGCGCTCACGCTGGGCCTGCCGCCCATGCTGACCGCCGCCACCGGGATGGACGCCATCGCCCACTGCATGGAAACCTTCATGGCGCCGCCTTTCAACCCGCCGGCCGACGGCATTGCGCTCGATGGCCTGGCGCGCGGCTGGGCGCACATCGAGCGTGCCACCCGCGATGGCGGCGACCGCGAAGCGCGCTTGAACATGATGAGCGCCAGCATGCAGGGCGCGATGGCATTCCAGAAAGGCCTGGGCTGCGTGCATTCGCTGAGCCACAGCCTGGGCGGCGTGGACCCGCGCCTGCACCACGGCAGCTTGAACGCGATGTTCCTGCCCGCCGTGATCCGGTTCAACGCCGAGGCCGAGTCGATGAAAAAAGAGCGGCGCCTGGAGCGCATGGCCCAGGCCATGGGGCTGGCCAGCGGCTCCGAGGTGCCCGACGCGGTCACTGCGATGAACGCCCGCCTGGGCCTGCCCAGCGGACTGGCTGCGATGGGCGTCACGCCGGACCTGTTTGACCGGGTGATTGAAGGCGCTCTGGCCGACCACTGCCACAAAACCAACCCGCGACTGGCTTCGCCTGAGGACTATCGAAACATGCTCGCACAAGCCATGTAACGATCTGCGATGACCACACCGATAGGCACCATAGATTCGGCAAATATCTGAATTAAATCAATTCACTTTAAGATATTATTAAAGTGAATTATAGCTTCTACCGGTGCTCGGAATGAGGTGCCATTCGGGCGCCCACATGCGGCTCACCCCGCGCCTCGGCCAGCTCCACCTGCCGCTGACGTTCGGCCAAGCCTGCCTTTGCTTCCGGCGTGCGCTGATCATGGCAATGGGCGCAGCTCACGCCCTTCACGTAGTGCGGCGAGGCTTTGTCTGCTGGGCTGAGCGGCCAGCGGCAGGAGCGGCAGAGTTCGTGAGGGCCGGGCAGCAGACCGTGGCCCACGCTCACCCGCTCATCGAAAACGAAGCAGTCGCCGTACCAGGTGCTGTGCTCGGGCGGCACCTCTTCCAGGTACTTGAGGATGCCGCCCTCCAGGTGGTAGACCTCGTCGAACCCGCGCATCTTCATGAGTGCGGTTGATTTTTCACAGCGGATGCCGCCGGTGCAGAACATCGCCACCTTGGTCTTCTTGCCGCCCTCGCCTTGCAATTGCGGCTGTGCATCGAGCCAGGCGGGCAGCTCGGTGAACGTCTTGAGCTGGGGATTCACCGCGCCCTGGAAGCTGCCGATCGCCACCTCGTAGTCATTTCGGGTGTCGATCAGCAGCAGCTCGGGGTCGGCCAGCAGAGCATTCCAGTCGGCTGGCTTGACATAGCGGCCCACGGTTTTGTTCGGGTCGAGCTCGGGCACATGCAGGGCAACGATTTCCTTTTTCAGCCGCACCTTCATGCGCAGAAAAGGCGGCTTGTCGCTCCAGGATTCCTTGTGTGGCAGTCGCGCCAAGCGCGGATCAGCGCGCAGATGCGCCAGCACCGCGCGCACGCCTGCCTCGGTGCCAGCGATGGTGCCGTTGATGCCTTCGCTAGCCAGCAGCAGCGTGCCTTTCACGCCGTGGCGGTCACAGACGGCCCGAATAGGTTCGCGCAGCTCGGTGAAATCGGGCAGATCGACAAACCGGTACAGCGCTGCTGTGAGGTATCGGGTGGGGCTGGATGTATCGGCGGACATGCGCAATTATCCCGCCGCAACGAAGGTGCTTAGAAAGCCTGAACCAGCGCTGGATCGGGCCGCTCCAGCCATTGCGCCCACTCGTCGGCGAGCCGCTGACTGGCGGCGGTGGCGGCGCTCCAGGCACTCACCCGACCGGCGAGGTCGTTGCCGTAGGCGGTGAAATCGCTGCGGTCAGGCAGCTTGCCGTTGGGCAGCGTGGCCACCCAGGCGGGGTCGGGTGCGATCACCAGCATGTCATCCAGCGCCGCACTGGCCTGGTGGCGGCGCTTCCACACCTTGTCGAGCCAACCCGGCACCACCTGCCGCTGGAAATGCGGGTAGAGCACGATGGGCGACTCAGCGCTTGGCTGGTAGCGCAGGTGCAGGTGGTAGTCGGTGATGCCGCCGTCCCAGTACGCGCCTAGGGGCGCACCAGCAATGCCGTGCACCGCATTGAGCAGGAACGGAATCGAGCAGCTCGCCTGCAGCGCGTCCATGAAATTGGCGGTTGTCAGCGGCACCTGGCGGGTGCGGAAATCTTGCACGCCAAAGGGCAGCGGCACCGCTTGTGCTGACCCTCTCACCTGGGATGAGAACACCACCCGCTCCAGCCAGGCACCCAGCGCCTTGCGGTGCAGCGCATTGGCGGCGAACGCGCCGAAATAGCCCAGTGGTGTGCGCACCGGGCCTTGGCGCCCGAGCAGATGGCGCCCGCGCGAGGTGACGATGTGCAGGCGGTAGCGCGGGTGTTGCAGCACCTCGGGCAGACGCCCGCCATAAAACAGACGCAGGTTCTCGCCAAACTGCCCGCTGACTTGGTCGGGGCTGGGGCGCTTTTTGCCCGGCAGTGGCTCGAAATGCTGGCGAATGTAGTCGTGCTCAAGCCGCTCAAAGGCGGCCACCGTGTGGTCCAGACAGCCGGTCGCCATGCGCCAAGCACCGATGGACGCGCCCACCAGATCAACCGGCTGGGTGGATTGCGGCAGCCAGTGGCCGAACAGGAAACGGTCCAGGGCCCCCAGGATCAGCCCTTTGGGCCCACCCGCTGCCCCAGGGATGACACCCACGTGCTGCGGACGCAGACCGTGTTGCTCGATGTGCTGGCGGGCGCGCGGACCGGCGTAAAGGCGAAGTGCCTGGAATGAAGACGGCATGGGGCGCGATTGTCGCGCAGGCCGGACGCGCTGCCGCCGAGAACCCAGTTCGCTCCGGGCTCTATTCAGGCGGTTTGCTTTTCATGTTGGGCTTCCACCCGGGTGAGTGCCGGAATGTCTTCGCCCACCACGATGTCAGGATCGATGCCCAGAACCAAGCCTATCGGGTCGGGATAGGTGTTGATCAGCAGCTCGCTGCGCATGTGCCCTTCTTCTGCTCTGGCACGCCAGGACGCGATGTGCACCACGCCAGCAATCGGCTCATAAATCTCATTCTCGAAGGGCGCGCACTGGTGTTCAATGGCGTTGATCATGCGCTTGGGAAAATGCCATTCCCGCGCCAGCGCCGCGCCCACCTCGGCGTAGCTGTAGCCAAAAAGGGCGCGCTCGGCGGCAGCGCGCTTGAGGTCAAGCATGGGGACGCTGCGCTCCAGGTCGATCATGGCTTCGGGCATCCCCACGTGCATCACCAGCTCGCCAATGTTGTGAATCAGGCCAGAGGTGAATGCCGTGCTCTCATCGATGCGGATGGGCAACGCGATGTAGCGGGCCAGGTTGGCCGAGTTCAGGCTGTAGCGCCAAAACTGGCTCAGATTGACACTGCCCACGCTGTGGAAACCTTCCCCGAAGGAGGCGGCGATCACCAGCGCACGCACTTTGATCAGCCCCATCACGTTGATCGCTTCGCGCGCTGTGGAAACGGAGCGGGTGAGCCCGAAGAAGGCCGAGTTGGCCGTCTTGAGCATTTTGGCGGTGAGCACTGGGTCTTCTTCGATCAGGGCAGCCACCTGCAGCATGTCGACCTCTTCCTGGTCGAAACTGCTGATCAATCGGCGCACCACCTTGGGTGGCGAGGGCAAGGCGCTGGGCTGTTTGAGAAGTTTTTCAATCTGCATGGTGGACCTGCCTGCTGAGAGATAGATCGGGAACATACCCACTTGGCTCTCCGTTACTTCTTCGTCAAATGGGCGACCAACTTGAGACTTTTCGTATCAGCCAATAAACGCGCCCAGCGCTTGGTTGAACGACCACTCCGACGGGTCCTTTCCCAGCACCGTGCCCAGATCCAAGCCCAGGGTCAGACCGACCATGTCGGGGAAGGTGGAAGCCAGGCCGCTGTTGTCGAGCTGCAACTCCTCGGCGCGTGCACGCCAGGAGGCCAGGTGCAACACCCCGCCCAGCGGGTCGTAGGCATCGCCCTCAAAGGGCTCAATCTGGTTTCTCAGCGCTGAGACCATCTCGGGCGGAAACTGCCATTTTTCGATCATGCCGGCGCCCACCTCGGCGTAGCAATAGCCGAACAGCGCTTTCTCAGCTGCCGCGCGGTGCAGGTCCAGCGGGGGTGTCTGCATGTTCAGCGGCGCGATCTTGTCGGGCATCGCGATGTGCATGATCAGGATGCCGATGGCGTGAATCAGCCCTGCGGTGAAGGCGTTGCCCTCGTTTTGCCGCAGCACACCGGCGAGCGAACGCGAGATATCGGCGGTGCACAGGCTGTAGCGCCAGAACTGCTTGAGGTCGATGCCTGGCACGTTCTTGAAACCGGAGCCCAGCGCGGCAGCCATCACCAACGATCGAACATGGGTGAGCCCGAGCAGCGCAACCGCCTCGTCGGCGCTGCCGATCTTGCGACTGACCCGGAAAAACGCTGAGTTGGACAGGCGCAGCACCCGCGTGGTGAGCGCCGGGTCGCGCGAAATCAGGTCCCCGATGCGGCGTGGGCTGGGGTCTTCCAGATTCATTTCACCCAGCAAGTCGGTGACCGCGCGCGGCATGGCTGGCAAGGCACGGGGGTAGTTGAGCAGGTCTTCCAGTTGCATGAGGTGGCGGGCGCTGGGTTTTATGGATACCCTTTTTTATCGACCCGCCAGGGCCCGACTTGAGTTGTCAAGCCGCCCGGTAAGCCCAAAAGTGCGCTGCATCTCACACCCATTTGTGCGCGCCCCCACGGTTCAGGGCTTGTTCGTGCCCTGAAGCTTGGCAAAGGCCGAGGCCATGGCCGACGAAGGCTCGGCGTGCCGGCTGGGCGAACCACCGCGCGCGCTGGCCTGCCCAGGGCGGGCGGGCTCAAAGCGGTTGTCGCGTGGGGCGCCGGCATCGCGGCGCGGTGCCGCAGCGTCCAGCTTCATCGACAGGGCGATGCGCTTGCGCGCCACGTCGACCTCCACCACCTTCACCTTGACGATATCGCCCGTCTTGACGATCTCACGGGCATCGCTCACAAAGCGGTTCGCCAACTGGCTCACATGCACCAGACCGTCCTGGTGCACGCCCAGATCGATGAAGGCCCCGAACTGGGCCACGTTGCTGACCGTGCCCTCCAGCAGCATGCCTTCTCGCAGGTCGCTGATGTCGTCCACGCCCTCATTGAAGCGCGCCACCTGGAAGTCAGGGCGCGGATCGCGGCCGGGTTTTTCCAACTCGGTCAGGATGTCTTTGACCGTGATGACACCAAATTTGTCGTTGGCAAACAGCTCAGGGTGAAGCGTCTTGAGCATGTCGGCGCGGCCCATGAGCGCGGCCACCGGCTGGCCGATTTTCTCCAGGATCTGTTTCACCACCGGGTAGGTTTCCGGGTGCACACCGGTCATGTCCAGCGGGTTGTCGCCACCCCGAATACGCAGGAAACCAGCGCATTGCTCAAACGTTTTGGCGCCCAGCCCGGCCACCTCCATCAGCTGCTGGCGACTTTTGAACGCGCCATGTGCCTCGCGCCAGCGCACCACCGCCTTGGCCACCGTGCCCGACAGACCCGAGACCCGCGAAAGCAGCGGCACGCTGGCGGTGTTCAGGTCCACGCCGACGCCGTTCACGCAATCTTCCACCACCGTGTCCAGCGTGCGCGCCAGCGCGCTCTGGTTCACGTCGTGCTGGTACTGGCCGACGCCGATGCTCTTGGGATCGATCTTCACCAGCTCCGCCAGCGGGTCTTGCAGGCGCCGCGCGATGCTGGCCGCGCCGCGCAGGCTCACGTCGATATCGGGCATTTCTTGAGAAGCAAATTCGCTGGCGGAATAGACCGAGGCGCCGGCCTCGCTGACCACCACCTTCTGCACCCCGCCCTGCCCGGCCTTGTCCAGCAGCTTGATCAGGTCGGCGGCCAGCTTGTCGGTCTCGCGGCTGGCGGTGCCGTTGCCGATCGCGATCAGGTTCACGCCGTGTTTGCGTACCAGGCCGCCCAGCGTGTGCAGCGAGCCGTCCCAGTCGCGACGCGGTTCGTGCGGGAACACGGTGGCGGTGTCCACCAGCTTGCCGGTGCCATCGACCACTGCCACCTTCACACCGGTGCGGATGCCCGGGTCCAGGCCCATCACCACCTTGGGACCCGCCGGCGCGGCCAGCAGCAGGTCGCGCAGGTTGTCGGCAAACACCTTGATCGCCACCGACTCGGCGCTTTCGCGCAAGCGGGCAAACAGGTCGCGCTCGCCCGACAGGCTGAGTTTGACGCGCCAGGTCCAGGCCACACATTTGCGCAACAGATCGTCGGCTGCGCGGTGCTTGTGGCTCCAGCCCAGATGCAGCGCGATGCGGCCCTCGGCCAGCGAGATCACCGGCGCCGGTTTGCCGCCCTTCGCAGCCACCGGTTCGGGTTCGGGCAACACCAGCCTGGCATCCAAAACTTCCAGCGAACGGCCCCGAAACACGGCCAACGCGCGGTGCGAGGGCACGCGGTTGATGGGTTCGTCGTAATCGAAGTAGTCGCGGAACTTGGCCACGTCGGGGTGGTTTTCGTCCTTGCCGGCCACCAGCTTGCTCTGGAGCAGCCCCTCGGCCCACAGCCATTCGCGCAGGTTTTGCAGCAGCGCCGCGTCTTCGGCCCAGCGCTCGCTCAGGATGTCGCGCACGCCGTCCAGCACGGCGGGCACGGTGGAGAAATCGGCGCCGGGCTTGCCGTCGTCGAGCACCTCGGGTTCGCGTTTGAACGCCTCGGCCTCCATCATCGGATCCAGCGTCGGGTCCGCCCAGAGCTTGTCGGCCAGCGGCTCGATGCCGAACTCGCGCGCGATCTGGCCCTTGGTGCGGCGCTTTTGCTTGAACGGCAGGTACAGGTCTTCGAGCTCTTGCTTGGTCGGCACGGAGGCGATGGCCAGGCGCAGTGCATCGGTCAGCTTGCCTTGCTCGTCGATGGTTTTCAGCACGGTGGCGCGCCTGTCTTCGAGTTCGCGCAGGTAGGTGAGCCGGTGTTCGAGTTCTCGCAGTTGGATGTCGTCCAGCCCGCCGGTGGCTTCCTTGCGGTAGCGGGCGATGAAGGGCACGGTGGCGCCACCGTCGAGCAGCGTTACTGCCGCCTCGACCTGGTGCATCGCAACGCGGATCTCCTGCGCGATCTGCGCGATGATTTTTTGCATGGCGAAAAAAAGGCACCGAGCGGTGCCGTTTGAAGATGAAGATTCGCAGTTTGCCACAGGCGTTGCCGGCCGCCTTGCGGCCAGCAACGCGCCAACTCAGGCCCAGAGCACTTTTCGCTTGTTCACGTACCAAGTCTCCATCTGCGGTTCGGCCATGTGCTCAATGCGCGCGCGTTTGATCTTCATCGTTGGGGTGAGGCAGCCGTTCTCGATGCTCCAGGGTTCCTTGGCCACCACGATCATCTGCAACCGCTCGTAGTCGGCCACCTGGGCATTGAGCGCATCGAGCAGCGCGCCAAATTCCTTCTCCACCTCTCGCCGCAAGGCGGCTTCGTGCTGGCGCGGGCGCAGCGTCTCTGCCAACACAACAAGAGCATAGGCCGACGCCTGGCCGACGCCGGAGACGATGGACATCTCGACCATCGGGTGCGCGTTGATGCGGTTTTCGATCGGGGCAGGCGCCACGTATTTGCCCTTGGCGGTCTTGAACTGCTCCTTGGCGCGGCCGGTGATCTTGAGCAGGCCGTCGGCCCGGATGTCGCCCAGATCGCCGGTGCGGAAAAAGCCGTCGTCGGTGAAGCACTGGGCGCTCAGCTCGGGCTGCTTGTAGTAGCCCACCAGCTGCCCAGGCGACTTGATCTGAATCTCACCCTCGGGGCTGATGCGGCCCTGCACGCCTGCGAGCGCCACCCCCACATAGCCGGCGGCGTTCTGCGCGTCGTTGGAGGTGAACGAGTAGGCGAAGTCTTCGGTCATGCCATAGCCTTCCTTCAGGTTCAGGCCGAGCCGCTTGTACCAGGTGATCAGATCGGCCGGAATCGGGGCCGAACCGCTGCCCGCAAACTTCACCTGCTCAAGGCCCAGGCCGGTGAGCACCTTGCGCCCGACGATGCGCCCCAGGATGGGAATACCCAGCAACCGGCTGAGCTTCTTCGGCGCCATCTTGGCAAACACCCCCTGCTGGAATTTCAGCCACAGGCGCGGCACCGAGATGAATGCGGTGGGCCGCGCGCGCTGCAGATCGGCCAGGAAGGTGTCGAGCGACTCGGCAAAAAAAATGTGCACCTGTCCGTCGATCAAGGAACCGCACTCGATCCAGGCGCGCTCGAAGATGTGGGCCAGCGGCAGGTACGAGAGCACCCGAATCTCGCCCGGGATGTTCGAGCGCAGGCTGGCCGCGATGCCGGTGGCCGCAGCCGAAGCGCTGGCGAAGCTGTGCATCACGCCCTTGGGCGTGCCGGTGGAGCCTGAGGTGTACATCAGCAGTGCCAGGTCGTCGGCGCCACGCGCGGGCTGACCCTCCAGCGGCTGGGTGCGTGAGGTGATCTTGTTCCAAGTGTCAAAAGACGTCTCGGGCGCGAGCGGGAAAGCAATGCACGGCAGGTTGGGCGGCACACCGGGCGCCTGCTGCGTCCAAGTGTCGAGCTTGCCGACAAACAGCAGGCTGGCCTCGCTGTGTTCCAGCACGTACCTCACCGTGTCGGCGGTCTCGGTGGGAAAGATCGCCACGGTGGTGTGGCCAGCCATCCAGATCGCCAGCTCGGCCATGATGAAGTGGGCGCAGTTTTTCGACAGAATGGCGATCCGCGAGCCGGGCGCGAAGCCCTGGGCCTGCAGGTGCGCGGCCATGCGCCGCGACTGGTCCATCACCTGGGACCAGGTGTAGCTGGTCACCTGGCCGTTGCCGGTGGGCTGGGTCAGGAAAACCCGGCTGGCTTGGGCTTTCTCGTGTTCATAGATGTGGTCGAGCAGCAGTTTGGTGGTGGCCATGGGAGCCTTTTTTGGTTGATGTGGTTGACGATTGGACCCGCGATGGCGGGCTCACGCATCGCGGCAAACACGGCTTGCCGGCGCAGCGCTTTGCTGTCAGCCGCGGCCCTCAGGCGACTCGAAGTGCGGTGCGCAGGCCCACCCCGATGTCTGGGCGTTCGGCAAACGGATCGACTGGGTTGGTGCCTGCCACGATGGCGCCCATGCGGGTTTGCACATTGCCCAGCGCGCGCGGGTGGCTGTAGATGTAAAACTGATCGGCTGCGACCGCGTCGAACACCATTTGTGCCACCTGGGTGGCGCTCACCTTGCCCGAGCTCACTGCCTTGGCGCCCATGGCCTGACCGATCAGCTGGCTTTGCGTGGCCTGCTCGTCGGCCATGCCGGCGGGGCGGTTGCGCTGGCTGTGGCTGATGCCGGTGGGCACGAAGTACGGACACAGCACGCTGGCGCTGACCTGGTCGGTGACCAGCTTCAAGTCTTGGTACAGCGTCTCAGACAGGCTCACGACCGCGTGCTTGCTGACGTTGTAAATGCCCATGTTCGGCGCATTGAGCAGGCCGGCCATGCTGGCGGTGTTGACGATGTGACCTTGGTACGCCGGGTCGGCCTTGGCTGCCGCCAGCATCATGGGCGTGAACAGGCGCACGCCGTGGACCACGCCCCAGAGGTTGACGCCCAGCACCCATTCCCAGTCGGCGACCGAGTTTTCCCAGATCAGCCCCCCTGAGCCCACACCGGCGTTGTTGAACACGAAGTGCGGTGCGCCGAGGGTTTGCTGCACTTCGAGCGCCAGGGCTTCCATCTGTGCGGCATCGGACACGTCGACCCGGCGCGCCAGCACCTTCACGCCGCTGGCCTTCATCTCGGCCTCGGCAGCGTCCAGCGCGTCTTGCTGCACATCGACCAGCACCAGGTTCATGCCGTGCGCCGCGCCGATGCGCGCGCATTCGAGGCCGAAGCCGGAACCAGCGCCGGTGAGCACGGCGGTTTTGTTTTTGAAGTCTTGGATCATGTGGTCGGTCTCCTGTGGGTGGGTGTGTTTGCTCAGGAACGGAGCATCTCGATGTGGTCGATGCCGTCTTCGAGGTAAAGATCGCCATCTGGCTCAAAGCCGTGCTGGCGGTAGAAGGCTTGCAGATGCGCCTGGGCGCCGATCCGGATGGGCTGCGGCCCCCAGAGACGCTGCACCTGCGCGATGGCCTCGGCCATCAGAGCGTGGCCAGCGCGCGTGCCGCGTACCTGCGCTGCGGTCGCCACGCGGCCGATGCTTGCTTCGGCAAATGCCACGCCGGCGGGCAGCAGGCGCGCGTAGGCGAGCAACTCGGCGCCCTCGCCTGCGTCTGGCGCAGCGCCCAGGAGATGCAGGCAGGCGGGGTCCCGGCCATCCATGTCCTGGAACACACAGTTTTGCTCTACAACGAACACCGCCGAGCGCAGTTGCAGCACCCGGTACAGATCGGCCGCGCCGAGGTCCGCAAAGGGCAGGCAGCGCCAGCGCAGGCCATGGGTTGCGACAGCGCTCAAGCCCGCACCTCTTTCAGCACAAAGCCGATGCGCGGGAAGTGCACATGCAAGTGGCCAGCCCGGTTGTCCTGGCGCTCCAACGTGTAGCGCGTGCGGGTGGCGGCGCGCAAGATGCCTTCGGTGGGCTCGGTGCCAAAGGCCTCGGCGGCGATGCTGACGCGGCTGCCCAGGGCGATGCCGTGCTCATCTTGAAACGCCTCGTCTTGCTGCGGCGCCGGCTCAGTGGCGGCCGCCACCGCAATGGCTTCGGTTGCCGTGAATTGGGTGATGGTGCCGTGACCGATGGCGGCCAGGCGATCCATCCACTCGATCACGCCTGGCGTGGCATCCAGAATGCCAGCCATCGCGGGGTTGACCACCCGGCTGAACCACAGCGGGTGGTAGGCCGCGAAGTCGGCCACGCAGGGCGCATCACCCAGCAGGAACGGCTGGTCGTCAAGCAGGTTGGCCAGGCGGCGCAGGTAGCTGCGGTAGGCGGCGGTGGCGTCACCCGGGCGCAAGCTGGTCATGTTGGTGCGCATCGCACCGCGATCGGCCGCGAAGGCCTGCGCGGCCTCGGGGGGCTGGCCAGCAAACAGCGCGGCCGCGCCCTTGGGGCTGAGGTTGTGGCCCATCGCGGCCCAGAACAGCGTGCTGTCGGCCCACTGCGCCAGCACCCGAGCCACGCCTTTTTGCTGCGGCGGATACAGCGTGGGGTCGGGCTGGTGCTGTTCGAGCACATCGCAGATGAGCGCGGTGTCGCAATAGATGTCGGCACCGACCTGCAGGAACGGCGTGCGCCGGTGGCCGCCGGTCAGCGCCAACACATCGGGCTTGGGCATGACGCGCGGAATGACGACGCTCTGCCAGGCCAGCCGTTTGTGCCCGAGGATCAGGCGCACTTTTTCCGAAAATGGCGAGGTGGGGTAGTGATGCAGGATCAGGTCGGCCATCGGGTCTCCAGAGGTGGTTTCAGCGAGGCTTTGCGCGGGCAATGACGGCGTCGAAATCGGTGCCGGAACCCAGCGAGCCAAAGCTGTGGCCCCAGTGCCCGGCCAGCCGCGACTCGCAGAAGGCACCAAACACAGCACCCGGTGCGGTTTGCGCCAGCAGCGCGGCCTGCACCACCAGCGCCACGTCTTGCGCGAGGCGGCGCGCTTCGATCTCGGTGGCCATCTGCTCCACGCGCATCGGCAGCGACTCGGCCAGATGATCGAGTGCTCGGTGCATGCCGCGCGCTGGGGCCAGATCGTGGGCCAGTGCGGCAGCCGCATCGGCTTTGCGCAGTGCGCGCAGCAGGTCCAGCGCCATGATGTTGCCCGCGCCTTCCCAGATGCTGTTGAGCGGCATTTCGCGGTAGACGCGCGCCATGACGCCCTCACCTCCCTCCTCCACATAGCCATTGCCACCCAGGCACTCCATGGCTTCCTGGGCGAAGTGGCTGCCGCGTTTGCAGATCCAGAATTTGGCCACTGGGGTGAGAAGACGCTGCATCACGCGCTCGTGCTCGTCGTTGGGCCGGTCGAAGCTGCGCGCCAGCCGCAGCGCCAGTGCGGTCGCGGCCTCAGATTCCAGCGCCAGATCGGCCAGCACGTTCTTCATCAGCGGCTGTTCGATGAGCGGCTTGCCAAACGCCTGGCGTTGCGATGTGTGGTGGAGCGCTAGCGAGAGCGCGTGGCGCATCAGGCCGGCGGTGCCCAGCGCACAATCCAGCCGCGTCATGGTGCCCATGGCCAGAATCTGCGGCACGCCGCGCCCTTCGTCTCCCACCAGCCAGGCGGTGGCGCCGACGAACTCGACCTCGGAACTCGCGTTGGCTTTGTTGCCCAGCTTGTCTTTCAGGCGCTGGATGAACAGCTGGTTCAGCGACCCATCGGGCAGGACGCGTGGCAAGAACAGGCAGCTCAGGCCCGAAGGCGTCTGGGCCAGGATCAGAAAGGCGTCGCACATCGGCGCCGAGAAAAACCACTTGTGGCCCGTGACGCGAAAACGCTGGCCCCAGCCGTCTTCGCCGTCCAGCACCGCTTGCGTGGTGTTGGCGCGCACGTCCGAGCCGCCCTGCTTCTCGGTCATGCCCATGCCCATGGTCACACCGGGCTTGTCTTTCCAGAGGGCTAGCGCCGGGTCGTAAGCGCGACTGATGAGTTGCGGCGCCCAGTCGCGGTAGATGGCAGCATTGTCTTGAAGGGCTGGCGTGACCGCGTAGGTCATGGAGATCGGGCAGAGGATGGAAGGCTCCAGCTCGGTGAAGAGCATGAAACCCGCCGCTCTGCTCAGGTGGGCATGGCCTGTGGCCTGCTCTGCCTGGGCAAACGGCGTGCCGTGCAAACCCGCAGCCGTCGCTTCGTTCATCAGCGCGTGATAACTCGGATGAAACTCCACCAGATCAACGCGCCGCCCAAAGCGGTCGTGGCTTTTGAGCTGCGGCGTGAACACATTGGCCAGGCGGGCGTGGGTCTGCATGTCGGCACTGCCCACCCGCTCGCCAAGCGCCTTCAAAGGGTCGGTGTCCAGCGCCGGCGCATTGAATGCCAGCGCAGACTGCAGCGCTCGGTTGCCATCAAACAGATTGATGTTCACCAGCGGCGCAGGCTGGTTGAAAACCTCATGCGTGGGGTTCATGGTGACTCCAAATCGTCAACGATTCGAGGTGCTTAGACTCAGGGCCACCGCGAAACCGGCTCCGCCGAGCCGCCAGTGCCGCCCCTTGAGGGGTCGCGCGCAGCGCGGCGGGGTGGTCGTCAAGTCCTGCGGCGCGGCGGGTTACAACTTGACGAGCTGCTTGCCGAAGTTCTTGCCCTTGAGCAGACCCAGAAAGGCTTCGGGTGCCGCGGCGATGCCCTCAGCAACCGTCTCGCGCGGTCGCAGCTTGCCTGTGGCGACCAAGGTGCCGAGCTCGGTCAGGGCCTCAGGCCAGATTTCCATGTGCTCGCTGACGATGAAACCTTCGATTTTCAGCCGGTTCACCAGGATCAGCGCCGGGTTGGTCAGCGGCAGCGGCTGGCCGTCGTAGCCGGCGATCATGCCGCAGACAGCGATGCGGCCGAAGGCGTTCATGCGCAACAGCACCGCGTCCAAAATCATGCCGCCGACGTTCTCGAAGTAGCCATCGATGCCGTTCGGGCAATGCTCTTTGAGCGCCTTGGCCAGGGAATACATGTCTTTGTGCAGCTTGTAGTCGATGCAAGCGTCAAAGCCCAGTTCTTCCACCGCGTATTTGCACTTCTCTGGCCCGCCGGCAATGCCCACCGCACGGCAGCCACGCGCTTTGGCCAGGGCGCCAAATGCGCTGCCCACCGCGCCCGTGGCGGCGCTGATGACGACGGTTTCGCCGGCCTTCGGGTTGATGATCTTGACCAGGCCATACCAGGCGGTCACGCCGGGCATGCCGACCGCACCCAGGTAGTGGGACAGCGGCACATGGGTGGTGTCAACCTTGCGCAGTGCGCCCGGCTGGGTGGCGTCGACCACGCTGTACTGCTGCCAGCCACCCATGCCGACCACCTGGTCGCCCGCCTTGAGTTTGGGGTGCTGGGACTCGACCACCTCACCCACCGTGCCACCAATCATCACCTCGCCCAGCCCTTGCGAGGCCGCGTAGCTCTTGCTGTCGTTCATGCGGCCGCGCATGTAGGGGTCCAGGCTCAGGAAGTGGTGCTTGACCAGCACCTGGCCCTCTTTCAGCGCGGGCGTGTCGGTGGTGACCAGCTTGAAGTTGTCTGCGGTCGCTTCGCCTTGTGGGCGGTTGTCGAGCACGATTTGTTGGTTGGTGGGCATGGGAATTTCTCCTGGGTTGGTGTCTGAAAAATCAGTCGGTGGAAATGCGTTTGAGCGGCTGGCTGCTGCCCGGGCTGACCGGCAGGCGCGCCACAAACTTGAAGGTGCCGGTGGCATGGCAACACAGTTTGCCCGCCGCGTCAAAGATACTGGCCTCGGTGAAAGCCATGGTGGCGGTGCGGTGCAGCAGCTTGCCTTTGGCGACCAACGGCCCGCTAGCTGCGCGCATGAAGCTGGTTTTCATCTCGATCGTGACGCAACCCATGGCAGGCTCAACCGAGCGCGCTGCATGCGCCATGACCACATCCATCAGCGTCATGCTCGCGCCGCCGTGCACCACATCAAACGAGTTGAGGTGGTCGTCGGCTGGCTTGAAAGCGATCTCGGCCTCGCCGCCTTCCATGCGCAGCAACTCGAAGCCGAGCAGTTCGACGAAGGGGATGTGAACTTCAAATTTCATGTAAGCAGGTATTTAAAAACGGTGCGGGTAAAAGGCATTCGACAACAATGGAAAGGCCCGCGCGAAGTGCCTTGTTCCAGGGCACCGCGGAACCGGCTCTGCCGGGCCGCCAGTGCCGCCCCCTTGAGGGGGTCGCGCGCAGCGCGGCGGGGGTGGGTCACAAGTTTTGCGCGGCGCGGGGGTGGGCTACCTCTACCCGCCAGTGACCACACTGACGCCGCCGTCCACCGCCAGCCACTGCCCCGTGATGTGCTTGCCGGCGTCCGACGCGTACAGAACGGTCAGACCTTTCAGGTCTTCGTCGTCGCCCAGTCGGCGCAGCGGTGCGTTCGCAGCCAGTTTTTCTTCGCCCATCGCTTTCAGCGTGCCCATGGTCATCTTGCTGGGAAAAAAGCCCGGGCAAATGGCGTTCACGGTGATGCCGTACTTGCCCCACTCGGCGGCCAGCGCGCGGGTGAAGTTGATCACGGCGCCCTTGGAGGTGTTGTAAGCGATCGTTGTCATCTCGGGCGGGTTGCCACCCAGGCCGGCGATGCTGGCGGTGTTGATGATGCGACCGCTCTTGCGCGCGATCATGCTGCGCTTGGCGATGATCTGGCTCAAGATGAAGTAGCTGCGCACGTTGAGGTTCATCACCTTGTCCCAGGCCTCCACCGGATGGTCTTCGGCCGGCGCGCCCCAGGCAGCCCCGGCGTTGTTAACCAGGATGTCGATGTCGCCCAGGCGCTGCAACGATTCGTCTGCCAGGCGCTGGATGTCTTCTTCCTTCGAGCAATCGGCGGCGATCCAGCGCGCGTCGATACCGGCGGCCTGCAGCTCGGCGGTGGCCGCTTCCAGATCGCTGGCCTTGCGCGAGCTGATGAGGACGCGCGCGCCCTGCTCGCCCAGCGCGTGGGCCATTTGCAGGCCCAGGCCGCGCGAGCCGCCGGTGATGAGAGCGGTCTTGCCCTTGAGGTCGAACAGTTGTTGAACAGTGCGGGGGGTCATGTGATGTCTCCTGTTGTGGGTGATGTCAAAAAGCATTGTCAAAAAGCGTCTATGGGCAGTTCGGCGCAGGTGGCGTCGCGGCTGCTCACCACCCGCAACCAGGCGCCGATCTTGGGCAGCTCGTAGTGGAAAAAGAAACACATCGCAGCCAGGCGGCCGGTGCGTGCTGCCGACTCGGGCGCTGCCTGCGCCGTGAGCGCCACATCCAGCCAGACCCAGGACAGCACCGTGTGGCCGAACGCCTGCATGTAAGGGACAGCATTGGCGAGTGCGTCGTTCGGGTTGCCGGTGGACCAGGCGGCCTGGGTGGCGGCGGCGACTTCATTCAAGCCCGCACCCAGGGCTTGGGCGTGAGGGGCCAACTCGGGCACGTTCGCCGCTCGGGCCATGGTCGCTTGCATGCGCGCGGCCAGCAGCCGCAGGCCCTTCCCCTCTTCCATCAGCACCTTGCGGCCCAGCAAATCCATCGCCTGGATGCCGTGCGTACCCTCGTGGATCATGTTCAGGCGGTTGTCGCGCCAGTACTGCTCGACCGGGAAATCGCGCGTGTAGCCATAGCCGCCAAGCACCTGAATCGCCAGCGAGTTGGCTTCCAGGCACCACTCGCTCGGCCAGCTCTTGGCGATCGGCGTGAGCACTTCAAGCAGCAAACGGGCCTCATCGGCCGCCTCGGCGTCGCCGGTGTGTTGTTCATCCACCAGCCGCGCGCAATACAGCTCCAGCGCCAAGGCGCCTTCGCAATACGACTTCTGCGCCAACAGCATGCGCTTCACATCGGCGTGTTCGATGATGCGGATCGGCGGCTGGGCCGGGTCTTTGCCGGCTGGGCCAACCGGCCTGCCCTGCGGGCGGTTTTTCGCGTAATCGAGCGAGGCGTGGTAGCCCGCCATGCCCAGCATGGTGGCCGCCAGGCCGACGCCGATGCGCGCCTCGTTCATCATGTGGAACATGCAGGCCAGGCCCTTGCCCGGCTGGCCCACCAGATACCCGACAGCGCCAGCCTTGCCTTGCACCGGGTACTTGCCTTCACCAAAATTGAGTAGGGTGTTGGTGGTACCGCGCCAGCCGCACTTGTGGTTGAGGCCGGCCAACGCCACGTCGTTGCGTTCGCCGGTGATCTCACCGGCTGCATTCACCATTTTCTTGGGCACGATGAACAGCGAAATGCCGCGCGTGCCAGGAATGAGCTTGCCGCTCTCATCCGGAATCTTGGCCAATACCAGGTGAATGATGTTCTCGGTGAGCTCATGCTCGCCCGAAGATATCCACATCTTGTTGCCTGTGAGGCGGTAACGCGGCCCGAGTGGATCGCTCGCGAAGTCGTCCCCGTCTGCGACAGCGCGCGTCACCACGTCGCTCAGACTGGAGCCCGCCTGCGGCTCGCTCAGGCACATCGTGCCGGACCAGCGACCCGAAAATTCGTTGAGCGCAAACACCTGCTTTTGCAGTTCGGTGCCATGCTTCATCAGCAGGTTGGCGTTGCCCACCGTGAGCAGGCCCGAGCCAATGCTCACCGAGGCCATGGCAAAAAACGTGTTCGCCGCCGCTTCCACCGTGTAGGGCAGTTGCATGCCGCCGATGTCCGCATCCTGCGCGGCGCTCAGCATGCCGCTCTCGGCGTAAGCCTTGTGCGCATCGTGCGTGGCCTGCGGGAGGATCACCTTCTCCCCATCGAAATGCGGCTCCTGCGTGTCGACCAGCCGGTTGAACGGCGCGTACTTCTCGCGCGCGAGGCGCTCGCAGGTGTCGAGCACCGCGTCAAACGTTTCGCGGCTGTGATCGGCGAAGCGCTCGCGCTGGTTGAGGCTGTCGACCGCCAACCAGTCGTTGAGCAGGAAATCGAGGGTGGGGCGAAGGCTCATGGGGTTCCATCCACAACGAAGAAATCGACAGTACAGAACACCTCACCCCTGGCCGGAGCGCGTGCCTGCATTCAGGATGCCGTGGATCCGGCTTCGCTGGTCCACAGGCATCGCCCCCTCTGGGGGTGACGCGAAGCGGCGCGGGGGGTTGTACGACCGCGCAGCGCGCGGCGTTACAACACTTCGAATATTCCGGCCGCGCCCATACCCCCGCCAATGCACATGGTCACGCAAACCCGCTTCGCACCGCGTCGCTTGCCCTCGATCAGCGCATGGCCGGTCAGGCGCTGGCCCGACACACCATAAGGGTGGCCGACCGCAATGGCGCCGCCGTTGACGTTGAGCTTGTCGGCCGGAATGCCCAGCTTGTCGCGGCAGTACAGCACCTGCACAGCAAACGCTTCGTTGAGCTCCCAAAGGTCAATGTCGCTCACCTTCAGGCCCAAACGCGCGAGCACCTTGGGAATCGCGAACACCGGGCCGATGCCCATTTCGTCGGGCTCGCAACCGGCGACCGCGAAGCCGAGGAAGCGGCCCAGCGGCTTGAGGCCGCGTTTCTCGGCCAGGGTTTCGTCCATCAACACGCAAGCGCCAGCGCCGTCAGAAAACTGGCTGGCGTTACCAGCTGAGATCAGGCCGCCAGGCAGCGCCGAACGCAGGCCGTGGATGCCATCGAAGGTGGTACCAGCACGGATGCCTTCGTCGTTCTCGATCGTGACTTCCTTGGTGATCAGGCCCAAGGTTTTGTCGGCGATGCCGGCGGTCACCGTGATGGGGGCGATCTCGTCTTTGAACAAGCCTGCCTCCAACGCGGCGGTGGCGCGCTGTTGGCTGGCGGCGCCGTACTCGTCCATCTCGTCGCGGCCGATGTTGTAGCGCTTGGCCACGTTCTCGGCCGTCTGCAGCATGTTCCAGTAGATCTCGGGCTTGTTCTTCACCAGCCAGGGATCGGCAAGCATGTGGGTGTTCATCTCCTGCTGCACGCAGGAAATGCTCTCCACGCCGCCAGCCACGTACACGCTGCCTTCGCCGGCAATGATGCGCTGCGCAGCAAGCGCGATGGTCTGCAAGCCGGACGAACAGAAACGGTTCACTGTCATGCCCGATACCGTGACCGGCATGCCGGCGCGCAGCGCGATCTGGCGCGCGATGTTGGCGCCCGTGGCGCCCTCGGGGTTGGCGCAACCCATGATGACGTCTTCCACCTCAGCGGCGTCGATACCGGCGCGCTGGACGGCGTGCTGCACCGCGTGGCCACCGAGCGTGGCGCCGTGGGTCATGTTGAAGGCGCCCTTCCAGCTCTTGGCCAGGGGCGTGCGGGCGGTGGAAACGATGACGACGTTGGTCATGATGGGTTCCTAACAATCTTGCAATTTGAACGATGGAGACGGAGGCGGTGGCTTATTCCAGGGCTTCCGTGGAACCGGCTTTGCCGGGCCACAGAGCGCGACCCCCCTGGGGGAAGACGCGAAGCGGCGCAG
>JBBSDB010000024.1:0-21158 GCA_038249735.1 Burkholderiales bacterium
CATCCGCCCACCCCATGGTGGGCACCACCGAGGTGATGGCCGCAGCGCCTGCCAGCATCAGCCAGCGGCGGCGAGCCAGCATTCTTTGAATGTGATTCATGGTGTTTTCTCCGGCGCTCATTGCTGGAGGTAGTTGATGATCTGCTGCAACTGGGCGCGGGTGAATCCTTGGGCATGCGCGGCCATGATGTCGCTGCTGGCGGGCTTGCTCAGGTACTCCAGCGCCTCGTCGGCGTCACCGCCGCGGATGCTGTCGAAACCACCGCGGCCCAGCGTGCCGTGGCATTGGAAGCAATTGGAGGCCAGCAGGCGACCAGTGGTGTTGACGGGTTGCGTGACGGGCCTGGCTGTACCGGAGCCACTGGCGTCATAGCCCTTGTCCTCGTTCGATTCGTCGTCCTGATGCTCACGGTAGTGCGATCGAGCTTCTTCCTCGGTGCGGGTGTACTGACCGGTCGGCAGGCGGCCTTCCACCGCTTCGTCGGTGGTCTTGCTGTCGTCCAGTCGTACGGTGGGACGGCTGGACGCCACTTCGCGCGCCCACGCACTGATCTGGATGCCGTTGTTGAGGTCGTTGTCGGTATCCAGGCTTTGTAGGGTGCGCAGGATGCGCGTGACCCTCGGGTCGCTGGCGTCGATGGCGCCGGGTACCAGTTGTACCGGGGTGACCTTGTTGCCGGTTGGAGTGACGCTGCCCAGCACCATGTTGCCGACGGAGAAGGTGACGGTATCGCCACGGACATAGGAGAAATTGCCGTTGCGGTCTGTCAGGCCGGTGCCACTCGCAGACCGGAACTCAAGTCCCTCGACATGGGCGTCGATGAAGGTAGCGACGCGGCTGGAACTTGACGCCGCGGGGGTTGGACTTCCTCCGCCACCGCCGCAGGCGGCCAGTGTGCCGGCCAGAGCAACACATAGCCATGGCTTTGCTCGGTCGAGAGCGCGGCGGGGTCGATCAGGTATGTGCATGGACTTTCTCCTCGGGGGTGGGTCGCCTTGAGCGACGGGTTGGCATGGGAAATCAGTCTTGGGCTTCGACTTGGGTGGCGACCAGATCACCGCTGGCGTCCAGCCGCGCCTTGACCTTGACGAGGAGGCCGTTGGCCCAAACCTGTCTGCCCAGCTCAAAGCGCGTAGCGCCTGGCGAGGGGCTGTCGATGTAGCGCACCGAATAGCCGCGGACAACGAAAGTTCTGGACACCCGATCCAACGCAGAGACGGCGCCATGAAACTCGAATTCTTGTGAGGCGATGTCGTCGTCGTCTTCGATCTCGAGCTCGCGTGCGATCACGACGCCTCCGGCCGCGACGCCTTTCACCTCGACGCGCGCCCCGAGAGTCAGACCACTGGGTGGGCTGATGCGGCTGGCGTCAATCTCGATACCGTTGACGCTGAAGCGGGTGCTGCTGGTGAAGGCGGTGATCAGTCCTTCGATCTCGGCTTCGTCGTTGTTGTCGATCTGGTCACGCAAGTCTTGGCCTTGCACTTCCGTGGCGATCCACTCGCCGCTCGTGTTGGTGAGGGTCTGCAACTTCGTCCGCACCAGCAGACCGTTCTGAAGGTTGCTGGGTTTGGCGAGTGTGTTGCCGTGCCGGATCACTGCGGAACCCAGCGTGAAGGTGGTGGCGGTGAGATTGCGCACCACGCCACTGAGCTGGTACCGGTCAGGGCGGCTGGACTCGACCTCGATCCGGGTGGCCTGCAAGCTGCCGTCCACCACGTTCAGGAAACCATAGACCTCGATGAAGCGACCTTCCAGGCCGGGGTCAAAGCTGGCGCCAGCGAAGACCGTGGCGGGTGTCACGTGCACGGTCTGCCCCAGCAGGGTGAGACGGCGTGTGGCGGTGTCGACTGAACCAACCTGACCCGTCCATTCACTTCCGTAGTCGATGCTGGTCGCGCTGGCCGAAGCCAGCCCGCCTGGAACGAGAGCTGCGGTCACGGATGAACCTTCGATTCGAACCACCATGCCCAACTGCAAGGCGGCGTTCGTGCTGCGAAGCCCGTTCGAGGTCACGGTTGCCGCGCTGTCGTCGAAACGGGTGCCGTTGACGATCACCGATCCCAGGCCCACGATCACACCGGTGCTGAATGAGCCAGTGCCGCCACTGCTCAGGCCAGCCACGTCGGCTCCGCCGCCGCAGGCTGGAATCAAGGCGCTGCCCAGGAGGGCGAACAGCGTTTGTCGCCGGGTAGGATTCAGCGGCTGGGTGGGTTCGATCCGGTTCATGTCTTTCCTCCTGTCGGTTGCTGGTTTTCTGTTGCGTTGTCCATGTCCTGGGTCCAGGAATACAGTCCCACGCGCAAGCTTTGGTCCTGGGGCCTTCCAGCCAGTGCGTCTGCCTTCATGAGCGCTTCAAGCTGGGGGGCCATGTCGGTCATCAGCCGACGCCACTGTCGGGTGATCAGCTGCCGGGCTTGCTGCAGCGACTGCAGCGAGAGTTCGTCAGCGAACAGCGCCTGCTCGAAATGCTCGTCGCCCAGGCCCAGCACGTTGGCCACTGCCGCGCGCAAGTGGTCGCCGACGTTGTTACCCAGATAACCGACCATTTGTGCCCACTGGTTGCGTGGCACGAATGCATCCATGAGCAAGCGCACGATGTCGGTTTCGACATCGTGTTCAGCCAGGCCGAGTCGACACAGCGCTTCCAGCAGGGACCTTGGGTGCACGTCACGCGTGACCGACTGAGCCAGCGAATCGAAGCTCGGTGCGGGGCCGATGCGCGGCAGGGGTTTGGGCCCTTGTTGGTTCTGGTAGGCGGGCAGTGCCAGCCAGTGGGTGAAGAGCTCGCTGACCGCGCTGCGATTGGCTGGGCGGGCGGGTTCGGTGTTGGACTGGATGCGCGTGACCTCCCGGCGCGTGAGACCAGTCAGGGTGCTGATTCGGCTGTTGAGTCGCTGTGGGTTGGCGCTCTCACAGGCCGCTCTGGCAGCGCTGACGAAAGCCTGTCTGACGCGCTCTTCCAGCGCAGGCACCGGAATGCCCTTGGCAACGCACAGCTGCGCCAAAGGCAGCAGCACGCTGTCGAGCGCGACCAGCAGGCTCTGCTGTTCGGTCAGCGGACCCTGGGTGTCCAGGGTAATGGGCGCGTGGGGGTGGTCCATGGTGATCTCTTGAGGAAGCATCATATAACTGTGTAACTTACACATATATTAAATGGCAGGTAAGAGTCTGTAATTCCGCCCCTGCGCCCGCGCGGGGTGATCGCTGGTCTGTCAACGGCCAAAAGAAAGGGCGCTCAGGGCGCCCAATCCAGAGGAAGCAACCGGATCTTCAGTCGTTCGGCTCACCGAAATCCAGTGGCAGGCCCACGTAGTTTTCAGCGATGGTTCGCAGGCCGGCCTCGGAGTGCATCAGGTAGTCCAGCTCGGCTTCCTGCAGCTTGGCGTGAATAGCGCCTTCGTCTGGGAAGTTGTGCATGATGGATGTGAACCACCAGGAAAAGCGCTCGGCGCGCCAGATGCGCTTGAGGCAGCGCTCGGAATAGCCGTCGATGCCCGCTTCCGATTGCTCGCGGTAGAACTCTACCAACGCGTCCATCAGGTACTTCACGTCGGTGGCGGCCAGGTTCAGGCCCTTGGCGCCGGTGGGCGGCACGATGTGGCCCGCGTCACCGGCCAGGAACATGCGGCCAAAGCGCAGCGGTTCGTTGACAAAGCTGCGCAGCGGCGCAATGCTTTTTTCGATGCTCGCCCCGGTAACCAGTTTGGCTGCAGCCTCGGGGTCGAGGCGCAGCTTGAGTTCTTGCCAGAAGGCGTCGTCGCTCCACTGCTCGATCTTGTCGGTGAGCGGTACCTGCAGGTAGTAGCGGCTGCGTGTGGCGCTGCGCTGCGAACACAGTGCAAAGCCGCGCGGGTGGTTCACGTAAATCAGTTCGTGGTGCACCGGCGGCGTGTCCGAGAGCAGGCCCAGCCAGCCGAATGGGTAGACCTTTTCGAACTCTTTGATGGCGTTGCGCGGCGCACTGGCGCGGCACACGCCGTGAAAACCGTCGCAGCCGGCGATGAAGTCGCAGGCCAGGTCGTGGCTCTGGCCGTCTTTCTCGTAGGTCACGCGCGGGCTGTGGGTGTCGAAGTCGTGCACCTGAACATTCGCGGCTTCGTAAACGGTGGGCAGGCCGGCGGCTTGGCGGGCGTCCATCAGGTCGCGCGTGACCTCGGTCTGGCCGTAGACCATCACGCGCTTGCCGCCGGTGAGCCTGTCCAGATCGATGCGGTGGCGCACGCCGCCAAACAGCATGTCGAAACCGCTGTGCACCAGGCCTTCGGCGTGCATGCGTTGGCCCACGCCTGCTTCGTCGAGCAGATCGGTGGCAACCTGCTCGAGCACACCGGCGCGGATGCGACCCAGCACGTAGTCGGGCGTCTGGCGCTCGATGATCACGGCGTCGATGCCCGCCTTGTGCAGCAGCTGGCCGAGCAGCAGACCGGAGGGGCCGGCGCCGACGATGGCGACTTGGGTTCGCATGGGTTGGGCTTTGCGCCGCGGCGCTTGTGGTGTGGCGGCTGGGCAATGGGTGGGTTGACGGGCGATCAAGCGTAAGCCACGAGCAACCAGGTGCCAACCGGCCAAGCGTCGATGTGCGCGATCAACGAAAGCCTTGTGCGATCATCGCGCACTGTGTCTGCTGAACGTCGAACCATCGCCAAAGCCGACTTCATTGAAGGCATGGCCAAAGGCATGGCGGTGCTGGAGAGTTTCGACACCGAGCGCCAGCGCTTGAACGCCACCCAAGCCGCCGAGCGCGCCGGCCTGACCCGAGCGGCGGCTCGGCGCCATTTGCTGACCCTGGCCCATCTGGGCTATCTCGACACCGACGGCTCGCACTACTGGCTCTCGGCCAAGGTGCTGCGCTTCTCCGGCAGCTACCTTGCCTCGGCCCGTTTGCCGCGCTTGCTGCAACCCACGCTCAACCGGCTGGCCGCGCAAACCCGCGAGTCGTTCTCGGCCGTGGTGCGCGATGGCGACGAGGTGGTGATCGTGGCGCGCAGCGCCTCGCTGGCCGGCCAGCGGCTGATGGCCTACGGCCTGCACCTGGGCGCGCGCCTGCCGCTGCATGCCACCTCCACCGGTCGCGTGCTGCTGGCCGCACTGCCCAAGGCCGCGTTCAGTGCCTGGCTCACGGGACGCGAGCTGCCGCGCCTCACGCCGCGCACGGTGGTCGATGCGAAGGCGTTTCGCGTGGTGATCGAGCGGGTGCGCAGCGACGATCTGGCGCTGGTCAGCGAAGAGCACGAGCTGGGTGTGCATGCGCTGGCGGTGCCGCTGCGCGACATGCGGGGCCAGACGGTGGCTGCGCTCAATGTGGTGGCGTCGCCCGAGCGGCTGTCGCTTGCGGTGTTGCAGCACGAGCTGCTGCCACTGCTGCTGGAGGCGGCGCGCGAGCTGCGCCCCCTGCTTTGACGATCAGACGCCCAGGTGCTGTTCCAGCAGATGCGGCTGTGCGAGAAGGCTGTCTGAACTGCCTTCAAACACCACCTCGCCTTTGACAAGGATCACGTTGCGGTCGGTGATCTGGGTCACGTGTTTCCAGTTCTTGTCGACGATCACGCTGCTGATGCCGCTCTCGCGGATCAGCCCGCAGATGCGCCAGATCTCACGCGCGATCAATGGCGCCAGGCCCTCGGTGGCCTCGTCGAGGATGAGCAGGTCGGGATTGGTCATGAGCGCGCGGCCAATGGTCAGCATCTGCTGCTCGCCGCCACTGAGCTGCTGGCCGCCGTGGTTCAGGCGCTCAGACAGCCGGGGGAAGGTCTCCAGCACGCGATCAAAAGTCCAATCGCGCTGGCCTCGGCTGCCGGCGCGCGCGGCCATCACCAGGTTTTCCCGCACGCTCAGATTGCCGAAAATGCCGCGCCCCTCCGGCACGTAGGCCAGCCCCATGCGAGCCACCTCAAAAGTGGAGGCGCCGGTCATCTCGCGGCCCTTGATCTGCACGCTGCCGCCGCTGGGTTTGACAATGCCCATCAGCGACTTGAGCAGCGTGGTCTTTCCCATGCCGTTGCGCCCCATGAGACCCACCGTTTCGCTGGTGCCCACGGTGAAGTCGATGCCACGCAGGATGTGGCTGGCACCGTAGTGGGTGTGCAGGCCCCTTGCCTCGATGAGGGCGGCCATATCTATGCGTGTCATGCGTGTTCCTCGCCCAGATACGCGGCCTGTACGTTCGGGTCGGCCCGAACGTCTGCCGGTGTACCGCTGGCGATCACCTGGCCGTTGACCATGACCGTGAGTTGGTCGGCGAGCGAGAACACCGCATCCATGTCGTGCTCCACCAGCAAGATAGCGTGGTCGGCTTTGAGCCGTTGCAGCAAATCGACCATGCTTTGCGCCTCGGCCTGGCCCATGCCGGCCAGCGGCTCGTCGAGCAGCAGCACGCTGGGTTCGGTGGCCAGCGTCATGGCAATCTCGAGCTGACGCTGCTCGCCGTGGCTGGTGGTGCCAGCCACCGCGGACGCGCGAGCGCTCAGGCCGGCAAGCTCCAGCGCGCGCTCGCAGCGCTGGTTCACCGCACGCATCGCGCCCGCATGGCTCAGCCAGTGCAGCGGATTCCAGGGCGCGTGGCGTTCGCGCGCCTGCGAGGCGAGCCGCACGTTGTCCCACACGGTGAACGGCAGGAAGATGTTGGTCTTCTGGTAACTGCGGCCCAGGCCCAGGCGCGAGATGCGCTCCGGGCTCTTGCCCGCCACCTCAGCGCCGAGCAGCTGGATCGTGCCCGAGGTGGGCGGCAAATCGCCCGAGAGCAGGTTGGCCAGGGTGGATTTGCCCGCGCCGTTGGGCCCGATCACGGCGTGGATGCGGTGGCGAAACAGATCGACTGACACATCATCCACCGCCGCCAGTCCGCCGAAGCGTTTGGTGAGGTGCTGGGCGCTCAAAAGAAGATCACTCATGGCCCCCACGCTCGCCACTGCGTGTGCGTCGCTGCCCCCCGAGGGGGTATTCGCGACTTGGGGCGGCCCGGCGTCGCTCACGGGATCTTCCTTTTCCTGAGCACACGCTCGGCCAGGCCCATGAGGCCGCTCGGTGCGAACACCACCACCAGCACGATGAAACTGCCCATCAGCAGCTGCCAGTGCTTGGTGAAATCCTTGAACAGGTGCATCACGTACTCAAACGCAAAGGCGCCCACGATGGCGCCAGCGAAGTTGCCCATGCCACCCAGGATGACCATCATGATGGCGTGTGCACTCATGTGAAAACCCATGAGCTCTGGGTTCACATAGCCGGTCTGTGCGCCCCACAGATAGCCCGCCACACCGGCCAACGCGCCAGCGATGGTGAAGGCGGTCAGGCGGTAGCCGAAGGTGCTGTAGCCGACCGCGCGCATGCGGTGCTCGTTGACCCGGATACCGGCCAGCACGCGACCAAAAGGCGAGAAAAGCAGACGTCGCAGGAAGGCATAGACCAGCAGCATCAGCAGCAGCGTGAGGTAGTAGAAACCGGTGTTGCTGTCCAGGTTGATGCCGTTCCAGCCGAACACCTCCGCGTGCGGCCGGAAGTTCACATAAAGACCGTCGGAGCCGCCCAGAGCGCGGTTGTCGAAGAACAGAAAAAACACCATCTGCGCGAACGCCATGGTGACCATGATGAAGTAGATGCCATGGGTGCGAACCACGAAGAAGCCGATGATCAGCGCGGCCAGGCCCGAACCCAGCGCGGCCAGGGGGAGTGACCACCACAGGCTGATGGGCACATCCGCCGGGGTCAGGAAAGCCAGCGCGTAGCCGGCCAGCCCGAAGTAGGCGGCGTGGCCGAGTGAAACGAGGCCTGTGACGCCCTGCAGCAGGTCCAGGCTCATGGCGAAGATCGCCAGGATCATCATCTGCGTGACCATCTGCTGGTAAAAGCCCGCGCTTTCTGAGGGCACCAGCGGGAAAGCGGCGAGCGCCAGCGCGCCCACGGCCAGCAACAGCTGCACGCCGCGCGGCAGGATTTCAATTTGGGCCTTGGGTGTGCTCATGGCGCTTCGCTGCGGTTCATTGTTTGAACAGCCCTTCGGGTTTGTAGAGCAGCACCAGCGCCATCAGCATGTAGACCGCCATGCCCGCGATCTGCGGCACCAGCACCTTGCCGAACGTGTCCACCAGGCCCACCAGCAGGGCGGCCACCAGCGCACCACGCACCGAGCCGATGCCGCCGATCACCACCACCACAAAGCACATGATGAGCACCGAGCTGCCCATGCCGGGGTAGACGCTCGCCTGGGGTGCGGCGATCATGCCGGCGATGGCAGCGAGGCCCACGCCGAGCGCAAACACCACGCCGTGGATCAGGCGAATGTTGATGCCAAGCGCTTCGGTCATTTCGCGGTTGAAGGCGCCTGCGCGGATCTTCATGCCCAGCCGCGTTTTGGAGATCAGCAGGTACAAGCCGATGGCCAGCGCGATGCACACGCCGGCCACCACCAGCCGGTACACCGGGTACGAGAGGTTCTCGGTCAGCGGGATCGACCAGCGCACCAGCTCGGGCACCTGAACCGCGTGCACGTCGTCGCCCCAGAGGATGGATCGCGTCTCTTCGAAGATGTAGACAAGCCCGAAGGTGAGCAGCACCTGATCGAGGTGGTCGCGTTTGTAAAAGTGCCGAAACAGCAGCCACTCCAGCAGCCAACCCAGCGCCACCGCCAGCACGGTTCCCACCACGATCGCCAGCACCAGGCTGCCCAGCTGCGCGGTGAGAAACCAGGCCAGGTAGGCGCCGATCATGTAGAAGCTGCCGTGCGCCAAATTGACCACGCCCATGATGCCGAAAATGAGCGTCAGGCCCGCCGCCAGCATGAACAGCAGCAGCCCGTATTGCAGGCTGTTGAGCAGCTGGATCAAGAAGTTGGCAAAGTCCATGGGGCAGTCAGGTCAGGCACATGAAAAACCCGCGCCGCCAGGGCACGGGTTCTTGCGGCAGGGAGCGGCGCAGGGTGCGCTCGCGCCTCAGGCCATGCGGCAGCCGGCGCCGGAGTCGGCCACGGCTTTGCCCGCGATGCCGATCACTTTGTTTTCTTTGTTTTCGACCTTGCGCAGGTAGATATCCTGAATCGGGTTGTGCGAAGGACTCATGGTCCATTGGCCGCGCGGGCTGTCGATCACCGCGCCGTCCATGGCGCCGTACAAGGCCTTTTTGTTTGACAGATCACCCTTGGCCGCGTTGGCGCCCTTGATGAGCAGCAGGCCGCTGTCGTAGCCCTGCACCGAGTACACATCGGGTTGGCTCTTGAAGGTCTTGGCGTACTCCAGCCGGAATTTCTTGTTGCGCGGCGTGTCCAGCGAGTCGCTGTAGTGCATGGTGGTGAGCACGCCATCGGCGGCTGGCCCGGCGGCTTCCAGTACGCCCTCGGTCAGGAAGCCCGAGCCGTAAAGCTGGATGTTCTTGTTCAGGCCGGCGGCGGCGTAGTCGCGCAGGAATTTGGCCGCGCCACCGCCAGCAAAGAAGCAGGCCACCGCGTCGGGATTGAGCGCGGCGATTTCGGTCAGCAGGGCCTGGAATTCAACGTTGGGGAAGGGCAGGCCGAGCTTTTTGATGATGGTGCCGCCGGCGGCGGTGTAGCTCTTCTCGAAGCCCTCAAAGGCTTCGTCTCCTGCGGCGTAGTTCCAGGTGATCCACACCGCTTTCTTGTGGCCGCGGTCCATCATGGGCTTGCCCAGCGCCAGCGTGGGTTGGGAGTTGGTGAACGAGGCGCGATAGACGTTGGGCGCACACTGCGCACGCGTGGCCATGTGGACGCCAGCGTTCGGAATGATGTTCAGCACACCGCTTTCGCGCGCCACCTTGTGGATACCCATCTGCACGCCCGAGTGCACCGTGCCCACGAGCACGTCGACCTTGTCGCGTTGCACCAGGCGGTTTGCGTTTTCGATCGCCTTGGCTGGGTTGGACTCGTCGTCCACTTTGAAGAACTCGATCTCGCGCCCACCGAGTTTGCCGCCCTGTTCGTTGAGCGCCATCATGAAACCGTTTTCGATCGCCGCGCCGAGCTGTGCGAAGGTGCCGGTGTAGGGCAGCATAAAGCCCACGCGCAGTTTGTCGGACTGGGCACGCACGAGCTGGGGCAGCAGGAGGCCAGCGGAGGCGGCGCCAATCACGGCGGCACTGCGGGTGAGAACGAGTCGGCGGGTGGTCATGGGTGGCGCTCCTGTCGGTGGTTGGTGGACGGAATCAATGTAGGCAGGTGGGTTGCAATCGGGAATGGTGAATTCCCTTAATTGAAGTACGAACTATCAAGATGTGAAGGAACTTGCTCGGGAAGCCCAGGCAAGCCAGTTGGAAACCTGCCGTATGTTGCATGAAGTAGGCGCAAACCGAACCGCTTTCGGTCCTCGGCATGTGCAATATAGTTCATATTTCTGGGGAAAGCCTTCGTGGAAACCCCTGACGCCCGCCGAGTGTGTCCCCGGGCATCGGGTCGCGGCAATGGGCCGACTCAACGGCCTGTGGCGAACGGTGCGTGCAAGAAGCCCCGAAAACGCGCGCGGCCGCCGCGCTGGGGCGCTTCGGTGAGGTGGTAGCTGGGGAAACGCAGCAGGAAACGGCCGATCGCAATGCGCCCTTCGAGCCGCGCCAGGCTCAGGCCGGCGCACTGGTGGATGCCGAAACCGAAGGCAAGATGCCTGTTGTTGTCTCGGTTCAAATCCAGGGTGTCGGCGCGCTCGAACTGCGCCGGGTCGCGGTTGGCCGCGCCAATGCACAGGGTGACCAGCGCACCCGCTGGCAGGTCCATACCACCGACCGATGTGGCCCGGGTGGCGCGCCGGTTGCCCAGCTGGTTGGACGACTCGAAACGCAGAAACTCGTCGACCGCGCGCGTTAGCACCAGCTCGCAGGCTGTGGCGTCGCCGTTGAAGGTTTGCAGCGATTGCAGCAAACCGGCCGCGGCCGCAGGATGTTCCTGCAGACAGATCAGGGCGTTGCCGATCAGGTTGGTGGTGGTTTCATGGCCAGCGTTGAGCAGGAAAATGCAGTTTTGCAGCAGCTCGATCTCGCTCAGGCGCTCACCGTCGACCTCGCCTTCGATCAGGCGGGTGAGCACGTCGCGCTCGGGGTCGCCCGGTTGTTCACGGCGCCCGGCCACCAGGCCGCGCAGGTAGTCCAGCATCTCGACCACGCTGCGGTCGCCGAGCGCTTGTCTTTCCGGTGCCACGACCGGCTCCAGCGCGCCAAGGATGGCCAGCGACCAGTCGCGCAGCGGGCCTCGCTCGGTGTGGGGAACGCCGAGCAAGTTGCCGATGATCTCCACCGGAATGGCGGATGCAAAGTCTTCGATCAGATCGCCACCCCCTTGGTCGGCGATGCGATCGAGCAGGCTGTCGACCAGCACCACCAGGCCTGGCTCCATGTCGGCGATGGCGCGGCGAGTGAGCGCGCCCATGATGAGCTTTCGCACGCGGGTGTGCCGCGGCGGGTCGTTGAACACCAGGCTGGTGGTGTGGTGCTGGTACAGCGGCGAGCCGGCGCCGTACTTCGGCGCGAACTCCACCTGCTTGTCGGAGCTGAAGATGACGGCGTCGCGGTAAACCGCCACCAGATCGGTGTACCGCGTCAGGAAGAACGAACCATCGGGCATGCGCCGCACCGGCGCTGCCTGGCGCAAAGCGGCGTAGACCGGGTAGGGGTTCGCCAGGAAGTCGCTGGGCAGTGCGCGCAGGTCAAAGTTGGCGGCAATCGTCTGGGCGCGCTCCGCCGCCATGGCGGGCGTGATGGTTTGTGGGGCAATCGGCGTGACCATGGTGCCATTCTGGCAGCGCTGCCGTGATTGACCGCCGCCATGGCAATACCGCCTTGCTTGGCACCGTGGGTGGTCGGCGTTCGTCGCGGATGGCCCACGCGGATAACCCGCAACCGCGCGCCTGAACACGGTCCGCCGTAAACTATCGTCCGGGTCGCCAGCCCGGCTGCGCCCCTGTGGTGAAAACCATCTCCCTTCATCACGTCTCTTGAGTCATGCCTTCCCTTGCTGCCGATACGGCCATCGACATTGTTTATCTCTGGGTCGACGGCAGCGACCCGGTGTGGCGCGCCAAACGCCACGCTGCGGCGCTGTGTTTGGGCGCCGCGGAGAGCCAGACCCTGGCCCCTTTCGGCAATGTGGAAGGCCGCTTTCGGGACAACGGCGAACTGCGCTACAGCCTGCGTGCGCTGGAGCGTTTCTTCCCGGGCCATGGCCATGTGTACCTGGTGACCGACGGCCAAACGCCGCCCTGGCTTCGCAGCACCAGCCGACTCACCGTGGTCAGTCACCAGGACCTGTTGCCCGCGAACCGCCTGCCCACCTTCGATTCCGGCAACATCGAGTCGTACATCCACCGCATTCCCGGGCTGTCTGAGCGCTATTTCTACCTCAACGACGACGTGTTTTTTGGTGCGCCCGTGCGGCTGGATCACTGGTTCTGGCCAGGTGGTTTTTATGCGGCCTGGTCGGATGATCAGGCAGTGGCCAAGGGCCCGATGCAACCCGGGGACAACTCGCTAGAAAACGCCAGCCGCCTGTCAAAGCAGTGGCTGAGCGGGCTGCCATCACTCACCCAGGCCGGTTACCGCCACACGCCACGCACCTTTGCCCATTCGCCGCGGCCCATGTTGAAGTCGCTCTTGTTTCGACTCGAAGACGAGGCGCCCGAGCTGTTTGCTCGGGTCCGCTCTGGCGTGTTCCGCACCTGGGACAACCCGACACTGGTGTCCGATTTCGTGCTGCGCTGGGCGCTGGCCCATGGAATGGCCAAAATCCGAGACCACGCGCACCTGTACCTGGCCACCGGGGACGCCGATCCATCGGAACTCCTCGCTGCGTTGGAGGCTGCCACTGGCCAGCTGGACTTTTTCTGCGTCAACGACACAACCGACGACGCCCATGGCCAAGACCCGCGGCTGACCCAGGTGCAGGCCGCTTTGCAGCGCATGTTTCCCCAGGCCTCACCGTTTGAGAAGCAGGATTCGGGGGCTCCGCACACCACGCACCAGGGTGCTCAGCATTCTTGGGCACATCCATCGCGTTTGCTGGAAAAGCCTGGCCACAGGACCCAGCCCGAACCGGTGCCTTGACGTCACGCGGCGTTTAAGCCTGGCGCGTGTGGCTGGCGCGGTGCCTGAGGGTGTCGGGCTGGCGCAGGCTCTCGTGTTTGGTGGTGCGGCCCGCCATGCGCTCGCGCCACATCTTGAATGAGCGCCGTTTCATGGTGCGCCGCATCAGGGCCACAACAGCTGACTCGTTGAGCCCAAACTGGCGCTCGATGGCTTCAAACGGCGTTCGGTCTTCCCATGCCATTTCGATCACGCGGGACACATCGGCTTCGCTCAGGCAGGCGTGGGGTGAAGCGCTCATCGTTCCAAAAAATCCCAGATCGCCGCCAAGGTTTGGTCGGGTGCCTCGTTCATTTGGTGGTGCCCAACCGGCAGGTTGACCACCCGCACCGATCGGCCCGCATTCCGCGCGGTCTGAATCAGTCCTTGCGCAGACTTGGGCTGTGTCATCTGATCTGCGCTTCCGAGCAGGAACAGCACCGGGCAGGTGATGGCCGCGATGGCCTGCTCACCGTTCGCGTAGCGGTCGCAGGCGACGAAGCCGCGGTGAAACACATTGATCGCGGGGTTGCTGCGCAGCACGCGTCGGTTCAGCGCCCTGTTGGTGCCATACACCCAGGTGCCAGGGCCCAACGCCGAAGGTGGCGCGGCCAGCGTGCTGCGTGAAAACACGTTGATCATCTCGATCGCCTTTTCCGGCTCGTTCAGCGAGGCCTCGATCAAGGCGGGTGACACCTTCATCGGGTACGCGGTTCCGACCAGCACCAGGTGGCTTACCCGCTCTTTGAGCTGCGCTGCTGCTTGCAGCGCGATCAGCGAGCCCCAGCTGTGACCGACCAGCGCCGTTTTTTTAACGCCCGCAGCGTCGAGCAGATCGCCGATGAAGTCAGCTGCCGCGTCCACCGACTCGGGCGCTTCGCCGGCGCTTTTGCAGTGCCCAGGCAGGTCGACCGCCAGCACGTTCCAGCCATGGTGGGCGAAATAGCGGCTTTGCAGGATCCACACGCTGTGGTCGTTCAGCACCCCGTGAATGAACACCACCGTGGGCTGGGCGGGATTGATCGGCTTGCCGCCGGTGTAGCAATAGGTGTTGGCGCCGTTGACGTCGATGTACATGGTCAGGCTCCCGCTTTCTCTGCTGATTTCAAGGCGCGCTTCAAATCGTCGATCAGGTCGTCCGCTTCCTCCAGACCGATCGATAGTCGGATCGTGCCCGGGCCGATGCCACCGGCGGCGAGCGCTTCGTCGGTCATGCGGAAATGGGTGGTGCTGGCGGGGTGGATCACCAGCGAGCGGCAGTCGCCCACGTTGGCCAGGTGGCTGAAGATCTTCAGCGCTTCTATGAAAGCCTTGCCCTGCTCGCGCGCGCCCTTGATGTCAAAGCTGAACACCGCGCCCGCACCCCTGGCGCCGAAGCGCAGCAGCCTCTGCGCCAGCGCGTGGCTGGGGTGGCTCTCCAGCAGCGGGTGGCCGACCCGGCCCACCAGCGGATGGCTGGCCAGGAACTGCACCACCTTTTCGGTGTTGGCCATGTGGCGGTCCATGCGAAGCGAAAGCGTCTCGATGCCTTGCAGGATCAGCCAGGCGCTGTGCGGACTCAGGCAGGCGCCGAAGTCGCGCAGGCCCTCGCGGCGCGCGCGCAGCAGGAAGGCGCCCACCGTGCTCTCCTCGCTGAACACCATGTTGTGAAAGCCCTCGTAGGCCTCGGTGAGTTCGGGAAATCTGCCCGACTTCTCCCAATCGAAACTGCCGTCATCCACCAGCACGCCACCGATGACGGTGCCGTGGCCGCTCAAGAACTTGGTGGCCGAGTGGTAGACGATGTCGGCGCCGTGCTCGAACGGTTGGATGAGGTAAGGCGTCGTGAGGGTGGAGTCGACCAACAGCGGCACGCCGGCCTCGTGTGCGATCTGGGCCACGGTGGGGATGTCGAGTACGTCCAGGCCCGGGTTGCCCACGGTCTCGCCGAAGAACAGCTTGGTGTTGGGGCGCACCGCCGCCGTCCAGCCATCGATGTCACCCGGTTTCACGAAGGTGGTCTCGATGCCGAAGCGGCGCAGCGTGTAGTGCAGCAGGTTCTGGCTGCCGCCGTAGAGCGCGGTGCTGGCGACGATGTGCGAACCTGCGCCCATGAGCGTGGCCACGGCCAAGTGCAGCGCGGCCTGACCGCTGGCGGTGGCGATCGCGCCAATGCCGCCCTCCAGCGCGGCCATGCGCTGCTCGAACACTGCGTTGGTCGGGTTGCTGATGCGGCTGTAAACGTGACCGGCGCGCTCCAGGTTGAACAGCGAAGCAGCGTGGTCGCTGGACTCGAACACGAACGAGGTGCTGAGGTGAATCGGCACCGCGCGCGCGCCGGTGGCGTCGGGCACAAAGCCGGCGTGCAGCGCGAGGGTGTCGAAGCCTGGATCGGCGTAACCGGGCATGGGTTTTGTCTCCTGGGTTTTGCGCGGCACAGTCATCTGCAAGCAGCAGCGAACAGCAGCGGATGGTCGAAGATTGTGGGCTATATTGACTGGGAGACCAGCCCACCGGGCGACACCCGAAAAATCGAGGAGAACAGCCATGCGAGTCAGCGACATCCTTCGTGTGAAAGGCGGCACGCTCTACACCTGCCACCCCAACGATCCTCTGACCCAGGCGGTCAGCACCATGGCCGAGTTCGACATCGGCTCGCTGGCGGTGATGGAGCACGGCGATCTGGTGGGCATGCTGACTTTTCGCGAGTTGATCCACACCCTGGCCAGCGGCGGCGGCACGGTGGGCAACAAGGCGGTGCGTGCGGTGATGGACGACCATCCCATGAGCTGTACGCCCGAGACCGAGCTGGAGCAGGTGCGCCCGCTGATGCTGGAGCGCCACACGCGCTACATGCCGGTGATGGACAACCGCATGCTGATGGGTGTGATCAGCTTCTACGACGTGGCGCGCGCGGTGGTCGACAGCCAGAACTTCGAGAACAAGATGCTCAAGGCGTACATCCGCGACTGGCCCGAGGAAGAGGACGACAAGGGCGAGCCCAGGCAGCCTTGAGCGCTTGTGCTTCTTGAGATGTCTCGCGCGCGGGGCTCCTCTGTTTTTTTGGGCGGGCCTCTTGGGCACTCAGGGATAATGCAGCCCCGATGAGCGGCAACACCTCCGGCACCCTGTTTTGCGTCACCAATTTCGGTGAATCCCACGGCCCAGCGATTGGCTGCGTGATCGACGGTTGCCCGCCCGGCATGGCGTTGTGCGAGGCCGACATCCAGACCGACCTGGACCGCCGACGCCCCGGCACCAGCAAATTCGTCACCCAGCGCAACGAGCCCGACGCGGTGGAAATCCTGAGCGGTGTCTACGAGGGCAAGACCACTGGCACCCCAATCGCTCTGCTGATCCGCAACACGGACCAGCGCAGCAAGGACTACGGCAACATCGTCGAGACCTTCCGGCCCGGCCACGCCGACTACACCTACCTGCAGAAATTCGGTGTTCGCGACCCGCGCGGTGGCGGTCGCAGCTCGGCGCGGCTGACCGCGCCGACCGTGGCCGCGGGTGCGGTGGCAAAGAAGTGGTTGAAGGAAAAGTTTGGCACCACCTTTAGTGGATGCATGACGCAGATCGGCGACGAGGTGATCCCGTTCGAGGGCTGGGAGCACGTGCCGAACAACCCGTTTTTCGCACCCGTGGCCGACGTCTCGTCGTTGGAGACCTACATGGAAGCGCTGCGCAAGAGCGGCGACTCCTGCGGCGCGCGCCTGCGGGTGGTGGCCCAGCACATGCCGGTTGGCCTGGGCCAGCCGCTGTACGACAAGCTCGATGCCGACATCGCCCACGCCATGATGGGCCTGAACGCGGTCAAAGGCGTAGAAATTGGCGCCGGCTTTGCCAGCGTGACCCAGCGCGGCAGCACCCACGGCGACTCGCTCACGCCGCAGGGTTTCGTGGGCAACAACGCCGGTGGTGTGCTCGGCGGTATCAGCACTGGGCAAGACCTGGATGTGTCCATCGCCATCAAGCCCACCAGCTCCATCCTGATCCCGCGCGCCTCCATCGACACCGCGGGCCAGCCCACCGAGCTCATCACCAAGGGCCGACACGACCCCTGCGTCGGCATCCGCGCCACGCCCATCATCGAAGCGCTGCTGGCCCTGGTGGTCATGGAGCATGCGCTGCGCCACCGCGCGCAATGCGGCGACGTGGTGCCACCGCTGGTGCCGATCGCAGGCGCAGCGCCTTGAACCGGGCCGCGATCAAAGATCGCGAGTGGGCCGCTCGCGTTGACCTGGCAGCGGCCTACCGGCTGGCTGCGCTCAACGGTTGGGACGACACCATCCACACCCACATCTCGGCCACCGTGCCCGGTGCGCCGCAGGCTTACCTCATCAACCCTTTTGGCCTGCTGTTTGAAGAGGTGTGCGCGAGCAACCTGGTGAAGGTCAGCGTGCATGGTGAGAAGCTCGACGACTCACCTCACCCCGTCAACCCCACCGGCTTCGCCATCCACGGCGCCATCCACGCCGCGCGTGCCGACGCAGCTTGCGTGCTGCACCTGCACACCCACTGGGGCATGGCCCTGTCCATGTTGCCGGCTGGTCTGCTGCCGACCAGCCAGCCCGCCATGCGCTGGCACCAGCGCCTGGGCCGCCATGCGTTTGAGGGGCTGGCGCTGGGCGAGGCAGAAGGCCAGCGCCTGGTGGCCAATCTCGGTCAACACGACGGTCTGATTCTGGACAACCACGGCACGCTGACCGTGGGCCGCTCGGTGGCGGAGGCCTTCATGCTGATGCACCACCTGGAGCGCGCAGTGCGCGCCCAGCTCACCGCCATGGCCGCCACCGGTGGCGCCGTGCTGCGGGTGAGCGATGCGATGGCCGAGCACACGCAGCACCAGTGGCTGGGCGATGGCTCAGACCACGATGGAGACGCAGAATGGCCCGCGCTGCTGCGTCGCCTGGACCGCATCGACCCCAGCTTCCGGGATTGAACTTCCACCCCCCCCTGTTTGGAGATCGCCATGCCCACCATCCGCGTTGAAATGTTTGAAGGTCGCACGCCCGAGCAAAAGCAGGCCTTCGTCAAGGCCATCACCGAAGCCACGGTGAACACCCTGGGCGGTTCCCCCGATTCGGTCGACGTGGTGATCTTCGACATCAAGAAGTCCGACTGGGCTTCTGGCGGCGTGCTCTGGAACGACCCGAGTCGGCAAAAACCCGCGTGATCTGGATGGAAACCGCAGCGAGTGGCTGAACGAGACAGCAACGATCCGCCGCTGGGCCGCCCCAAGGCGGATCAGCCCCCTCGGGGGGCAGCGACCCGCGAAGCGGGGGAGCGTGGGGGCATCCTCCCTTTTGCTGCGCTTTCCGCCAGCTATTTCGCCCACATCGGCTTCTTCAATCCGTACCTGCCGCTGTGGCTCAAAGAGCTCGGCTTCGGCCTGATCGCCATTGCCGTGCTGACCTCGGTGCAGTCGGCCACACGCCTGTTTGCGCCGTACGCCTGGGGCACGCTGTTTGACCGCACGGGTGAGCGTGTCAAGCTGCTGCGCTACGGCGCCACGATCGCGCTGCTGCTGTCGTTCGCGCTGTGGTTTCCGCTGGGCGGCGTGGCGCTGTTTGTGGTGTTGCTGCTGATGTTCACACACACCAGCGCGATGATGCCGATGAGCGAGGCGGCGCTGGCGCACCTGGTGAGCCAGGGCGGTGCATTCGACGCCAAACGCTATGGCCGCGTGCGGCTTTGGGGCTCGCTGGGCTTTCTGGTGACGGTGGTGATCGCAGGCTGGTGGTTCGAGCGCTTCGGGCTCAGCCACTTCCCGGCCTGGACGCTGCTCACCCTGGGCGCTGTGGTGGTCAGCGTGTGGCTGCTGCCCGATTTCAAGGAGACGCCACACCCCGACGAGCACCACCCCGCTGTCTGGCCGGTGCTGCGCCAGCCACCGGTGCGCTGGTTCTTCGCCGCGGTGTTCTGTCACGTGCTGTCGCACATCTTCATCTACGTGTTTCTGTCGCTCTACCTGGATTCGTTGGGCTACAGCAAGACGGTGATCGGGCTGCTGTGGGCGGTGTCGGTGGTGATCGAGATCGGCTGGTTCTACAGCCAGGGCCGCTGGCTGCCGCGCTTCTCGCTCACCGGCTGGCTGGTGCTGGCTGCAGCGGTCATGGTGTTGCGCATGGGGCTCACCGCCGGGCTGCCGCTGGTGTGGCCGGTGTTGCTGTTTGCCCAAGCCTTGCACGCCATCACCTTTGCTGCGCACCACACCGCCTGCATCGCGCTGCTCTCGCACCACTTTCCGGGCCGGCTGCGCGGACGCGGCCAGGCTTTGTACACCGTGGTGGGCTATGGCTTGCCCGGTGTGATCGGCGGCTTGGGTGGTGGCTTGCTGAGCTCTGCCTTTGGGCTGGCCAGTGTGTTCTGGCTGGCGGCGGCTAGCGCTGCTGTGGCGATGCTGTGTGCGCTCAGGGCACGACAGGGGCAATCGGCGAGCGCCGCAGTGGGTTGAAGCCGGTGACCAGCGCGGTGGCCACCAAAATCAGCAAACCGCCACTCAAGATACCGGGCGACAGCGGTTCACCCAAAAACAAATAGCCCCAGGTGACGCCGAACACCGGAATCATGAAGGCCGGGCTCATGGCCGCCACCGGCGTCACGTGGCGGATGATGCGCAGATGGCCCCAGTAGGCCAGGCCCGAGGTCACGATGCCCAGCACCGCGACGGCGGCCAGCGCGCCAGGCGTGAAGGTGGCTTGGGGCAGGGTCCACAGTGCGCCGGGCAGCACCAGGGGCAGCGACAGCAGGTGGATGCCGGCAGCAATGGCCAGCGGCTGCATGCGGGTGGTGGCGCGTTTCATCAGCGGTGTCGAGATGCCGTAGCAAGCGGCGGCGGTGATGCAGGCCAGCGCTGCGGCCAGCGTCGCAGCGTCGGGTTTCACGGGCCCGAGCCGCACGATGAGTGCCACACCCAGAAAGCCCAACAGGCAGCCCAGCAGTTTGCGCCGCGTCAGCGTGTCTTCGCCGAGCCAGGCCGAGGCCAGCGTGCCGAACAGCACCGCCGTGGTATTGAGCAGCGCGCTGTAGCCAGCGGGCAGCCTGAGCGCAGCCCAGGCGTAGAACAGGAAAGGCACCGTGGTGGACAGCAGGCCGAGCAGCAGCAGTTCACGCCAGTGGCTCCAGGGCCATTGGTGTCGCAGCAGCTTCATCACCACCACCAGCGTGCCCGCCGCCAACGCCATCCGCAGACCCGCGAGCACCCAGGGCCCCAGCAGCGGGCTGGCGATGCGCAGGAACATGAAGGACGCCCCCCACAGGGCGGAGAGGGCGATCAGCTGAGCGAAATGTCGGGTTTGCACCGAAGGATTGTGCGGTGCTTCGAGTCTGTGAGCGTCACGCCTTTTGTCGCCGACCCGACTCAGCTGGCCTTGCGCGCCAGGCCTTCAATCGCCAGCCGGTAGCCATCCACTCCGAAGCCCACCACGACGCCAGCCGCTGCAGGCGACACATACGAGTGGTGGCGAAACGCCTCGCGCGCGTGCACGTTGGAAATGTGGACCTCGATCACCGGCAGCGGCTTGACGCCCGAGATCGCGTCGAACAGCGCCACCGAGGTGTGGGTGAAGGCGCCGGGGTTGAACACGACCCCCGCCAGATCGCCCGCTGCAAAACGCTGGCCGGCTTCGTGAATCTTGTCGATCAGTGCACCCTCGTGGTTGCTCTGAAAACACTCGACCGCAAAACCCAGGCGCTGCCCATTGGCCTCGCACTGCGTCTGCAGATCGGCCAGCGTGGTTGCACCGTAGACCGCGGGTTCGCGCGTGCCCAGCAGGTTGAGGTTGGGGCCGTTGAGGATGAGCAGGGTTTTCATGTGAGCCAGTCCAGACGTGTGTGGGATGAGATTAAACCAGCGGCACCGTGAGCCGCCGGATCACGGAACGCGTATCGGCCCGCACGCCGCGCCACCAGGCAAACGCTTCAGCCGCCTGCTCCACCAGCATGCCCACGCCATCGGCGGTGTGGGCGCATCCAGCAGCACGGGCTTGCTTCAGAAACGGCGTGAGGCCTTTGCCGTAGACCATCTCGTAGGCCAGCGCGCCCGAGGCGAACACGCCGGGCGGCAGTGGCAGGCCAGCGTCGGAGAGGCCGGCTGAGGTGGCGTTGATCACCACGTCGA
>JBBSDB010000025.1:0-20873 GCA_038249735.1 Burkholderiales bacterium
CAGTGGCTCAGTAAGTGCCGGTTTTCTTGAACTCAGCAATCGCGGCAGCCAGCTGCGCCTCGGCGTCTTTGTCCATGGCGCGGTCTTTTTCCAGCTTGGCGAGCAAGGCGGCGTACTTGTCTTTGAGGTGGGCGTGCAGCCCCGCTTCAAACGGCAGCACCTGTTTGACCTCGATGTCATCCAGATAACCCTTGTTGACCGCGAACAGCGTGGCGGCCATCAGGCTGATGGACTGCGGGCTGTACTGGGCCTGCTTGAGCAACTCGGTCACGCGGGCGCCGCGGTCGAGCTGCTTGCGGGTGGCCTCATCCAGGTCGGAGGCGAATTGCGCAAACGCGGCCAGCTCGCGGTACTGGGCCAGATCGGTACGGATACCGCCAGACAAGCTCTTGATCAGCTTTGTCTGCGCAGCGCCACCGACGCGCGACACCGAGATACCCGCGTTGATGGCGGGGCGGATACCGGCGTTGAACAGGCTGGTCTCCAGGAAGATCTGGCCGTCGGTGATCGAGATCACGTTGGTTGGCACGAAAGCGGACACATCGCCAGCCTGTGTTTCGATGATCGGCAGCGCTGTCAGCGATCCGGTCTTGCCTTTGACAGCGCCTTTGGTGAAATCTTCGACGTATTTCTCATTCACGCGAGCCGCGCGCTCCAGCAAGCGGCTATGGAGGTAGAACACGTCGCCGGGATAGGCTTCGCGACCAGGCGGGCGGCGCAGCAACAAGGACACCTGGCGGTAGGCCACGGCTTGCTTGGACAGGTCGTCGTACACGATCAATGCGTCTTCGCCGCGATCGCGGAAGTACTCACCCATGGTGCAGCCAGAATAGGCCGAAAGGTACTGCATAGCGGCCGACTCAGAAGCCGACGCGGCCACGACGATGGTGTATTCCATCGCCCCCACCTGCTCCAGCGCGCGCACCACGTTCTTGATCGACGACGCTTTCTGGCCGATGGCAACGTAAACGCAGGTCATGTTCTGACCCTTCTGGTTGATGATGGCGTCGATCGCCACCGCCGTCTTGCCGGTCTGGCGGTCGCCAATGATCAGCTCGCGCTGGCCACGGCCCACCGGCACCATCGAGTCGATCGACTTCAGACCGGTCTGCACCGGCTGATCCACCGATTTGCGGGCGATCACGCCCGGCGCGACCTTCTCGATCACATCGGTCATCTTGGCGTTCACCGGGCCTTTGCCGTCGATCGGCTGGCCCAGCGCGTTGACCACGCGGCCAATCAGCTCAGGGCCGACCGGCACTTCCAGAATGCGGCCCGTGCACTTGACGGTGTCACCTTCGGAAATGTGCTCGTACTCGCCCAGAATCACCGAGCCGACCGAGTCGCGCTCGAGATTCAGGGCAAGGCCAAATGAAGGAACTCCTTCGGCGTTGGCTGGGAATTCCAGCATCTCGCCCTGCATCACATCGGACAGGCCGTGCACGCGGACAATGCCGTCGGACACCGACACCACGGTGCCTTGGTTGCGCACATCGCTCGCAGCGCCCAGGCCCTCGATGCGGGACTTGATCAATTCAGAGATTTCGGCGGGATTGAGTTGCATGACTCTTTCCTTCTTTCGTTAAAGGGTATGGGGGCGCGAGCGTGCAGTCAGCCTGAGGCTGTCAAGCCGACAAGGCCACTTTCATTTGCTGGAGGCGGGCCTTGATCGAGGTATCGAGCACCTCGTCACCGACCACCACACGGATGCCACCGATCAGCTCGGGCTGAAGCTGGACCTGCAGGTTGAGCTTGCGCGCAAACCGCTTCTCCAACACGCCAGACAGATCGGCCAAGGCCGCGCTGTCCATCTCGAACGCGCTGTAAACGATGGCATCAAAGGCGCCGAGCTTGGCGTTTCTCAACTCACGAAACTGCTGCGCGATCTCGGGCAAGGCAGCCAAGCGGCCGTTGTCGATCACGGTGCGCAGGAAATTTTCGCCCATGACCGGCAACTTGTTCTTGAGCACACCTGCAATCACACCCAACACCTGTTCAGGAGTCGCCTTGGGGCTGTCCGCAAACTGGCGCAGCTGTTTGTCGGCCGCCACAGCGGCCAATGGGTCCAGCCAGCCCAAAGCACTGGCGGCATCCGCGCCGGCGGCCTTGAACAGCGCTTCGGCGTAAGGGCGGGCAATGGTTGCTAATTCGGCCATGGTCTACCTGTGAAAGCCTGAGGGTTTCAATCGCTGGGGCACAAGCCGCGTGTCAGAGTTCGGTCTTGAGACGGCTCAGCAACTCGGCGTGGGTACCGGCGTTGACTTCACGTTTCAAGATCTGCTCTGCACCTTTGACCGCCAGCACAGCCACTTCTTCACGCAGTGACTCGCGCGCCTTGATCACCTGCTGCTCCGCCTCTTGGCGTGCACTGGCCACAATCTTGGTCGCCTCATCGGTGGCCCGTGCTTTGGCTTCTTCGATCACGGTCTGAGCACGGCGCTCGGCATCGGCCAGGCGGACGGCGGATTCGTTGCGCGACTTGCTCAACTCTTCTTCCACCCGCTTGTTGGCCACGGCCAGCTCTGTCTTGGCCATTTCAGCCGCAGCCAGGCCTTCGGAAATCTTCATCGCACGCTCATCAAGCGACTTGGCGATGGGCGGCCACACGAATTTCATCGTGAACAGCACCAGGATCGCGAAGACGATGGCCTGCGCGAAGAGGGTTGCATTGAGGTTCATCGCAACGCCTTTCTGTGTAATGAAAAGACTGAAGACGCGCCCACCGACTGCAATATGCAGCGCATTGGAGAGGGGTCGCAACCCTTCTCTCGCGCACCATATAGCGGCCGTGGGCAGCGGACCCGATTACAACGTAAACGGATTGGCGAACGCAAACAGCAGCGCGATGGCCACGCCGATCAGAAAGGCTGCGTCGATCAAACCAGCCAAGACGAACATCTTGGTCTGCAGCTCGTTCATCAGCTCAGGCTGGCGAGCAGATGCTTCGAGGAACTTGCCGCCCATCAAAGCGATGCCGATTGAGGCGCCAATGGCACCCAAGCCCACGATAAGACCGCAAGCCAGTGCGACGAGACCCAGAACGTTTTCCATGATGACTCCTTAATTGGTCAAAGTTGATAAAGAAACAGTGAGAACGAGAACCGAAAACTCAGGGCTGGAAAATTCCAGCTCACTCAGTGAGCGTCATGCGCCTGCCCCAGATAAATCAGGGCCAGCATCATGAAAATGAACGCTTGAAGCGTAATGATGAGGATGTGGAAGATGGCCCACACCGTGCCGGCAATCAGATGGCCGACAAAAAACAGACTGCCACTGAACGACAGCGCCGCAAAACCGCCAAGCAGGGCGATCAGCATGAAAACCAGCTCACCCGCAAACATGTTGCCAAACAGTCGCATGGCGTGCGAAACGGTCTTGGCCACGAACTCGATCATCTGCATGGCGAAGTTGATAACACCGAGCAGCAGTGCAAAGATCGGGTTTTTGCTGGTGCCGAAGGGCGCGCTCACCAGCTCGTGCGCCCAGCCCCCCACACCTTTGATCTTGACGTTGTAGTAGAGGCACATCAACAACACGGACAACGACAGACCGAGCGTCGTGGAGAGGTCGGCTGTGGGAACTACCCGCATGTAATCCTTCATGCCCACCACAGCGTGCAGGCCTGAGCTGGTGTGATCACTGAAATAGGGGATGCCATGCGCCCACAGAAATGGGAAGAGATCCACCGGAATCAGGTCCATGAAGTTCATCATGAAGATCCACACAAACACGGCCAGCGCCATGGGAGCGATCACCTTGCGGCTGGCGGCGTTGTGGATAACCCCTTTGGCCTGGCTATCGACCATCTCCACCAACATCTCAACGGCGGCCTGAAACCGACCAGGTACACCGGCGTGCGCCTTGCGTGCCGCGCGCCAAAGCACGACGCTGATCAGGATGCCGAGAATCACAGTTACCACCACCGAATCGATGTTGATGACTGAGAAATCCACGATGGACTCTTGTTTCTTGTTCGTCAGGTGAACAAGGTGGTGGCGAATGTACTCACCAGGGGTAGGGCCTTGACCTTCAACAGACATGTTTGTTCGCGCCAATCAACCGTTTAGTTTCGAACGTTTGGACTGGATCAGAAATCCAGCCCAGTACACCTTCAGCGTTACCACCAGCCCCAACAGCAGACCGAGCCAACTGAGCCCAGGGACCACTTGGGGAGCCAGCCACAGCATCACGATGGCCAGCAAAACTTTCACACCTTCCCAAAACAGGAGTCCGGCAAAAGCGGCTTGCGCGACACCCGCCGACAGGCGTGCGAATGCGCTTCTGGTGAGCCCGTAGGCCATCAGGGCCGAGGGAATCACCACCGCTGCCGAACCGTAGAGCACCGACCAGGCCACCTGAGACCGCTGCGTCAACAGCCAACTCAGCCCACCCAGCAGCAACCCGACAAGCAATTGCACAAACACCAAGCGCCAGATCGACAGTGTCGGCTGGCGCCCGCGCCACTCCCGCGCCTCTTCGCGCGTCAGCGACTTGAACTCTGGCTCTTGCAACTCCTCTTCCCAGCCACCTCCTGCGCTTGACCCGCTGTGCGCCGACGCATCGGACCCCGGCATTCTTGACATGGGAAATTACAGGCAGGTTACGAAGGGAAGCATGTTTGCAAAGCCTTTGATTATACGTAGAAACCCGAGCCCATCGTCAACGTCTGGGCCGCGAAAAAGGGTTTAGGCCCGCGGGCCGATAATTTCGCCATGACCTCCGCGCCAGACACCCCATCCCCAACGTTGCCCGACACCCCTTGCTACCTGAACGGGCGCTACTGCCCCGTCTCCCAGGCGCAGGTGAGCGTGCTGGACCGCGGCTTCATTTTTGGCGACGGCGTCTACGAGGTGCTGCCGGTTTACGGCGGCAAGATCTTTTGCTTCGAGCACCACATGGCGAGGTTGCAGCGTTCGCTTGATGAGTTGCGCATTGCCCGCCCGATGCCCAATGCCGAGTGGCTGTCGATCGCGCGCCGGCTGATCCAGTCGCACATTGAGGGCTGTGGCTCGCTCAATCAGCTGGTCTACATTCAGGTCACGCGAGGTGTTGCTGTGCGTGACCACGTGATGCCAACCCACCTCACGCCGACCATCTTTCTGATGGTGAGCGACATGAAGCTGGCAACCGCAACCCAGCGTGAGCAGGGCGTGGCCTGTGTCACCGCCGATGATTTCCGCTGGCAAAAGGCCCACATCAAAAGCACCAGCCTCCTGGGCGCCGTGTTCTCGCGCCAGATCAGCGCCGACGCGGGTGCGGTGGAAACGGTGATGTTTCGCGACGGCATGCTCAGCGAGGCCGCTGCCAGCAATGTGTGGGTGGTAAAAGACGGCAAACTCATGGGGCCACCGAAGGACCATCTGGTGCTGGAGGGCATTCGCTTCGGTCTGCTGGAGGACATCTGCCGAGACCAAGGCATCCCGTTTGAGTTGCGCCGCATCTCCCGCGCCGAGGTGCTGGATGCCGACGAACTCCTGCTGTCCTCGGCCACCAAAGAAGTGTTGCCGATCACCACGCTGGATGGTCAGCCGGTGGGCCATGGCGAGACGCGCGGCCGTCCCGGCCCGCTCTACGCGCGGCTGTATGCCGGCTACCAGCAGGCCAAGGCCACGCAAGCGATCTGAGGGCGCGCCATGTCCATGAATGTGCCGCCACCGATTCCACCCGAGCAGTCGCTGATCGAGTACCCCTGCCACTTCCCGATCAAGGTGATGGGCGCACAGGCCGAGGGCTTTGAGGCCGCGATGGTGCATATCGCCCGCTCGTTCGACCCCACTTTCGACGAACGCACGATCGAGCGCCGGCCGAGCAAAGCCGGCAACTACCTTGGGCTCACGCTCACAGTGCATGTCACCAGCCGCGAGCAGCTCGACGAGCTCTACCGCACGCTCACCACGCACCCGATGGTGAAGGTGGTGTTGTGACCCCCCCCGCCGATGACCTGTGACTCCCGCCTGCGCTGCGGCGCAGCTTCCCGCCGAAGGGGACAACGCGATGGGACCGGCAAGGCCGGATCCTCGGCGTTCGCCGGGCGCTGTGTCGGCGAGTCGTGATGTCGGCTCCAAAAACGTCTATGCAGTTGAGGTCACTGGGCCGCGTTGACTACGCGCCGACTTACGCCGCCATGCAAGCCTTCACCGAGGCGCGCACACCCGACACACCCAATGAGCTGTGGGTCTGTGAACACCCGCCGGTGTTCACCCAGGGTCTGGCTGGGCGAGAAGACCATTTGCTGGCGCCGGGTGAGATTCCGGTGGTTCACACCAACCGCGGAGGTCAGGTGACGTACCACGGTCCGGGGCAGGTGGTGGTCTATCCGCTGATCAATTTGCAGTGCGCTGGCTACTACGTGAAAGAGTATGTGTACCGCGTCGAAGAAGCGGTGATCCGCACGCTCGCCCGGTTTGGCGTGACGGGTCACCGCGTGGGCGGTGCGCCCGGCATTTATGTGCGCCTGGACGACCCGGGCAGCCACGCCCTGCTGCCGCAACGGCCTGCTCTGCGCAACCCCGGCGAGCCCGCTCCGGCGCCCGACTTCACCGGCCTGGGCAAGATCGCCGCGCTGGGGATCAAGGTGAGCCGTCATTGCACCTATCACGGTGTGGCGCTCAACGTGGCGATGGACCTGCAACCCTTCCAGCGCATCAACCCCTGCGGCTACCAAGGCCTGCAGACGGTGGACCTTTCTACAATGGGGGTCGCTGTTTCATGGAACGACGCAGCGCAGGTGCTTAGCGAGCAGCTCACCGCCATCCTGGCCCCCTGAAATCCAACGCGCCACCGGCGCTCCTGCCATGTCCAGCTCCACTACCCACGACGCACCGGCCGACACCACCGTGCGCCAAGCGCAACCTGCGTCCAGCTACGACGCCACCGCCAAGCAGAAAAGCCAGGCCAAAACCGCGCGCATTCCGATCAAGATCGTGCCGGCCGAGGTGCTGAAAAAACCGGAGTGGATCCGCGTCAAAGCTGGCTCGCCCACCACGCGCTTTTACGAAATCAAGGACGTGCTGCGCGCCAACAAGCTGGTGACGGTGTGTGAAGAAGCCAGCTGCCCCAACATCGGCGAATGTTTCGGCAAGGGCACAGCCACCTTCATGATCATGGGCGACAAGTGCACCCGCCGCTGTCCGTTTTGCGACGTTGGTCATGGCCGGCCGGACCCGCTGGACGTGAACGAGCCGATCAACCTCGCCCACACCATCGCCCAGCTCAAACTGAAATACGTGGTGATCACCAGCGTCGACCGCGACGACCTGCGCGACGGCGGTGCCGGCCATTTCGTGGAGTGCATCCGCCAGGTTCGCGAGTTGTCACCCGGCACACAGATCGAGGTGCTGGTGCCGGACTTCCGGGGTCGCGACGACCGCGCGCTGGATATTCTCAAAGCCGCGCCACCCGATGTGATGAACCACAACCTGGAAACCGCTCCGCGCCTGTACAAAGAGGCGCGCCCGGGCTCGGACTACGCGTTCAGCTTGAATCTGCTCAAGAAATTCAAGGCGATGTTTCCCCATGTACCAACCAAGAGCGGGCTGATGGTGGGCCTGGGCGAGACCGACGAGGAAATCCTGAGCGTGATGCGCGACATGCGCGAGCACGGCATCAACATGCTGACCATTGGCCAATACCTCGCGCCCAGCGGCCACCACCTGCCGGTGCGCCGCTACGTGCATCCCGACATCTTCAAAATGTTCGAGGAAAAAGCCTACGAGATGGGCTTCACCCACGCTGCCGTGGGCGCCATGGTGCGAAGCAGCTACCACGCCGACGTGCAAGCCAGCGGTGTGCTCAGCCTTTCGGCGCCGTAGCATGGCCCCGGCACGCGACACGCTGAGCGTGCGCAACTATGGCGCATCGCGCGGCAGCCACGACCACACCCACTTTCAAATCCTCATTGGTCTGCACGGCGTGCTGGACATTGAGGTGGCTGGCCGGGGTCGACGCATTGCTGTCGGCGATGGCTGCGTGGTGCCGCCAGGAGAGCGACACGATTTCGAGGCGCGCGATGGTGCGCGCTGTTTGGTGCTGGACAGCCACGCCAGCGGGTGGGCCTGCGTGGGCACAACCGCACCCCCGCCGGCCACGCGCGCGTTGGCGAGCTACCTCGCGCAGGCCAGCGCGGAACGCCTGCCCCATGCGCAACTATTTGGCCCCGCGCTGCTTTTTGAGGCATGGTTGTCCGCCGCACCAATTTCGCTCAAACGCTTTCGCCGCGCCATCGACTGGGAAGCGCTCGCCCACTGGGCCCTGACCCGCAGGGGCACCACTCCCACCGTGGCCGAACTGGCATCGCGGGTTCACCTGAGCGCAAGCCAACTGGCGACACGCTGCCGAGAAGAGCGCGGCCAGAGTACCCAGCAGTGGCTGCGCGAACGGCGGCTCCTGCTGGCACGGGACTGGCGCAAGCAAGGTCTGAGCGTTGCCGAGGTTGCGCGCCTCAGCGGTTACCGGTCCCCCTCGGCGCTTACCGCCGCACGGCGCCGCGTCGGGATCTGAGCACGCGCCGCGCGACGGCCAACCCCCGTTTCGCGATGATCGGTGCGCTACGCTCAAGGGAATGAATGCCAACTTTCTCGCCCTGGGCGCGATCGCGCTCTGGGCCTCGCTGGCTGCGCTGGGTGTATCGCTGGCGCATGTGCCACCCTTTCTCCTCACGGGCTTGGCGCTGCTGGCTGGCAGTGTGATTGCCTTGCCGCTTTCGCGCTTTGACTTTCGTCAGTGGCGCGTACCCCCCGCCACGCTGGCGGTCGGCGTGTACGGGCTGTTTGGCTACCACTTCCTGCTGTTCATGGCGCTGCAAAATGCCCCGCCGGTACAGGCCAACCTGGTGAACTACCTCTGGCCGCTGGGCATGGTTGTGATGGCGCCGCTGTTCCTGCCGGGTATGTCACTCACCAAGCGCCATCTGCTTGCTGCCTTGCTGGGCTTTGGCGGAGCAGCGCTGGCGATTCTGGGCGGGCGCCCCACCGATCCCGGCGCGCCACTCTGGGCTTGGGGCTACATTGCGGCGCTGATGGCGGCCTTCATCTGGGCCAGCTACTCGCTGCTGACGAAACGCGTCCAACCGTTCCCGACCTCGGCCATCGGCACTTTCGCGCTGGTCTCGGCTGCGCTGGCTTTGTTGTGCCACGTCTGGCTGGAGCCTTCCGTCTCGCTCTCGGGCACCGACTGGGCGCTGATCGCCCTGCTCGGTTTGGGGCCGCTGGGCGGCTCGTTCTTTCTTTGGGACGCGGCGCTGAAACGCGGCGATGCGCGCCAGATCGGCGTGCTCAGCTTCCTGACACCGCTGCTCTCCACCCTGGGTCTGCTGGCGCTACAGGGCGAGCGGCCAAGCCTGTCGGTGGGCCTGGCTGGGTTGATGATCGTGGGCGCGGCGGTGATCGCAACTTGGAAAAGCTAACCGCCGAAGAACGCGACTGCCGCTCCAAGGCAGGCCTGCCTCTTCCTGCGAAGGCGCTCCGGCAGGCGGTGAAGCAAGGCGTTTATTTCCTCACCAACCGAGAAGCAAACGCAACGGCAGGTACACCGCCATGCCCGCCACGATGGTGCCGAGCACACCGCGCTGCCAGGCGAACCATGCCAAGCCTGCTGCCACGGCGAACAGGCGTGCGTCTTGCCAGGTGGTGATGAACGCGCCTTGTGCCATCACGATCTCGGGAACGATCACGGCGGCGAGCGCAGCGATCGGTGCGTAGTTCAGGCCGCGCTGAGCCCAGCGCGGCAGCGTCCAGGGCCGGCCGGAGATGAAGAACAGACTGCGGGTGAGCACACTCACCAGACCCAGCGCGAGGATGGTGAGCCCGGTCCGGAGATCGACGTCAAACACCGGGCGCTCCCGAGGGGCCGCGCGGCGCTCGCACGGCTTCGATCACCAGGCACACGGCCACTGCGCTGGCGATCGCCACGACGATGTTGAGCTTGAGCGGCAGCGCCCAGGCTGCCACGGCGGCGGTACCGGCCACGCCCACCGACACCACGCGCAGCACCGAGGAGGCCATGGAGGCGAGCACGCCCACCAGCGCCAGAATGCCAGCAAAACCGAGGCCCCAGGCGGTGGGAATCACGTTGGACAGTGCAATACCGACGAGGCTGGCACCCATCCAGGCGAAGTAATTGATGGCGCAGTTCCCCATCATGTAGGCCTGCTGACTGAGCCGCTCGTGCGGCGTGGTGCCGGGCACCGGGAAGCGCCGGGTGAAGAAGACGTAGGTCAGGTCCACCATCACATAGCCGCTGACCAGCCGCTGCCACAACGGCAAATGCATCATGTACGGACGCAGATGGGCCGAGAACACCACGAAGCGCAGATTCACGCAGAACGCCGCCGCCACAATCACCCACACCGGCGCGCCGCCCACCAGCATGGGCACCGCCGCCAGCTGCGCGCTGCCGGCGAAGACGATCAGCGTCATCAACACCGCCTCCAGCACCGACAGCCCCGACTTCACCATCGCCACGCCGGTCATCAGGCCCCAAGCGGCGATGCCCATGGCGACGTGGCTTTGGTCGCGCACGCCCTCCCAAAACTCGGGCTGGCGCCGCAGTTCCTTGAGAAAAAACATCAGCTTGGCCCCAGCACGGGCGCAGGCTCGAATACCTGACCGACTTCGACGCGCTGACCACGAAGGAACTCACCCGCCGCCAAGCGCTTGCCGCCCGGACGCTGCAGCTCGGTGATTTGCAGCGTGCCCTCGCCGGTCTGCACCTGAATGTTGTCAGCACCAAGCGCCAGCACCTGGCCCGGCAAACCAGCCAAGGTTGTCGGCTGCGCCTGCGCCGACCACAGCTTGATCGTCTCGCCCGCCAGCACGGCTTGCGCGCCGGGAAACGGATCGAAGGCGCGCACGCGCCGCTCGATCGCGTCTGCCGGCTGTCGCCAGTCGATCGCGGCCTCGGCCTTTTCGATCTTGTGTGCGTAGGTCACCCCTTCAGCAGGCTGCTGCAAGGGTCGCAAACCACCGCTTGCCGCGAGCGCCAGCGCCTCAACGATCAGGCGCGCGCCAAGGGTGGCCAGGCGGTCGTGCAGGCTGGAGGTGGTGGTGTCAGGGCCGATGGCCAGCGCCTCGATCAACAGCATGTCGCCAGTGTCCAGCCCCGCGTCCATTTGCATGATGGTCACGCCGGTCTGCGTGTCGCCCGCCTCGATCGCGCGGTGAATGGGCGCCGCGCCGCGCCAACGCGGCAGCAGCGAAGCATGGATGTTGAAACACCCCAAGCGCGGTGTATCCAGCACCCACTGCGGCAAAATCAGGCCGTAGGCAGCGACCACCATCGCGTCGGCCTGGGTGGCCACAATGGCCTCGCGCGCCGCCGCTGCGTCTTCCGGGTATTTGCCATCGAGCCGAAGGCTGCGCGGCTGCGCCACCGCGATGCCGTGCGCCAGCGCAAATTGCTTGACTGGCGAGGCCTGCAGCTTCATGCCTCGGCCTGCGGGCCGATCGGGCTGGGTCAGCACCAACGCGATCTCGAAGCCGGCGGCATGCAACCGCTCCAAGGCCGAGCGGGCGAATGCTGGCGTACCAGCGAAAACAATTCTCATACGGACTTGGTGTGGGGGGACACAGTCGGCGCGGCGTCAATCTGTGAAAGTCGCCATGTCGTCGAGGCGGGGCTCGTCGGTGAACATCAGCCGGCGCACCACGCCAGCAGCGTCCAGATGAAGGTGCACCTGCCTCGCCCCGTTGGTCTCTTCAAACCGGTACGTCCAGATGTCGCCATTCCAACTCGCCACGCGCTCGATCAGCGCCGGGCGGCCCAGGTTGAGCAGCGCGGTTTCGCGCGTCCAGCGATCCACCTCAATGCGATGCAGCCAGCCAGCGTCCATGACCTGTGCGGTCTGGCGCAGCCGGCCGCCGGGACCAAGATCGAGGTTGAAAACCTGCTGCCCGGCGGGCTGACGCGAATACTGCAACCGCGTGCCATCGGCCAGCGCGTAGACCCCTGTGGGCTGGCCCAGACGGGACTCGATCTCTGCGCGGGTGGCACCCAGCGGCACGCGCTCGGGCATCAGCGAACAACCCGCCACCAACACCCCCATACCCAGACCCATGAAACGGGCTGCGGCCCGCAGTCTGCTGTCCATCAGTCGCGCTCCGCTTCGCGTTGCGCCTTGACCATCTTGCTTTTGATGCGGTTGCGCTTGAGCGGCGAGAGGTATTCGACGAACACCTTGCCCAGCAGGTGGTCCATCTCATGCTGGATGCACACGGCAAGCATGCCTTCGGCTTCGATGCTGCGGGCAGCGCCGGCGGCATCGAGCGCCCGCACCCGCACCGCGATCGAACGCTCCACGCCGTCGTAAATGCCCGGCACCGACAGGCAGCCTTCTTCGCCCTTGCGCCTCTCCGGACTGGCCCATTCGATTTCCGGATTGATCAACACCATCGGCTGGTCGCGCTCCTCGCTCACGTCAATCACCACCAGCCGCTCGTGCACATCCACCTGGGTGGCGGCCAGGCCGATGCCATTGGCCTCGTACATGGTGGCCAGCATGCGCTCGATCAGCTGGCTGATGCGGGCGTCGACCACCGCCACCGGGCGCGCCACGGTGTGCAGGCGGGGGTCGGGAAAACAGAGAATGGGCAGGGGTTGGGCGTCGTTCATGACAAGCGCAGGGGCCGATTTCCACCACCCGTCGGTGACGAGCGGTCTGGTGTTCGGGGAGCCCTATCAAAGGGTGGAGAATTTGTCTCTATTTTCGCCAATTTTCAAACGCTGCGCCGCCGCCACAAACCATTAACATTGCCTAATCAAAGGCTTGGGCGCAGAATCAAATGCGACTTGTCAAGACCCAATCGCTGCCGCAATCACGACCCGGACCTCCCGCCGGTACCCCGTTTGACCGGCTGCGCACGCCTCAGGGCCCTCTCATGCCAATCCAGACTGTCTCGCTTGCCGCTTTCCCCTCCCTGTTTCAACTGCGTCCGCTGATCGGCCTCTGTGCCTTGGCAGGAAGCCTGTTGTGCAGCACGGCATGGGCTCAGCGCGAGCCCAACTTCCCGATCACCCCCAGCCAGCGCGCCACCGCCAGCCAGGTGGCGCAGGCCGGTGTGGCACTGTCCGAATTGGCGCCGAACGCACCTGAAAGCTACAGCATCAAACGCGGCGACACGCTGTGGGCGATTTCCCGCATGTTCCTCAAGAGCCCCTGGCGCTGGCCCGAGCTGTGGGGCATGAACCTGGACGAAATCCGCAACCCGCACCTGATCTTTCCTGGCCAGATCCTGTATCTGGACACGTCCAGTGGCCGCGCCACCCTCTCCACCCGCCGGCCCGGCGGTGGCATCGAGACGGTGAAGGTGTCTCCCCGCATCCGCTCGGAAAGCCTGAGCAGTTCAGCCGTGCCACCCATTTCATTGCAGGCCATAGAAGCCTTTCTCACGGAATCGTTGATCGTCGACGACGCCATGCTGGCGCGCGCGCCACGCATCGTGGCCACGCCAGAAAATCGCGTGTTGCTCAGCCGGGGTGACAGGGCCTACGCCCGCGGCGCCTACAGCAGTGGCGAACGCGGTTCACCGCTCACGTTGACCGACGGGCAACCGAACGGCTTCCGTGTGTTCCGCAACGCCGTGCCGCTGAAGGACCCGACCACAGGTGAAATCCTCGGTTTTGAAGCCCAGTACCTGGGCAAAGCTGTGCTGGAACGCAGCGAGTCCGCCGGTGCAGTGGCTTCCTTTGGCGGATCCGGCCCGGCCGAGCTGGTCCCAGCCACCATCGACATCATTGCCGCCAAGGAAGAGATGCGGGTGGGTGACCGCTTGCTGCCCGAGCCAGAACGTGACCTCTCCAACTACGTGCCGCGTGCGCCGTCCAGCGCGCAAGCGGGTCAGGTTGTATCGATCCACGGCAATGCGGTGACCTTCGCTGCCCAAAACCAGGTGGTGATCATCAACCGCGGCAAGAACGACGGCATGGAGCGCGGCCACGTGCTCGCTATCTTGCGCGACAACAACACGCTGACAGATCGCACAGACACCGCTCGCCCAACACTGCGCCTACCCGGCGAGCGCAATGGATTGATGATGGTGTTCCAGACCTTTGACCGCCTCTCCTACGCGCTGGTGCTGGAGATCCAGGACGGCGTGAAGGTGGGCGACACCTTCACCAACCCCTGAAAACCTGAGGCCCGGGCTTGATGGCCCCAAACGAGCTGGCCGCCTGGCTCCGCTTGCTCGGCACGCCTGGGGTCGGTGCGGACAGCGCGCGCAAACTGCTGGCCGCTTTTGGTCCACCCGAAGCGGTTTTGCAGCAGGAGCGTCCTGCGCTGCATGCGGTGGTCGGGCCCAGGCTGGCGCAGGCCCTGCTCACCCCGCCCGACGATCTCGCCGCCACCATCGAGACCACCACCGCCTGGCTGGCTGGCGGCAACAACCGCCACATCCTGAGCCTGGACGACCCGCGCTTCTCGCCCGAGCTGCTTCAGACGGCCGATCCGCCACTGCTGCTGTATGTACTGGGGCAGGTCGAAACCCTGCAACACCCCCAGCGCCTGGCCATCGTGGGCAGCCGCAACCCAACGCCCCAGGGCGAGCAGAACGCGCGCCAATTTGCACAAGCACTGGGTGAGGCGGGTGTTTGCGTGGTGTCGGGTCTCGCGTTGGGGATCGACGGCGCCGCGCACGAAGGCGCATTGGCGGGTGGTGCGCCCACTCTCGCGGTGGTTGGAACCGGGCTGGACCGGGTCTATCCCAAGCGGCACCTGGCGCTGGCCCACCGGATCGCCGAGCAGGGCGCGCTGATCAGCGAATACCCGCTGGGCACCCCCCCTCTGCCAGCCAATTTTCCGCGCCGCAACCGCCTGATCGCCGGGCTGTCGCAAGGCACGCTGGTGGTCGAAGCGGCCATGCACTCGGGCTCCCTCATCACCGCGCGCCTGGCGGCCGAGCAGGGCCGTGAGGTGTTCGCCATCCCGGGCTCCATTCATGCTCCGCAGTCGCGCGGCTGCCACGCCCTGATCCGTCAGGGCGCCAAGCTCGTTGAATCGGCGCAGGACATTCTGGAAGATCTGCGCATCACCACACCCACGGCCCAGGCAAAACCCGAACCGAGCGTCGATCCGCTGGTCGATCCCGAGGGTTTGCTGCGCGCCATGGGCTTCGACCCGGTGAGTCTGGACGCCCTACAAGCCCGCACCGGCCTGGACACCGCCACGCTGCAAGCCCGATTGCTGGAGCTGGAGCTGCAAGACGCGGTAGCACGGTTGCCGGGCGGCTTGCTACAACGCCTGGCGCAGAGCTGACCGATCAGCCCTTGCAGGGAAGGAATGACTTTTCACGAGCAGGTCCGAAGGCCGCTCGTGCCCAGAACGTCGCGGAACCGGCTCCGCCGGGCCGCCAGCGTTGCCCCTTGAGGGGCGGAGCGCAGCGACGGGGGTGAACCTAGTTCAACAGCCGCTCAGGATTGGCATCGAGCTTGGCCAGCGCGTCGCGCGTGGCGCGCACCGTCAGCGCTTCCTCCTCGCTCGGCACCAGCAGCCCAGCCTGCAGATAGGCCGCCACACGCGCGGATTGAATCAGATAGCAGCGCCCAAGGTTCGTGACAAACAAATACAGCTGGCCGCGCTGGCTGCGCCAGGCCAGCTGCACGCTGTTGAGCCTGCCGTTGTGGTCCAGGCCAAACCAGGAACCTATCTGCAGCTCGACCGCCCAGGCGCGCATCGCTTCGTTGGGCTGGCTGCCGCCCTGGGTGATCACCTCGATGTTGCTGGCATCCACACCAGTGATCATCTCGATGCTGTCGTTGTCGAGATCCAAGTCGCCCACACCGCCCGCGGGCAGATAGTCTTCCAGATGCGCCAGCCGCTGGGAGAGCCGGTCCAGCCGTTCTTGCGGGATCGCTTCGGTGCGGGACATGAAGGCATCGGCCAAGATGTCGCTCACCGACTTGATGTGTTGGTCTTGCAGGCCAGCAGGAAAACCAAGCAACCCCATACCCTGGCGCAAGCGCTGCAGGAGGTGGGGCAGCTGCTGGATCACGCGGGCGCGATCGTTGCGGTCGGGTTTGGCACTGGCTGCCCAGAGCAGGTCGGTGGCCACCTGCTTGAGCGCGCTGGTCTCCTGGTGCTGCAGACCGTGGCGCACGCTGGCCACCGCCAGCACCTCGACCCAGACCTTGAAGAGGAAGTCGCGGATCTCGTCACGCACCGGCACGTCGTCGAGCAGCTTGCGCAGCTCGATCGTGTATTGAACCGACAGCGTTTCCTTCTGCTCGACCTGCTGCGCCACGCTCACAAAGCGGCTCGCGCTGCCCTGCTCGCTGAGATAGGTGGAGAGAAACTTCTCGAACTCGTCGTACACCAACTGAAACACCCGGCGACCGGTTTCCGGATACTGCTCGATCACCTGCACCACACGCTTGATCTCAGCCTCTAACGCAGCAGATCCCACGTTGGACTCGAACCCCAGCACGCAAGAACCCAGGCGGTCGATCAGGCGACGCGCCGGATGCTGCAGCGCGCTGAAGAACTCGGGCTCGGCCAGCGCCACGCGCAACACCGGGATCTGCAGGCGCGCGAACCAGACACGCACACTGGGCGGAATCCGCTCCTCGGCCAAGATGGCCTGAAACATCAGCGCCACCACCTCGATCGTGGCTTTCTCGGAAGAAGTCGACGCCGCTTTCTTGAGCTCGGTGGTGCGCTGGCGCAGCGCGGTTGCGGCATGCTCCAGCTGCACCGGTCCCACCGCGTACGCGGCCGAGCCGCCCAGCGAAGCGGCGCCAGCGTCGCCGCTGACCATCAAGGGCCTCGCTTGGGCCATGGCCTGCTGCAGGCGAGGCGATGGCGGTGGCATCAGCTGCGTCGATTCGAAGTCGCCCCCCACCGAGTCCATCAGCAGGCGCTTGAGCCGGCCCATCACGCCCTGAGCGCGTTGGCGCGCGCGCGCCAGTGGGGTCGAGCCCGTCAACATCCGGGTTTCGTCGTGCACACCCATGGCTGCACGCCCTCTGCCAGCAACGCCCAGACCGCTGGAGCCAACCCCCGAATCGGTGTTCCGCACGCCTTGCGGTGACGGACCCGAGCGGGACCGCATCTGGGCACCAGCGCCTGCGCCGAAGTTCGAACCGCCGTCAAAACCGCCACCCGAACTGCCGGAAAAACCCACCCCAGACCGGTCACCGCCCGACTCACGATCGAGCGGCGCAGCGCCGGCAGGCTTGCCGCTGCTGCGCGCGCCAGGCGCGCGCTTGACCAGCGACTGCAGATCGATTTCCTTCATCACGCCGCTGGAGACGAGAAACTCATTGGTCGCTTTGTAGGCTTCATGCATCCTCAGCGTGAGCACCGGCGCCATCGCCTCCTGTACCAACTGCCAAGCTTCTCGCGTCATGCCCGCTGCCAACCACTGATCGACCAGAACCCGCGCTGTCACATCCGGCAGCAGCAAATCACCGCGCGGCAGTTCTTGGCGCCTTTCCAAGTGCTGGATGCGCAGACGCAGATCGTTGAGCTCGGAAGATGCCGCTTCCAGCACCCGCATGGCCAAGCGAGAGGCGAGAATCTGGTCGTCGATCGCGCCCTCGGCCACCAATTCGAGACGCCCGCCTGTGCTTTGCGCGTCCAGCGCCGGAGCGGAGTTCGGCAACAGCGAACGCTGCAATGCCTTGCGGCTGTGGTTGAGCCACGCCACCTGCTGGTTCTGAAAGCCGGTCCAGGCATCGCGTCTGGCCTGGATTTCTCGCGCGGAACCAGCTTGGTCGAGGATGCCGGTCAAGCGCTTGTCGCAAGCCTTGCCCAGCTCCGGAAGCATACGCCCCACGTGAACCACAAAGAGTTCACGGGCCTGTTTGGCCAAGGATGAGGCGTGCTGATCAGTTGAAGCCACGGTTTTTTAAGTATGACACGGATGTGAGAAAAATCACGGTTAAGCACCCCGCCCGGACACCCCTCGCACCGCGTCTCGGGGCTTACACCACAGCCCCAGCGTTGGGATCGTCCGGATCGCCTTCTTTTTTGGGCCCGCTCTTGATCAGGTCTTCGCGCTTGATACCCAGCCACATCGCGATGGCGGCCGCCACGAACACCGACGAGTAGATGCCAAACAAGATGCCAATGGTCAGTGCCAGCGCGAAATAGTGCAGCGTTGGCCCGCCAAACAGCAGCATCGACAGCACCATGATCTCGGTCGAGCCGTGCGTGATGATGGTTCGGCTGATGGTGGCGGTGATCGCGTTGTCGATGATCTGTTCGGTCGTCTTTTTTCGATGGCGGCGGAAACTCTCACGGATACGATCAAAAATAACAACGGATTCGTTGACCGAATACCCCAGCACCGCCAACACCGCGGCCAACACCGCCAGCGAGAACTCCCACTGGAAAAAGGCGAAGAAGCCCAGAATAATGACCACATCGTGCAGGTTGGCGATGATGGCCGCCACCGCGTACTTCCACTCGAAGCGAAACGCAAGGTAGATCATGATGCCCACGATCACCATCGCCAGCGCTTTCAGCCCGTTTTCCACCAACTCGCGGCCCACCTGCGGGCCGACGAACTCGGTGCGCCGCAGCTCCACCGCGGGGTTTTGCGCTTTCAGCGCGGAAATCAGTACCTGACTTTGCTCGCCCGAAGTGCTGCCTTCGCGCACCGGCAGGCGCAACAACACATCGCGCGAGGTACCGAAGTTTTGCACCGGCACTTCCGCATAGCCCAGCGATTCGACCACCTGGCGTACCGCCGTCAGATCGGCCGGCTGCTCGTAGGCGACTTCCACCACGGTACCGCCGGTGAACTCCACCGAGAGGTTCAGCCCCTTGGTCACCAAGAAAAACACGGCAGCCAGAAAGGTGATCGTTGAAATCGCGTTGAGCACCAGCGCGTGGCGCATGAACGGGATGTCTTTGCGGATGCGAAACAATTCCATGTCGTGTCCTTACTCAGCTTTGGCAGGGGCAGCCAGTCCATCGGGTCGCCACACGGTGCCGATCGACACCGTTTTGAGTTTTTTCTGGCGGCCATACCACAGGTTGACCAGGCCGCGCGAGAAGAACACGCTGGAGAACATGCTGGTGACGATGCCCAGACAGTGCACCACCGCAAACCCGCGCACCGGGCCGGAGCCGAAGATCAGCAGCGCCACGCCGGCGATCAACGAGGTGATGTTGGAGTCCAAGATGGTGCCCCAGGCGGTTTCGTAGCCTGTGTTGATCGCCACTTGTGGCGAGGCCCCTTGGCGCAGCTCTTCGCGCACCCGTTCGTTGATGAGCACGTTGGAGTCAATCGCCATGCCCAGCGCCAGCGCCATCGCTGCGATGCCAGGCAGGGTGAGCGTGGCCTGCAGCATGGAAAGCACCGCCACCAGCAACACCAGGTTGAACGCCAGCGCCAAGCTGGAGAACACGCCAAACAGCGCGTAGTACACGCACATGAACACCACGATCACCGCGAAGCCCCAGATCACGCTGTTAAAGCCCTTGGCAATGTTCTCAGCGCCCAGGCTGGGACCGATGGTGCGCTCTTCGATGATCTCCATCGGCGCGGCCAGCGAGCCAGCGCGCAGCAACAGCGCGGTGTCGCTCGCTTCCACCGTGGTCATGGCGCCCGAAATCTGCACCCGACCGCCACCGATTTCACTTCGGATCACTGGAGCAGTCACCACCTCGCCACGACCCTTCTCGAACAGGATGATGGCCATGCGCTTGCCGATGTTCTCGCGCGTCACGTCGCGGAAGATGCGCGCGCCTTTGGCGTCCAGCGTGAGGTGCACCGCAGGTTGCTGGGTGTCGTCAAAGCCAGCCTGCGCGTCGGTGAGGTTTTCGCCGGTCAACAGCACCTCGCGCTTGACAATCACCGCCTGGCCATCGCGCTCGGGGTACCGCTCGGAGCCAAACGGCACCGGCGCGCCGCCGCGCTCAGCCGCCTGGCCTTCGGTGCTTTCATCGACCAGGCGCACCTCCAGCGTGGCGGTTCGGCCCAGGATGTCTTTGGCCTTGGCCGTGTCCTGCACACCCGGCAGCTGCACCACGATGCGGTCAAGCCCCTGCTGCTGGATCACCGGCTCGGCCACGCCGAGTTCGTTGATCCGGTTGTGCAGCGTGGTCATGTTTTGCTTGAGTGCGTTTTGCTGCACCAGCCGTGCCGCTTCGGGCTTGAGCGTGGCGCTGAGCCGGTAGTCGGTGCCCTCCACCGTTTCCTTGATGTCCAGATCGGCGAACTGGTCTTGAATGAGCGCACGCGTTGCGTCAGCCGTCTGCGAGTCGCGAGCGCGGATGTCGATGGTTTGGCCACTGCGGCTGATGCCGCTGTGGCGAATGTTTTTCTCGCGCAGCGCGGTGCGCAGGTCGCCGGTCAGCACATCGGCCCGACGCTCCAGCGCCGCTGGCATATCGACCTGCAACATGAAATGCACACCGCCTCGCAGGTCCAGCCCGAGGTACATGGGCGAAGCTTTCAGGCTGGCCAGCCACACCGGTGTGCGCGGCAACAGATTGAGCGCCACCACATGCCCCGGGTTGGTGGCGTCGGGATTGAGCGCTTGCTCGATCGCATCGCGCGCCTTGATCTGGTCGTCGGTGGAATCGAACCGCGCCTTGACCGAGTTGCCATCCAGCTGCATCAACGAGGGCTTGAGCGAGGCCGCTGCCAGCGCCTGCTCGACCCGCGTCACCGTGGTGATGTCGATGCGCACCGAGGCCCGAGCCGCCGACACCTGCACCGCCGGCGATTCGCCAAACAGGTTGGGCATCGCATACAGCCCGCCAACCACCAGCGCCACCGCGATGATCAGGTACTTCCAGAGGGGATAACGGTTCATGTGGCTGCGGACGCAAGTGCGTGAGAAAGTTAACCGGGGGTGCCGCGGAACTGGCTTGGCCAGGCCGCCAGCGCCGCCCCCTGGGGGGTGACGCGCCGCAGGCGCGGCGCGGGGGGTTA
>JBBSDB010000026.1:0-20442 GCA_038249735.1 Burkholderiales bacterium
CGCACTTGCCCGAGAGATTCATGAAGGTCTGGGGCTCCACCAGCCAGAGCGTCTGGCCCGAGACGCTCGTCCGAGCGACCAGGCCAAAATGTCCGCGCTCCAGATGCAGCGACACCTTGAGCAGACGCGCCGCCTCATCGACCCACCAGAAACCAGCGTTGTGGCGCGTGTCTTCGTATTCGGGTCCCGGATTGCCGAGACCGGCGATGAGTCGGATCATGGATTTGATTATGCGAGAGGCCTGAGGCGTTGCCCGAAACGACAACGGCCCGCATGAGCGGGCCGAGGTGCGGAGGTTGCGGTAGGGGTATCGCTCCCACCGCTGGGACCAGCTTATTTCTTCTTCTTGGCCTTCTTGTCGTCGACAGGCGCGGCGACCGGTGCGGCCACCACTTCTTCCACTTTCGGTGGAACCACGGTGGCCACCGTCAGGTTGGTGCGGCCGTGGGTGACGCGCTTGATGCCCTTGGGCATGACCAGCTCGCGGGCGTGGATGGTGTCGCCCTTTTTCACGTTGCCCAGATCGACTTCGATGAACTCCGGCAATTGCGTCGCCAGACATTCCACCTCAATCTCGGTCATCACGTGGTTGATCACGCACCTGTCGGTCTTCACCGCTTCGGACTCGTCGGCGTTGATGAAGTGCAGCGGCACCTTTTTGTGCAGGCGGGTCTTGTCGTCCACGCGCTGGAAGTCCACATGCAGGACTTGCGGCTTGTAGGGGTGGTACTGCACGTCGCGCAGCAGCACCTTGTGGACGGTGCCGGCAAGATCCATGTCGAGAATGGAGGCGTGGAACGTTTCCTTTTTCAAGGCGTGCCACAAAGCGTTGTGGTCAAGTTCGATGGTGACCGGTGCGGCCTCGCCACCAAAAACGATACCGGGCGCGCGACCGGTGTTGCGGAGACGGCGGCTCGCACCCGTGCCCTGCTTGGCGCGCTCAAAAGCGACAAATTGCATAACTGACTCCTGTAGAGGGGTTCCGCGACCAGAACGCCTCGATGAAAAAAGAACCACCCCGAATGAGGCAGTTCGCTTTTTGTTGCCCTCAGACCTTAGAAAAGGTTGTCCTGATCGGCAAACAAACTCATGACCGACTCACCCGAGGCGATGCGCGCAATGGTCTCGGCCATCAGCGGCGCCACGGAAAGCTGGCGAATTTTCTTGCAGGCCTGGGCGGCCTGCGAGAGGGGAATGGTGTTGGTCACGACCACCTCGTCGAGCGCGTTGCCTTTGGCGATGCGCTCAATGGCCGGGCCGGAAAAAATGGGGTGGGTGCAGTAGGCGTAGACGTGTTTCGCGCCACGCTCCTTGAGCACCTCGGCGGCTTTCACCAGCGTGCCAGCGGTGTCGATCATGTCGTCCATGATCACGCAGTTGCGGCCGTCGATGTCGCCGATGACGTGCATCACTTCGGACACATTGGCCTTGGGCCTGCGCTTGTCGATGATGGCCATGTCGCAGTTGAGCTGCTTGGCCAGCGCGCGGGCGCGCACCACACCACCGACGTCAGGCGATACCACCAACAGATCGGTGTAGTTCTTCTGGCGCAGGTCGCCGAGCAGCACCGGCGAGGCGTAAATGTTGTCGACCGGGATGTCGAAAAAGCCCTGGATCTGGTCGGCGTGCAGATCCATCGTCAGCAGGCGGTTCACGCCGACCGCTTGCAGCATGTTGGCCACCACCTTGGCCGAGATCGGCACCCGGCTGGAGCGCGGTCGGCGGTCTTGGCGGGCATAGCCAAAGTAGGGGATGACGGCCGAGATGCTCACTGCAGAAGCGCGCTTGAGCGCATCCACCATGATGATGAGCTCCATCAGGTTCTCGTTGGTCGGTGCGCAGGTCGACTGGATCACGAACACATGGCGAGCGCGCACGTTTTGGGTGATCTCGACCGTGACCTCGCCGTCAGAGAAGCGGCCCACATTGGCCGCGCCCAGATGGGTGCCGAGGTTCTGCGCGATTTCAGCGGCCAACACCGGGTTGGCGTTGCCGGTGAAGATCATGAAATCCGGCGGCTGAGCGTGCATGTCGGGGTGTGCTGCATCCATTGCGTTAAACGGCGTTGCGGGCGCTGCTGTTCAGCGCCCTGCCCGGGTCATGAAGTGAACGATGTGGGTGGCAGGGGAGGAAGGACTCGAACCCTCGCATGCTGGAATCAAAATCCAGTGCCTTTACCAACTTGGCGACTCCCCTACGCAGGTCAACCGATGCGCCCGAGGGCCCGTCGGCAAACCCAAAAAATGTCGCAGGTCACGCATCAATTGCGGGGGCTTAAGTGCTTCGGAGATCTTAATCCGAACACCAGTCCTGCAATGGATGTGCATCCATGTTGCCGCATTCGTGAACCGTCCAGTGCGCGGGCGCGTCGGTCAAGTCCATTAAATGCTGCGTCTGTACAAATACCGCCGTGCCCGATCCGGTCATCCGACCCTGCAAACCATGGCCTTTCAGCCACCGCAGACAGTCCACCATTTCGGGACACAAATGCTCCACCACCGGTTGCAGATCGTTGTGTGTGCGATCCAACATCGGTTGGATATTGCACCTCACCAAACCTGACTGCTGATCGCCGGAGCCGTTTGCAGCAAAGCCTTGGAGTATAGCGGTTTTTGTGTCGCGTTTGAGCGTGGGATCGCTGAAAATGAGCGGCGTGGATGCGCCCGCAGGGGGTTTCACAATCAGGAAATGGGCCGGCGGCAGAGATATCGGTGTGATCTGCTCGCCCACGCCTTCCACCCAGGCGTTGTGGCCGCCAACGAAAAACGGCACATCGGCACCCAGTTGTAAACCGATGGCAGCGAGTTCGGCGCGTTTGAGGCCCAATCCCCAGAGCCGGTTGAGCGCGATGAGGCAGGTGGCCGCATCCGACGAGCCACCGCCCAGGCCCGCCTCAGCGGGCAGGCGTTTGTCCAGCCCAATCCGCACGCCATGCGGGCAGCCGGTGGCTGCTTGCAACGCGCGAGCGGCCTTCACGCACAGATCTTCCGCCGGCAATCCGCCCGCACCCAGGTCTTCGCGATGGATCATGCCGTCGCTGCGGCGCTCGAACGACAAACGATCGCACCAGTCAATCAGCATGAACACGGACTGCAGCAGGTGGTAGCCGTCGGGCCGGCGCCCGGTGATGTGCAGAAACAGATTGAGCTTGGCCGGCGCGGGGATGTCGTAGAGGGCTCGCAGACCCTTTGTCTGACCCTTGGCGCTCATGGCGCGAACAGCAACCGCAGCTCGGCGCTCGGCTGCGGGGTGGTGCGGCGCGCGGTGATGCGCCCTTGGGGCTGCTGCGAGAGATCTGCCGTCCAGCCGTCGGCGGTGGTGTTGTCACCCCGAAGCCAGCCGAACAAGGCCGTGACCGGCAACGCGGTGCCGCTGATTTCGGTGGTGAGTTCGTCGAGGCTGCTGCGGTGTTCAAACCGGTCGCCTTGGCGCAATTCGGCGCCCTGTGGCGACCATCGCACGCTGGCCAGGGTGGTGCCCAAAGGCGAGCTGAGTTGCAACTCGCCCGCCAGGGGACTGCCGCGCAGATCGAAGCCGGCAGAGAACGACTGTGGGGGTGTGCTGTCCAGCCGCAACGCCAGGCGGCCGCTCCAGGCGTCTTCGCCGGCGGCACTGGGTAGACGAGGAGCGGCGCATGCGCCGAGCAGCAGTGTGGAGACCAACAACGCCGCAACCAAGCAGGCGCGGCGGCCGGTTGCTTGAAAGCCCGTCACGGTTTGACCTGCAGCCGCTTGAAGGTGTCTTGCAGGGTTTCGTTGTCGCTGGCGGCCAGCAGGCCTTCACGCCAGATTTTGAGCGCCTGTTCGCGCTGACCGCTGATCCACAGCACTTCACCCAGATGGGCAGCGATTTCGGCGTCAGGACGCTTGGCGTAGGCGGCGGCCAGAATCTCCAGCGCGCGGGTGGTGTTGCCCAGGCGGAATTCCACCCAGCCCAGGCTGTCCTGGATATAGGCATCGTCGGGCGCAAAAGACAGCGCTTTCTCGATCAGCTGCTTGGCCTCGGTCAGCCGCAGATTGCGGTCGGCCAGCGAGTAGCCCAGTGCGTTGTAGGCGTGGTAGTGGTCGGGCTTGGCGGCAATGAGCTGGCGCAGCAGACGCTCCATCTCACCGAGCATGTCGGCCTTTTCGGCCATCATGGCCTGGTCATACAGCAGCTCGACATCGTCGGGGAAGCGGTTGACCGCTTCGCCGTAGACCTTGAATGCGCCACCGTAATCCTTCAGATCGCGTAGCAGCTGGGCTTCCGCCACCAGTTTCAGGCGCGCGTCGCCGCTGCGTCGCTCGGGTAGGTTGCGCAGCAAAGCGCGCGCCTCGGCCCGCTGACCCTGGCGCGCCAGCAGCGAGGCCCGCCGCATCTGCGCGGCCATGATGTCATCGGCGTTTTCAATCCGATCCAGCCAGGCGTTGGCGGTTGCGAAGTCCTGCTGCTTCTCTGCGATCTGTGCCATGAGCAAATAGGCCTGCGTCAGGCCGCGCATCACCCGTTCATCGCCCGATTGGCGGGCCAGCGTCATGAAGGTCTGGAGCGATTGCGTGGCGGCGGGCAGGCTGTTGGCCTGCACCTGCAGGCTGGCGAGCAGCAGCCAGGGCTCAGGCAGTTCGGGCCGGCGGGTGGTCAGGGCGTCCAGTTGTACGCGGGCCTGGGCGTTGCGCTGCAAGTCCAGCAACACCCGGGCGTAGGTCAGCGCCACCGCTGCGTCTTGGGATTTGCCCTCAGTGCCAGCTTGCAGCTGACGCAGCACGATCGGCTCTGCGCCTTCTTGTCGGCGCTCGAACAGTTCCAGCGCCAGCAGGGCGGGGAACGGCGAGGCCGGATCTGCGGCGTGGCCCTCGCGCGCCGAGGTAAGGGCCAGACCGGGCTGGTCCAGCGCCAGCTGCATGCGGCCGATCGTGGTCCATGCGGCGGCTGCCTGGTCGCGCTGCTTGAGCGCTGGTGCAAGGGCTTCGCGTACCACCGCCAACGCAGACGCTTTGTCGGGCACCCGCGCAAAGGTTTGTGGGATGGCGTTGATGGTGTTGCTGCGCTCGGCCACCGGGTTGCGCTCGATGATGGCGCGCAGCACCGGGCCGGTCTCTTCAACGCGGTTGAGCGCCAGCAGGATCTGCAACACAAAACGCTCTGCCTCGGGGTCTTTCGGCTGGTCGGCCGACCAGGCCCGCGCGGCGATCAACGCCGCCTCGCCCGAGCGGCTTTGCAGCGCCAGCTCCACGGCGCGCCGGAACAGCGCGGGATCGCCCTGCTTGCGCGCCGTATCCAGGATCAGCGAGTAGCCGGCGCCGGGGTCGCCGCCGCGCACATTGAGCTCGCCCAGCAAGAGCTGATAAAACAGCGACGCATCAAGCGCTGAGTTCAGCGGACGTGCTGCTTCGGTGACGCCGGCTGGGATGGCAGGCGCTCGCGGTGGAGCGGCCGGCGCGGTTTGGGCCTGAGCCGCGCCGCCTGCCAGCAGCACAGCGCTCAGCGCCCAGGCGGCCCGGTGGCCTGTGCGAACCCCTTTGCCAGCCGGGTGTGTGGGTCGGGTTTCCAGCGTTGCAACGAGGCGCGAGGTGTTCATCGGATCATGATAATGGAAGGCTTTCCAAGCGATTGCCGTCTGACCTCAAGCCCTCACAGGCGTTCCAGGGCGGCCCCAAAGAACCGGTTGTCATGCCCGAACTCCCCGAAGTAGAAGTGACCCGCCGCGGTTTTGCCGATCGCATTGCGGGCGCCGAGATCACCGAAATATCGATGGGCAAACCGCTGCGCTGGCCGCTGGGCGTGGCGCCCGAACAGCTGCTGGGCCAGCGGGTGCTCAGCGTGGGCCGACGTGGCAAGTACTTGCTGGTGCATCTCGATCGCGGCCTGCTGATTTTGCATCTTGGCATGTCGGGCAGCCTGCGGTTTGCGCCAGCGCTGCCGCCGCGCGGCGTGCACGACCATTTCGAGCTCGTCACCACCCAAGGACTTCTGCGCCTGCACGATCCGCGCCGCTTCGGTGCGGTGGTGTTCGTGTCCTCCATCGACGATGTGGCGGCGCGCAAGCTGCTGGACCATCTGGGTACCGAGCCGCTGGAAGCCGGCTTTGATCCGGTCACGTTTCACCAGCGCCTCCAACAGCGGCGCGCCAGCGTCAAACAGGTGCTGCTGGCAGGCGACATTGTGGTGGGCGTGGGCAATATTTACGCTTCGGAGGCCTTGTTCATGGCCGGCATCCGTCCCACGCTGCGCGCGGATCGGCTGAGCAAGCCGCGGGCGGCGCGGTTGCACCAGGCGATCGTGGCGGTGTTGCAGCGCGCGCTGGCGTTGGGCGGCAGCAGCCTGCGCGACTTCAGCGGCGCTGAAGGCCAGAGTGGCTACTTTCAGCTTGATGCGATGGTCTATGGCCGCACGGGCCAGCCTTGCCGCGTGTGCACCACGCCGATCAAGACCTTGCGCCAGGGCCAGCGATCCACCTTTTATTGCCCGAATTGCCAAAAGCCGTGACGGCGCGCGCGATCCGACGAGCGCCCATCTGAGGCGCTGGCCGGTGCGAGGGCGATGCTATATTGATTTTTTATACCGAGGCACGTCGTATGAGTTTCAATCAGGATTTGGATGAGCATGGAGCCTGGCGCAAGCAGTTCGCCTTGCGGCTCAAGCTGTTGTCCGAATGGCTGATCGATCACGATCTCATGCAACCCGGCGTGCGCGACCGCCTGGAGCAGCTGCATAACGAGGTGAAGAACGACAAAATCATGGTCGCCTTCGTGGCCGAGTTCTCGCGCGGCAAATCGGAGCTGATCAACGCGATGTTCTTCGCCGGCTACGGCCGGCGCATCATGCCGGCGAGCGCCGGGCGCACCACGATGTGCCCGACCGAGCTGGCTTTTGATGCCGAGGTGCCGCCTTGCCTGCGCTTGCTGCCGATCGAGACGCGCTTGCAGCCGCAGTCGCTGCTGGATTGGCGCAACGCACCCAACAAATGGGAGCGGGTTGATCTGGATGTGAACGACCCCAAACAGTTGGCCAAGGCGATCCAGAAAGTGGCCGAGGTGCGCCGCGTCAGCCGCAGCGAGGCCGCTGCCTTGGGTTTCTGGAACGACGAGACGCCCGACGACAACCCGCTGGTGGGCGCCGATGGCCTGATCGAGGTGCCCAAGTGGCGCCATGCGCTGATCAACATGGCGCACCCGCTGCTCAAGCAGGGCCTGGTGATCCTCGACACGCCCGGGCTGAACGCGATCGGTGCCGAGCCCGAGCTCACTGTGAGTCTGCTGCCGCAGGCGCATGCGGTGGTGTTTATCCTCGCCGCCGATACCGGCGTGACCAAGTCCGACCTCACGATCTGGCGCCAGCATCTGTCGGTGCTGGGTGAGGGGCGCGAGGCGCGGCTGGTGGTGCTCAACAAGATCGACACCATGTGGGACGCGCTCAGTTCGCCCGAGCAGGTGCAGCTGCAAATCGCGTCGCAGCGCACCGACTCGGCCGACATCCTCGGGCTTTCGCCGCGCCAGGTGATCGCTGTGTCGGCACAAAAAGGTTTGTTGGCCAAGGTCAACCGCGACGAGCAGTTGCTCCAGGCCAGCAACTTGCTGGAACTCGAAGCCGCGCTGGGCGTGGGTTTGCTGGGGCAGCGCCGCAAGATACTGGGCGCGGCGGTAGCGCAGGGGATTGATGCTCTGCGTGAGGAAACCGGCCGTCTGGTGCACATCCGGGCGCGCGATCTGGTGGAGCAGGTGCAGGAGCTTGAAGGTTTGCGCGGCAAAAATGCGGGTGTGATCAAACAGATGCGCCTGCGCATCGAGCAGGAGCAGGCCGACTTCGACGCCAGTGGCGCGAAGATCCAGGCGGTGCGCTCGGTGCACCTGCGTCTGCTCAAAGATTTGTTTGCGTTGCTCAGCGCGACGCAACTCAAGGGGGAGGTCTCGGATCTGGCCCGTGCGCTCAAGCAACCGGGCATCAAGCTCGGCGTCAAACGCGCCTACGGCAGCACCTTCGACCGGCTGCGTCGCGACCTGAAGCAGGCAGACAAGCTGGCGGGGGAAATCCAGTCCATGTTGGAGGGCAGCTTCAAGGGGCTGAATGCCGAGTACGGTTTTTCTCTGCAGGCGCCAGAGCCGCCTCCGCTGCAGCAGTACATCCAAGAGCTCGATCTGGTCGAGCGCAGCCACCTGCAGTACCTGAGCCTGGGCAACGCGCTGCGGCTCGCCCAGCCCGAGTTTGGCGAGCGCCTGGCGCGTGCTCTCATGAGCCGTCTGCGCGTGGTCTACGAGAGCGCGGTCAACCAGATTGAGCTCTGGAACAAGTCGGCAGCGGCGCAGCTCGATTCCCAGCTGCGCGAGCGCCGGCGCAATTTCGTGCGCCGCATCGAGGCGGTCTCCCGCATCCAGCAGGCCGCTGGCGGGCTCAACGAGCGCATCCGCGAGCTGCAGCTTCAGCAGGCCGATCTGAACCTGCTTGATGCCAAGCTCACCGAGCTCACCGACCACCTGCTGACCGCCCCCCAAGACGCGCCGGTCGAAGACGCCCTGGCATGACGCCTGCGCCTGCGGGCAGCGCTGGCGGGCGCGAGCTGCCGCGGGACTTTGCACCGCGGCTGATCGCGTGGCAACGCCAGCACGGCCGCCACGGTCTGCCCTGGCAGCAAACTCACGATCCGTACCGCGTCTGGCTCTCCGAGGTGATGCTGCAGCAAACCCAGGTGAGCACGGTGCTGGCCTATTACCCGCGCTTTCTGGCGGCGTTTCCCACCGTACAGGCGCTGGCGCAAGCCAGCAGCGATGAGGTGATGGCCTTGTGGGCCGGGCTGGGTTACTACAGTCGGGCGCGCAACCTGCATCGCTGCGCGCAAGCGGTGGTCGCCGAACACGGCGGCGTGTTTCCGGCCAATGCCCAGCAACTTCAGACCTTGCCGGGCATCGGCGCCTCCACCGCAGCGGCGATCGCGGCTTTTTGCCATGGCGAACGGGTGTCCATCGTGGACGGCAATGTGCGCCGGGTGTTGTCTCGCTTGCTGGCCATCGAGCAAGACATGGCACAAACATCCAGCCAGCGCGCGCTTTGGGACTTGGCGCAAGGCTTGCTGCCAATTGCGCCGGCGCCAGAAGACATGGTGGCCTACACCCAGGGGCTCATGGACCTCGGTGCCACCGTCTGCCTGCGCAGCAAACCGCTGTGCGAGCGCTGCCCTGTGAACAGCCTGTGTGCGGCCCAGGCCGCAGACGCGGTGGGCCGATACCCGGTCAAATCCAAGGCAGTCAAGCGACGCCATGAAAGCTGGTGGTTGCTGGTGTTGCGGCTGCGCCTTGCAGATACAGCCGATACGGCGGAACGCTTCTGGTTGCAGCGTCGGCCTGCGCCGGGCATCTGGGCTGGCTTGTACTGTCCACCGGTGTTTGCAAGCGAAGAGCTGCTGACGGCTGCGTTGTCCGCGCATGCGACAGAAGATGTTCAGCACCTCGACCCAGTGGCGCACAGCCTCACCCACCGCGAGCTGCGGCTGCATCCGGTGGTGGTGACCACAACAACGGTCCGGGCCTTCGGAACAGACGGCTTTTGGGTGAGCGCCAGCACGCTGGCCGAGCACGGTTTGCCGACCCCGGTGCGCGCCTTGTACCAGCGCCTTGTACCAGCGCTTGGTGGCGTGAGAGCCTGATCTCAGCCCAGATCTTCGGCGCGCTTGGTGCGCGCTGGCCAATCGCCGATTTCGCGGTGGCGCACCCGGGTCGCCCAGTCGTCAGAGAACGCCTTGGCCAGTTCTTCCACCAGAAACACCGAGCGGTGCTGGCCACCGGTGCAGCCCACAGCCACGGTGACATAGCTGCGGTGGTCGCTCAGCATCTGCGGCATCCAGTCGCGCAAGAAGGCGATCAACTGCTCACGCATGCGCTGCACCTCGGACTGCACGCGCAAGAACTCGGCCACCGGCGCATCGCGCCCGGTCAGCGCTTTGAGTTCGGGCTCGTAGTGCGGGTTCGGCAGCATGCGCACGTCAAACACAAAGTCGGCATCCATCGGAATGCCGCGCTTGAACGCGAACGACTCGAACACCAGCGTGAGCGGTGCCGGCAGGGCGCTCAGCAGCTCCTTGATCTGGCTGCGCAACTGGGCCGGGCGGATCAGGCTGGTGTCGATCACCAGCGCCTGCTCGCGCAACTCGGCCAGCAGCTCGCGCTCGTGCTCGATCGCGTCGGTGAGTGCACGGTGCTGGTCGTTGGCACGGTTCAACGACAGTGGGTGCAGCCGCCGGGTCTCGGAAAAGCGGCGCACCAGCGTGTCGGTGGTGGCATCGAGGAACACCGTGGTCAGGTGCAGGTTGCGGTTGTGCTCTTGCTCCAGTCGGGCCAGACGCTGGGGAAGACCGGGCAGCGACTTCGCGCTGCGCACGTCCATAGCAATCGCCACCTTGTCGGCGCGCATGCCTTGCTCCAGCGAAATGAAGGCTTCGAGCAGTTCGGGCGGCAGGTTGTCGACGCAGTAAAAGCCCACGTCTTCCAGCGCGGTGAGGGCCACCGATTTGCCCGAGCCAGACATGCCGGTGACCAGCACCAGGCGAATGGGGATATCAGAGGGTTCGGTCACTGCAGCGATCCTCAGGGGGTGAGCAGTTCGCGCGCGTGCGCCAGTGAGACGGCCGAGCTGTCGCTTCCGCCCAGCATGCGGGCCAGCTCGCTCACCCGCGCATCGGTCGCAATCGGTTGCACCGCGCTGATGGTCTGGCGACCGGCGCGCTGCTTGCTGACCAGCAGGTGCTGGTCACCACAGGCAGCGACTTGGGGTAGGTGCGTCACCGCGAGCACCTGGCGGTCTTGGCCGAGCTGGCGCAGCAACTGGCCCACGGTGTGCGCCACCGCGCCGCCCACGCCGGCGTCCACCTCGTCGAAGATCAAGGTGGGCGCGCGGCCCAGGCGGCTGGTGATCACCGAGATGGCAAGCGCGATGCGAGAAAGCTCGCCGCCGGAGGCCACCTTGCCCACTGGGCGCGGCGTCACGCCCGCGTGGCCAGCCACCAGAAATTCCACCTGCTCCCAACCGTGCGCCTGCGGCTCGGCCATGCGCTGCAAAGCGACCTCGAAGCGCCCCCCCTGCATGCCCAGCGTCTGCATGGTGTCACTCACGGCCCTCGACAGCTTGGGCGCGGCCTGCTGGCGCTGGCGACTGAGCGTCTTCATCTCGGCTTCGCAAGCAGCCCAGGCGGCTCGCTCGGCGCGCTGCAACGCATCGAGGTCGAGCGCCTGATCGATCTGCGCCAGCTCGGCGCGCCACTGGGTGTGCAGACTGGCGAGGTCTTCGGGTGTGCTGCGGTAGCGCCGCGCGAGCGACATCCACAAGGCCATGCGTTGGTCGAGTTCGGCCAGGCTGGCCGGATCGAGGTCGGTTTGCCGGGCCAGCTGGTTCAGGCTGTGCACGCTGTCCTGCACCTGGGCCAGTGCGGCTTCCAGGGCCTCCACCGGGCTGCGAAACGCGGGCTCGATGTGGGCCTGCGCCTGCAGCGCGGCCAGCGCGCGGTGGATCAGCACGGCGGCGCTGTCTTCCTGCTCATCAAGCAGCTGGCTGGCCAGTTGCGTGGCGTCGATCAGGGCCTGGGCGTTGGCCAGCCGGCCGTGTTGGCTGTTGATCTCTTCCCATTCGGCTGCGGCGGGCGCGAGCTTGTCGAGTTCAGCGATCTGCCAGGCCAGGCGTTCGCTGTCCTGGCGCAGGCTGGTCTGGCGATCGGTGGCGGCCTGCAAGGCCTTGCGCTGCTCGCGCCACTGTGCCCAGCGGGTGTGGGTCGCGGTGGCATCGATGCCGGCGTAGGCGTCGAGCAGTTCGCGCACCGCGCTGGCTCGGGTCAGGCTTTGCCAGGCGTGCTGGCCGTGGATGTCCACCAGATCGTCGGCCAGGGCCTTGAGCTGGGTCATGGTGGCGGCGCTGCCGTTGATCCAGGCGCGGCTGCGGCCCTCGGTGTCCACCGTGCGTCGCACCAGCAGGCTGTCTTCCACCGGAAAACCCTGTTCTTCAAGCCGCTGTGCGATGGCTGGCAGCAGATCGAACTCGACGGCGATCTCGCAGCGCGTCGCACCCTCGCGCACCACGCTGGCCTCGGCCCGCGCGCCCAGAGCCAGCTGCAAGGCGTCGATCAATATCGATTTGCCCGCGCCGGTTTCGCCTGTGAGCACCGTGAAGCCGGTGGCCAGATCGAGATCGAGTGACTGCACGATGACAAAGTCGCGCAGGGCAATGCGGCGTAGGCTCATGGAATCGGTGGCAAAAAAACAGAGTCGATAACCTTGTATTCTGACCCGGAAGCGGGCCGGAAACAGCGCCGCCACTCAGGCCCCTTCGTTCCAGTGCAGTTTCTTGCGCAGGGTGTCGAAATAGCTCCAGCCCACCGGATGCAGCAGCCGAAGCGCGTGCTCGGAGCGGCGCACCACGATGCGGTCCCCATGCGTCAGGCTGGCGAGCGACTGCATGTCGAAATGCGCGCTGGCGTCCTTGCCCGACACAATTTCAATAGCGATCTCGCTGTGCGACGGCAACACGATCGGCCGGTTGGACAGCGTGTGGGGCGCAATCGGCACCAGCAGCCAGCCGCCGATGGCCGGGTGCAGCAGCGGGCCGCCGGCCGAGAGCGCGTAGGCGGTGGAGCCGGTGGGCGAGGCGATGATCATGCCGTCGGCCCGCTGGTTGGCCACAAAGTGCCCGTCCACCTCCACCCGCAGCTCGATCATGCTGGCCACGCCGCCGCGGTTGACCACCACGTCGTTGAGCGCTGTCGCCTGGAACACACAGCGTCCGTCGCGCCAAACTGTGGCTGCCATCAGCGCCCGCGCGTCTTCCTCAAAGGCGCCATGAAGAATCGGGCGCAGCGAGTCGCGAAAGGTATCAAAGGGAATGTCGGTCATGAAGCCGAGCCGCCCTTGGTTCACGCCCACCAGCGGCAGCCCGTAGCGGGCCAGCTGGCGTCCGATACCGAGCATGGTGCCGTCGCCCCCGACCACCAGCGCCAGGTCGCACTCGCGCCCCATCGCGGCGACATCGAGCGCCGGGTATTGCACCAGCCCGGTGTTGAGCGCTGTTTCGCGCTCCAACGACACATCACAGCCTTCGTCGTGCAGGAAATGCGCGATCTCGTCGACCGCGTGTCGCGCGCCTGGCGCCTGGTATTTGCCGACGATCGCCACATGCGCAAAACGCAGCGCGCGCTGGATGCTGGTGGGCGCGGAATGGCTGCTGGCGGGTGGCTTCATGGGCGGATTACAACATGGGCACCGGCGTCTTTCGCTCCCCGTAAACCCTCGCTGAATCGGGTGTTGGATCGGTCGTGTTTTCGAATGTTCATCTCCTTAGAATGCAATCATGCTGGATGACCGCGCCAAGCTGCTGCTGAAGACCCTGGTCGAGCGATACATCGCCGACGGTCAACCCGTGGGCTCGCGTACCTTGGCCCGAGCCGTGGGCATGGACCTGTCGCCCGCGACCATCCGCAACGTGATGAGCGATCTCGAAGAGCTCGGCCTGATCGCCAGTCCGCACACCTCGGCCGGGCGCATCCCCACCGCGCGCGGCTACCGGCTGTTTGTCGACACCATGCTCACCGTGCGGCACGACGACCTTGGCGTGGCCAACGCGGCTGCGGCGACCGGCATCGAGGCCGGCCAGCCGCAGCGCGTGATCAGCCACGCGGCCAACCTGTTGTCCAATCTGTCTCAGTTTGTCGGTGTGGTGATGGCGCCGCGCCGAACCTCGGTGTTCCGCCACATCGAATTCCTGAGCCTGTCCGAGCGCCGGGTGCTGGTCATCATCGTCTCGCCCGAGGGCGATGTGCAAAACCGCATCATCCATACCCAGGCCGCCTTCACCCAGACCCAGCTGTTGGAGGCGGCCAACTTCCTCAACGCAAACTATGCCGGCCTCGCCATGGAGGCGGTGCGCGAGCGCCTCAAGACCGAGGTCGACATGCTGCGCGGCGAGATCGCGTCGCTGATGCAGGCGGCGGTGGAACTCGACACCGACGCCGCCGATCAGCAAGACGCGGTGGTTATCGCGGGTGAGCGCAACCTGCTCGCGGTCAGCGAATTTTCCAGCGACATGGGCAATCTTCGGCGCATGTTCGAGCTGTTCGAACAGAAGACCCAGTTGCTGCGCCTGCTCGATGTTTCGACCCAGGCGCAGGGCGTGCGCATCTACATCGGCGGCGAAAGCCAGGTGGTGCCCTACCAAGACCTGTCGGTGGTCACCGCGCCTTACGAGGTGGATGGCCAGGTGGTGGGCACGTTGGGCGTGATCGGCCCGCAGCGAATGCCCTACGAACGCATGATCCAGATCGTCGACGTGACCGCCAAACTCGTGGGCAACGCGCTCACGCAAGGCAAGAACGGCTGAGCGCCCGCCTACAATCGCCCGGCGGGCCGTTAGCTCAGTTGGTTAGAGCAGAGGACTCATAATCCTTTGGTCGAGTGTTCAAGTCACTCACGGCCTACCATATAAATCAACGACTTAGCCCGGTTTCGACTGGGCTTTGTCTTTTGTGAGTTGGCTGATGTAAGGGTGGATGTAAGACGATTTCGGGAGTCGAGCCCCCTCGACAGTCGAAAGAAAACCCGCACGTGGCGGGTTACAAGTGTTGCATCCTTCCTGGGGCGGTGTCGCTTCCCGCTTGGCGCGCTCCTTCAGTTCCTGCTCTGTCTCGCCAGGCTGGCGCTGCCATTCTTGGTCGCCTTTTGTGATGCGCTCTAGCTCGCTGTCCTTGGTTGTCGGCGTGCGGGCTGTTGCTCAGCCTCTGGTGCCCGGGTTCTTCCTGTGGTTGGCTTGCCTGGCGGTGTGGATAACGGCGTCGGGCCAGTTGGTGTTTGACTGGTGGCGCGACGTGCCATTTCCGCCTGTGCCGGCGGCGGCGCCCGATCAGGTGCCGGGCCACCCACAAATGCCGGACCCATCTCAAGACCGGTTGGTCTCGCTGGGCGACCCAGATCTGCCAGCCAGCATCCGCGAAGCCGCAGCGCCTCGCATGGCGCCAGGTTTCACGCCGTGGTGCTGCCCGCGCAGCGGTGCAAGAGGCAGGCCGGTAGTGGAGTGGTGGCTGCTGGACGCACAGGGCGGGCTGGTCGAGGCATTTTGGGAGCGGTGATCAGATCCTTACCCGGTGCATCTCAAAGGGCGGTGATGGGTATCAGCAGTTCCGCGCTGGCACGCAGGGCGCATCATTTCCCGATGCCTGTGGTCTTGCGGCACAAGGGTTATCGGTTCTTCTTCTAATCGAACGAATGCAGTCCTCGCGAGCCCATGCACATTCATGTGCGCGGCGCACAGGGCGACGCCAAGTTCTGGCTCAAGCCGCTGGTGCGGCTGGCCGACAGCGATGGTTTCAATGCGCGGACGTTGAATGAGCTGCTGGGGGTGGTGCAAGACAACGCAGTGCTGATCGAAAGGAGTTGGGATGAACACTTCGGCAACAGCGGTCCGGTTTGACCACGACAGCCTGTGGGTGGACTTGTCTGATGGGCGCGTGCTTTCGGTGCCCCTGGCCTGGTTTCCCAGGCTGTTGCGGGCCACGCCCGAGCAGCGAGCAGCGGTGGAAATCAGCCGCAACGGTCGGCATTGGGAGGCGCTGGACGAAGACATCGCCATCGCTGGCTTGCTCGCTGGTGTGGGCGATATGACGCGCCAGTTGCCCCAGGTGGCATGACTGCTTTCGGGCTTTAGGCCTGCAGCGGCGACACATGGCTTGTTGCTGCCCTCTCTCTCTCTCTCTTTCTCTCTCTGGTTGAGCAGCGCGTTCAGTGATAGCCCGACTCGCGCTGGTGCCGCACCGCGAGCACCAGGGCCACGTCGGCCTGCGCGTCATCGCGGTAGAGGGCCAGGTAGCCGGTGCGGCCGCGCGAGATCACCAGCTCGCGCAAGACGTTGGCGAGTGGTCGCCCCACCAGCGGGTGGTGGGCGAGGATCTCCAGCCCGCCAACGATCAGCCCCACCGTGAGATCGGCGGCTTCGGGCGCGCTTTGCATCAGGAAATCGGTCAGGCGCTCGAGGTCGTCTGCAGCGTCTTGCGTGAGCAGCCAGCGGGTCATGTCGGACCTGCGGTTCGGCGGCGTTGCTGATCAGGATCAGGCGCGGGGCTTGGCTGTTTTGCCGACCGCCGCCAGAGTGGTGGCGGCGGGCCTGTGCGCTGGGGTGGCTCTGGCCTGGTGGGCGGCTCGCACTTTTTGCAGCAGATGGGCCGCATAGGCCGGGCCGTCGTACACCGGGCCGCCAGCCACGGCCCGGGCCAGCGCCTGCTCGGCGCGGGCGACAAAACTGGTTTCGGCGTCCAGCCGGTCCAGCTCGCTGCCGATGGCGCGCACCATGAGCGCATGGGGTGTGATGCCCTGGCGCTCGGCCAGTGCGCGCAGCCGCTGCTGGGTGGCGTCGTCGATCTTCACGGATTGGTTGGGCATGGTGGCGTCCTGCAAAGGTGCTGATATCTTACGACCTTTGAGAGGCGGTTTACAACCCCCGCCCGCGCCTCAATCCTGCGCCGCCAGCGCCCGCATGTCTTCCTCATAGCCCTTGAGCACGCCCACGGCGTGGGCGCGCTGTTCGGGGCTGGTGCTGTTGTGCAGGATGGCGAACTGGCTGCAGCCGTTTTTCACCAGCGCGGCGCTGTAAGCGGCGTAGCCGGGCGTGGGGGAGTTCACCAGCCGCTCCGACCAGCCGCGCAGCGCGGCCACGGCTTCGGGTGGCGGGGTGCGCGCGCCGCTGGCGGCAAACGCGGCGGCGTGGCTGGCCTGCACCTCGCGGATGGTCTGCAACATGGAAGCCTGGCGGCGCTGGCGCTCGGCCTGGGTGCGCTGTGGGTCCCAGGCCGATTGCTGCAGCACGGCGCCGAGTTGCAGGCGCTGGGCCTCGGTGAGCGTGCCGTAAAGCGTTTCGTAGCGGTCGATGGCGCGCTCCAGCCGGCGTTCCACGCGCTGCGCCGGGTTGCCCCGCAGAAAGTCTTTCTCGAACTTTTCATCGCCTTTGGTCTGGTGGCGTTTCATGTGGTCGAGCTGCCCGGGGGTGAGCTGCAACGCGAGTGTGGCCAGCGGCACCGCGCCGCGATCGCTCATGCGCTGGAAGCTGCCGCGCACGGCTTCAAACTCGCGGCAGGCCTGCTCGGCGGTGATGTCTTTTTGCGCCAGCGCCTGCCACTGGGCCAGGCGCTGCGCGTAAAGCGGCAGCTCGGCGCCGCGGTGCCAGACGAAGAAGCGGTCGAGGTCGGCGCGGGCCTGGGGCGACTGCTCTTCGGCGAAGTCGACATAGTCGTCGAGCCACCAGAAGGCGAAGTTGGGCGCCTGGTTGTAGGCCACGCGGGTGGCGCTGCAGGCGCCGAGCAGCAGCGCGAGCGCGGCCAGCAAAAGGGCGCGCGCGATAATTCGGCCCAGTTCAAAACGCGGGCCGGTAGCGGTCCCAGAAAAGGTTGGCATGGCGGCGTTCCCGGTGGATGTGGTGGTGATGGCGGCGGGCAAGGGCACGCGCATGAAAAGCGCAAAACCGAAAGTGTTGCATCGATTGGCCGGGCGCGCGCTGGCCCAGCATGTGATCGACACCGCCGCTGGGGTATCGGCGCGCTCGGTGGTGGTGATCACCGGCCACGGCGCTGAAGCAGTCGAGGCAGGGTTGTGCGCTCCGGCGGGCGTGACGCTGAGATACGTGCGCCAGGAGCCGCAGCTGGGGACTGGCCACGCGGTACAACAGGCGCTGCCGGTACTGGCCGACGATGGCGTGACGCTGGTGCTTTCGGGCGACGTGCCGCTCACCCGCCCCGAGACGCTGCAGGCGCTGCTCGATCTGAGCGCGGGCGAGCGGCTGGCGCTGCTGACGCTGGACGTGGCCGACCCGAGCGGCTACGGCCGCATCGTGCGCGGCGGTGCCGGTGAAGACGGTGGCCAGGTGCTGGCGATCGTGGAGCAGAAAGACGCCACGCCTGAGCAGCGCGCCATCACCGAGATTTACAGCGGCATCATGGCCGTGCCCACGCGGCTGCTGCGTGCCTGGCTGGCGCGGCTGGACAACCAGAACGCCCAGGGCGAGTACTACCTGACCGACGTGGTGAAGTTTGCGGTGGCCGATGGCGCCCCAGTGCAGGCGCACCGCATTGCCGACGCGGTGCAGGTGGCCGGCGTCAACAGCCCCGTGCAGCTGGCTGAGCTGGAGCGCGCTTACCAGAGGCGGGTGGCGCAGGCGCTGATGGAGCAGGGCGTGCGCCTGGCCGATCCGGCGCGCCTGGATGTGCGCGGCTCTTTGGTGTGTGGTGCCGATGTGGAGATCGACGTGAACTGCGTGTTTGAAGGTCAGGTGGTGCTGGGCGATGGCGTGCGCATTGGGCCGAACTGCGTGATCGCCAACGCCCGCATTGAAGCCGGCGCCACGTTGCAGGCCTTCACCCACATCCAGGGCGAGCAAGCCGGTGTGACGGTGGGCCCGCGCGCCGAGATTGGGCCGTTTGCCCGGCTGCGACCGGGCGCTGTGCTGGGCGCGGAGGTGCACATCGGCAACTTCGTGGAGGTGAAGAACTCAACGCTGGCCGCCGGCGCCAAGGCCAACCACCTGGCCTACCTGGGCGATGCCGACGTGGGCGAACGGGTGAACTTTGGTGCGGGCAGCATCACCGCCAACTACGACGGCGCCAACAAGCACCGAACCGTGATCGAGGCCGATGTGCACGTGGGCAGCAACTGCGTGCTGGTGGCGCCGGTCACGATCGGCGCAGGTGGTACCGTGGGCGCCGGATCGACCATCAGCAAAAGCACGCCGCCCGGCGCGTTGTCTGTGGCGCGGGGCAAGCAGGTGAACCTGGCCAACTGGAGCCGACCGGTGAAGAAAAAGCCGGCTTGAGGTGCGGCCTGCTCTGATGCAGACACAAAAAAGCCGGCCCAAGGTCGGCTTTTTGCTGTGTCCCGCTCACGGGTGCGGGTAGGCTCAACCGCCGCGTACGTCGGACGTACCGCCGTCAAAACCGCTGTGGCCCGACTGCAGCGAGTCGGGGCCGCTGCGATCCCCACGCACCCGGCGGCTGCCCGGGCGGCCCAGCATTTCGTCAAGCTCGGCCAAGCCGCTGATGCCCATGACCTCAGACTCCTTGAAGGACGAGGGCGAATGGGTCTGATCGAATTCCGAGAAATGCGATTCCAGTTGCTCTCGCACGCTGGTGGGCTCGCGGTCGGTGGCGCGGCGGTTGAGCTCGGGGCGTGGCAACGCGGCCAGGTTGAGTTGCTCCCGGAAGTCGTCGGGTGAGGGCATGCGGTTGATGCTGGCTTTCACATACACCAGCCGCACGCCAGCGGTCTTGAGGAGCCGGTTCTTGACCTTGGCTTGATGCGCCTTGGTTTTGGCATCGCTCAGGTGGTATTGCTCCAGATCGAACGCAAACAGTGGCCTGCCGTCTTCGCCACACACCACGAAATCCACCTTTTGGTTGTTCAGGCGTTCCTCGGCGCGCCGGCGGTTGGCCGCGCGCCGGACGCTGAGCATGTTGCGCAACGGCACATTGGGCACCACCACCTGCCCGGGGAAGGTCTTGATCAGGTAGTCGAGCATGGCCACTTGCTCGCGCACGATCAAAGGTTCGGCGGTGTAGCGGTCGTTGAGGCCGGAGCTGGGCTTGCGGGTGTAGAACCACGCGCCAACGCCCGTGCCCAGCAACACCAGGCCAATGATGATGGCGATCCACAGCGGTGACATGGCAACTTCTCCGGTCATGAGATGGTTTGTAACTGACTGCGACATTTTAGGGCGACGCTCTCCGTTTGGCGGTGTGCGGCGACCGCCGGAAGGCCTCAGCGCAGGCCTTTGTGTGCAGTTTCCATCACCATTGCTGGCATTTCACCGCGCCGCAGGCAGCGGCACACGCGGGTCGAACTTGGCGCGCTTGACGCTGAAAAATGCTTTGATGTTTCGCACGTTCGCGTCGCTGGTGAACAGGCGCTGCGCCAGCGCCAGGTAGGCCGGCATGTCGGGGCAGAACACCACCAGCACGAAGTCGGGCCCGGGGCTCACCCGGTAACACTGCTGCACCGCCGGCTCGGGCAGCACCCGCGCCTCAAAGGCGTCGAGCTGCTCGGCGCCCTGGCGCTCCAGCGTGATCTCTACCAAGGCGGTGAGGCCATGACCGATCAGCGGTGCCAGGCGATCGGGCTGCAGGATCGCCACCTCGCGCTCGATCACGCCCAGCGCACGCAGCCGCTTCACCCGCCGCAGGCTGGTCGGCGGCGAGAGATGGGCCAGCTCGGCCAGCGCCTGGTTGCTGCGTGAGGCGTCGTCCTGCAGCAGGTTGAGCAGCCGCAGGTCCGCTTTATCGAGACCGATTTCTTCCATATAGCAGCAGATTTTGAACGATTTCTCGGTTGGATTCTGGCTGTGGAATTATTCGTCAGATATTGGCCGAATGTGACCGTTAATTTTTAAGTGACACCGATACACTGCCGCCCAGACCATTTCAAGGAGCGGGCGATGTGCGGGATTGTGGCGGGGGTATCGGGGCGC
>JBBSDB010000027.1:0-20295 GCA_038249735.1 Burkholderiales bacterium
CGATCAGTCACCGAGCAATCATGAAAAACGGCTCCCGAGGGAGCCGTTGTCCTGCCAGCGCGGTGCGGGTTCAGACCGGCACCAGCGCCTTGCGCATCTTCTTCATCGCCGCCACCTCAATCTGGCGCACGCGTTCTGCGCTTACGCCGTACTCGGCTGCCAGCTCGTGCAGCGTCATGCCGCCTTTTCCGTCGTCGTTCACCTTGAGCCAGCGCTCGGTGACGATGCGGCGTGAGCGGTCGTCGAGTTCGTTCATGGCGCGGGCAACGCCTTCGGTGGCCAAGGCATCTCGCTCGGCACTTTCCAGCATGGCGGTCGGTTCGTGGTCCAAGTCGGCCAAATAGGCGATGGGGCCGTAGGCGTTCTCGCCGTCATCATCTGGTGCCGGATCCAGCACCACGTCACCGCCCGAAAGCCGGGTTTCCATTTCCCGCACTTCTTCGGGCTTCACCCGGAGCTCGCGCGCCATCACGTCCACCTCGCCGTCCGACAGCGCGTCGCGGTGGGTGTCGCCGTCCAGCGCTTCGGCGCGGAAGGCTTGCTTGCGCGAGCGCAGGTTGAAAAACAGCTTGCGTTGTGCCTTGGTGGTGGCCACCTTGACCATGCGCCAGTTTTTCAGCACGTACTCGTGAATTTCGGCCTTGATCCAGTGCATGGCGTAGCTCACCAGGCGCACGCCCTGCTCGGGATCGAAGCGCTTGACGGCTTTCATCAGGCCCACATTGCCTTCCTGGATCAGGTCGCCGTGGGGCAGGCCGTAACCCAGGTACTGGCGTGCAATCGACACAACCAGCCGCAGGTGCGACAAAACCAGCTGGCCGGCGGCGTCGATGTCGTTGTCATCGCGCAGGCGGCGCGCGGCGCTTTGCTCTTCTTCCAGCGTCAGCATCGGCATGCGGTTGACGGCGGAAATGTAGGCGTCAAGGTTGCCTAGCGGCGGCAGGGTCAGCGAGCGGCTCGCCCACGGGGTGGCGACCGCTCGCGTAGCGCAAGGCAGGGCGTTGATGGCAAGTGTTGTGGACATGCAGTGACTCCTCCTAAAGTGGGTCTCAGATAAATATTAGCACTCTCTATGAGTGAGTGCCAATAACCTTGGTTCCGCTCCAGCTTCAAGTTGGGCACATTTCATGCGTTCGACTGAATTTGCTCAGGAAAAGGACGAACGACGGGTGGTACTTTGTCCCACCCATCTGCCTCACTTGTCGTCTTTGCCCACCTGGTTGCCGATCACAGCACCCACCGCCGCGCCGCCAATCGTGGCCGCCGTGCCCCCGAGCACGGCACCGCCAAGTGCGCCAACGCCCGCACCCACGGCGGTGCTGCGGTCGCGTGAAGACATGCTACCGCAGCCCACCAAGCTGATGGCGAGGGCGCCGGTGGCCACGAGAGTCGAGAGGTTGCGCAGGGTGATCATGAAAGGTCTCCTTGGAAGGGGGAAGTCGGGGTTGTGATGGACACAGGCCGATTGGTCATTGCCCATGAAGACCATTGTGCGAACAGGCTTGGCGCGTCGCCATCAGCGAACGGCGCCCCGGCTGGTCGGTGGTGTCCTACGTCACCGGTGTGAGTGCTGCGTTCGCTCGGGCTGCCTGCAGGCAGGCGGCGAAAAAGGCTTCCTTGTTCAGCGTCCAGCCTTTTGCCCGGTCCAGCGCCAGCATTTGGCGTAGGCTCCCGGCACGTCCCAACACAAACAACACTGCCCGCCATGCCACGCCCCACGCTCGACGAAGCCGCCATCCACCCCGCCATTCAGCAAAAGATTGCCGGTCTGCACCGCGAGGTGCTCGACGAGGTGCAGGCGGCTGTGGCGCGGCATGCGGTGGTGGTACTCGGCATGGCGCGCAACCCATTTGTAGCCAAGGCCCGCAAGGCGCTGAACAAAGCCGGCGTGCCCCACGAATACCTGGGCTATGGCGGCTATGCGTCGGCGTGGCGCACACGCAATGCGCTCAAGATGTGGACCGGCTGGCCCACTTTCCCAATGGTGTTTGTGCGCGGTGTGTTGGTGGGCGGGGCGGAGGACCTGCAACGGCTGATCGATTCGGGTGAACTCCAGACCTTGGTGCGTGGTTGAGAGCCGAGCGCCTCTCGGCCAGCCGCCCTCGCCGCAACCACCCATCTGTGCCCGGGTGCCGAAGACTGCGGCGCCAGCGCAGGCAATTCAGCCTGCCTACAATCTCCTGATGATCTCTCGTGAACCCACCATCGCCCGCCTCGCCAACGCCCAGGCTCTGTTGCTCGATCCGTTTGGCTTGACGCCTGCTCACCTGCAGCGCGCTTTGGGCGAAATCATGTCGCACGGCGTTGACGACGCCGACCTCTATTTCCAGACCACCCGCAGCGAGGGCTGGAGCCTGGAGGAGGGCATCGTCAAGACCGGCAGTTTCAGCATCGACCAGGGGGTGGGTGTGCGCGCGGTCAGTGGCGAAAAAACCGCGTTTGCCTACTCTGACGACTTGTCCTGGGACTCGCTGATCGACGCAGCTCACACCGTGCGCACCATCTCCGGCCAAGGCCTCAACCGGCGCGTAAAGCGCACACCCGCAACCAAGATCGCCAAATCGCGCTCGCTCTACCCCGGCCTCGACCCGATCGCCACCCTGGACAGCACCGCCAAGGTCGCGCTGCTGGGAAAGGTGGAGAAGCTCGCCAAAGCCAAAGACCCGCGTGTGGTTCAGGTGATGGCGGGGCTGGCCGCAGAGCACGACGTGGTGCTGGTGGCGCGCGCCGACGGGACGCTGGCGGCCGATGTGCGTCCGATGATCCGCCTCTCGGTCACCGTGATCGCCGAGCAGAAGGGCCGCCGCGAGGTCGGCTCATCCGGCGGTGGCGGGCGCTTTGGCCTCGCCTATTTCGACGACGCGATGGTGCAGACCTATGTCGACGAGGCGGTGGCCAATGCGCTGACCAACCTGGATGCACGCCCAGCGCCGGCTGGCGAAATGGTGGTGGTGCTCGGCTCCGGCTGGCCTGGCATCTTGCTGCACGAGGCGGTGGGCCACGGCCTGGAAGGCGACTTCAACCGCAAGGGTTCCAGCGCGTTTGCCGGCAAGATCGGCAAGCGGGTGGCGGCCAAAGGCGTGACGGTGCTGGATGACGGCACCATCGCCGACCGCCGCGGCTCGCTCAACGTGGACGACGAGGGCCATGCTTCGCAGAAAAATGTGCTGATCGAAGATGGCATCTTGCGGGGCTACATCCAGGACTCGATGAATGCGCGGCTGATGGGCGTCAAGCCCACCGGCAACGGGCGGCGCGAAAGCTACGCCCATGTGCCGATGCCGCGCATGACCAACACCTACATGCTCGGTGGCGACAAAAGCCCCGACGAGATCGTCGCCAGCATCAAGAAGGGCCTTTACGCCACCAACTTCGGCGGCGGCCAAGTCGACATCACCAGCGGCAAGTTTGTGTTCTCGGCCAGCCAGGCTTACTGGGTGGAAGACGGAAAAATCCAGTACCCGGTGAAAGGTGCCACCCTGGTGGGCAATGGGCCAGATGCACTCACCCGGGTCAGCATGATCGGCAACGACATGAAGCTCGACAGCGGTGTGGGCACCTGCGGCAAAGAGGGCCAGAGCGTGCCAGTGGGCGTGGGCCAGCCCACGCTGCGTATCGACGGTTTGACGGTGGGCGGCACCGCCTGATTCGTCAGTTGAGCGCCCAGCGCGGCGTTGGGTGATGGACCCCTATGCAACAGCAGTGACCTTGCTACCTCGAAAACGGATCTGGTGCCAGCAGGTTCATCGTGCGCCAAAAGTTCCGGCGGCGCGGCTGCGGCTTCGCGCTGTTCGTGAACGCTCAAGACCATCGGGCTACCGGTGACAGGCGATCGCTACGCCAACCTGAATCCCTTGAACGCACGGCCACGATCAGGTACAGGTTCCGCTCAGGCCGACAAAGCGAGGAAGTCGAACAGGGCGTCGATGTGCTGGTCGAAATCGGTGATCGCATGGTCGCTCGTGGGCAGCAACCGGATTTTCCCGCCCGCGCAGAAGCCCACCATTTCCCGCCAGTCCAACACCTCGTCGCCTTGCGCGACGATGGCAAACATGGTTTCGGCGCTGGGTTGCGTCAATGCTGCCCACCGAGCGATCTCGGTCTCCATCACCTGCAACTGGGTCACACACTCTGGGTTAAAGAAAAAGCGCTCAGCGGGATCGTGCCAGCTGACTTGCTCGCCAATGTGGCGCTGCAGATCGCGAGCAGGATGCACTGCCGGGTTCAACAACGCCGCGCGGTTCCCCATGTGCAGACTCAGCCAGCGCGCATAAAACCCGCCCAGCGACGAGCCCACCACCACCGCGCGCTCGCTCGGCCAGTCGGCGACGCCCTGCTGAAGCATGGCGATGGCCTCGGCGGGCGAGGGCGGCAGCTGCGGACACCACCAGAGCACCGACGGGTGTTGCGCCTGCACCCGCGCCGCGACTTGCTGCGCCTTCATCGACCGCGGTGAAGAGCGAAAACCGTGGAGATAGAGCAGGTGGGTGGTGCTGGGGCGAGCAGGATACGGCATGGTGAGAAGGATAATGGCGCATGGCCGTCAGCTTTGATAAAACCAGTCCCTTGCAGCGCATCGCCCCCATCTTCCAGGGCTTCGATGGGCCGCTGTTCGCGGCCATCTTGATGCTGGCGATGATTGGCCTGCTGACGATGTATTCGGTCGGCTTTGATCACGGCGCTCGTTTTTCTGACCATGGTCGCAACATGCTGCTGGCCGCTGGGGTGATGTTTCTCGTTGCTCAGGTGCCACCGCAGCGGCTCATGACCTTTGCCTTGCCTGCCTACATGCTGGGCGTCGTGTTGCTTTTTGGGGTGGAGTTTTTTGGTATCGAGCGCAAGGGCTCGCAGCGCTGGCTCGATGTGGGCATGGTCATCCAGCCCAGCGAGCTGATGAAGATCGCCATGCCGCTGATGCTGGCCTGGTGGTTCCAGCGCCGCGAGGGGCAACTCAACTCGCTCGACTTCGCAATGGCCCTGCTGCTGCTGGCGGTTCCAGCTGCGCTGATCCTCAAGCAGCCCGATCTGGGCACCACGCTGCTGGTGGTGGCCTCAGGCCTGTTTGTGATTTTCTTTGCAGGTCTGAGCTGGAAGATCATCATCCCGCCTGTGTTGGTGGGCGCGATCGGCATTGTGGTGCTGATCGTGATGGAGCCGAGCTGGTGTGCACCCGATGTGGACTGGCGTGTGCTGCACGAGTACCAGCGCCAGCGCGTCTGCACCCTGCTTGACCCGTCCAAGGACCCGCTGGGCAAGGGGTTTCACATCATCCAGGGCATGATCGCGATCGGCTCAGGTGGCATTTGGGGCAAGGGCTTCATGCAGGGCACACAGACCCACCTGGAGTTCATCCCCGAGCGCACCACCGATTTCATCTTTGCCGCCTTCTCCGAAGAGTTTGGCCTGCTCGGCGTGATCGGTCTGATGGTCGCGATCCTGTTCCTGGTGATGCGCGGGCTGATGATCGCGCTGGATGCGCCCACGCTGTTCACCCGCCTGCTGGCGGGCGCGGTCACGCTCAATATCTTTGTTTACGCCTTCGTCAACATGGGCATGGTCAGCGGCATCTTGCCGGTGGTGGGCGTGCCGCTGCCGTTCGTGAGCTACGGCGGCACCGCGATGGTCACCATGGGCGTGGGCCTGGGTATTCTGATGTCGGTGGCCAGGTCCAAGCGGCTGATGCAGTCGTGACCAGGCATTTGCTTGGCTGAGCCGGTGCCACAATGGATCCCAGGCACAGCCGGTGGCGGTTTGTGCGTCCGCTGACCCGTTTCCAAGGACCTGCATGCTGAAAATTCTCATTCCCGTCGACGGTTCTCCCCACGCCATGCGCGCGGTGCACCATGCGCTGTTTCTGGTCGCCGCCGGTTTGAAGGCGCGTTTTGTGGTGGCCAATGTGCAAGCCACCGCCAATTTGTATGAGCTGGTGGTGGCGCACGACCCGACCGTGCTGGAGCAGGTCAACCAGGCAGCGGGTCACGACCTGATGCGCCCTGCCGTGCAAATGCTGCAAGCCGCAAGCCAGCAGGTGACGCAAGAGGTGATGACCGGCGACCCGGCCCAGATGCTGGTGGACGTGATCGAGCGCCAGGCCTGTGACGCGGTGATCATGGCCACCCACGGCGCTGGTCTGCGGGCTGCGATGCTCGGCTCGGTATCGCAGCAGCTGGTGGAGATCTCGCCGGTGCCGGTGACGCTGGTCAAACCGCTGCCCGAACCCGGAGAACCTTGATCTGCGTTGGAAAATTGCGCCCCGCCAGACCCATAACCGGTCTGGCTTTTTTTCGCCAGCGCGTTGTCAAATCTGCTGCTTCTGGTCACCATTTCGCTGCACCATAGATTACGTTTAGAGAAACGTGTTTACGGATGCGAAATTATGGATTACAGTGCGAGGCAGGCCTTGCAGGCGATACCTGGCCCGCCGTTTTCCTCCCCCACACCGTCACCAGCACCGCTGCCCGGTGCTGCTCAGCCCACAGAAACCGCGAGTCGCATGGCCACTTACGCCTACCCCACCTTTCCCTACCGAGCGCCCCACGATCTCATGACCGAGGCGCCGCAGCGCCACCCACTCGTCATCATCGGCGCTGGGCCGGTGGGTCTGGCCGCCGCGATCGACGCGCGCTTGCAGGGCCTGGAAGTGATCGTGTTCGACGAAGACGACAGTGTTTCTTTCGGTTCGCGCGCCGTCTGTTACGCCAAGCGATCGCTGGAGATCCTGGACCGGCTTGGTGTTGGCGATGGCGTGGTGGCCAAGGGCGTGAGCTGGAATGTGGGCCGTACCTTTTTGCGCGAGGAAGAGGTCTACCGGTTTGACCTCGTGCCCGATACCGGCCACAAGCGCCCCGGCATGATCAACCTGCAGCAGTACCACCTGGAAGAGGCGCTGGTGCGGCGCGCCGAGGCGCTCGGTGTGGACCTGCGCTGGCGATACAAGGTGGCGAGCGTGACGCCGCTGGAGGACGGTGCGCGGGTGAGCCTGGAGACGCCCGACGGTGCGCTCGAGATCGAGGCCGACAGGTTGATCGTGGCCGATGGCGCGCGGTCCAACGTGCGCCGACAGCTCGGGCTGGATATCGAAGGCCTTGTGTTCAAAGACCGCTTCCTGATCGCCGACGTGGTCATGAAGGCCGAGTTCCCGGCCGAGCGCTGGTTCTGGTTCGACCCGCCGTTCCACCCCAACCAAAGTGTGCTGCTGCACAAGCAGAGCGACAACGTCTGGCGCATCGACTTCCAGCTCGGCTGGGACGCCGACCCGGAAGAAGAGAAGAAGCCCGAAAACATCTTGCCGCGCGTCAAAGCCATGCTGGGTGACGAGCGCGAGTTCGAGCTCGAATGGGCCAGCATCTACACCTTTCAGTGCCGGCGCATGAAGCAGTTCCGCCACGGCCATCTGCTGTTCGCCGGGGACGCGGCGCACCAGGTGTCGCCGTTTGGCGCACGCGGTGCCAACTCGGGTTTTCAGGACGCCGACGACCTGGTGTGGAAGCTGGCGCTGGTCATCAAGGGCTTGGCGAGCGCCGCGCTGCTCGATACCTATGACACCGACCGCGTTTATGCGGCCGACGAAAACATCCGCAACTCCACCCGCTCCACCGACTTCATCACGCCCAAGAGCGCGGTCAGCAAGCTGTTTCGCAACGCTGCGCTGGAGCTGGCGCGCAGCCAGCCGTTTGCCCGCAAGCTGGTCAACTCGGGCCGCCTCAGCGTGCCGTCGTATCTGGTGCAATCTGCGCTCAACACGCCCGATGCCGATGCCTTCGCGGGCGACATGGTGCCCGGCGCGCCGCTGGACGACGCGCCGGTGCGCGTGGCCGGGCAAGACGCCTGGCTGCTCGATCAGCTGGGCCACCGCTTTGTGTTGCTGGCTTTTATCGACCGGGTCGATGGGCTCGATGGCGTCCAGACGGCGCTGCACGGTCAGAGCGCCACGCTGGCCGCACAGTCGATTCCGGTGCAGGTGGTCTGGGTCACGGCGCACGGCGGCGCAGCCCCCGCCGGCATGACCACGCTGCACGACCGCGATGGGTTGATGGCCCAGCGGCTTGACGCGCGCCCCGGCAGCGCTTACCTGATCCGCCCCGACCAGCATGTGGCTGCGCGCTGGCGGGTGCTCGACGCCGCTCGCCTGCAGGCTGCTTTGCGCCGCGCGACCGGCCACGAGCTGCCTGCCGTGGCCGCCCATCGCCCGGCCACCAACGCTTTCACCGAATCGGCCTCTGTCTGAACCCGGAGCATCCCATGCCCTTGCAACTCCAGCCCAACCTGGCCGAACCCGGCCAGCGCTACTTCCGCGACTTCACACCCGGCGACGATTTCTACGAGGCTCTGATCGAAACCCACCGAGACCTCAGCGACGAGCAGAGCCAGCTGCTCAACGCCAAGCTGATCCTCTTGCTGGCCAACCAGGTGGGCGACATCGCCGCCCTGAAACAAGCCTTGGCCATCGCACGCCAGGGTGTCTGATCCTCATCCCCGTTCCAGGAGACTTCCATGCTCAACATCCGCAAAATCCACCATGTCGCCTACCGTTGCCACGACGCCAAAGAAACCGTCGAGTGGTATCGCAAGCACCTCGACATGGACTTCGTGCTCGCGATCGCCGAAGACCACGTGCCCTCCACGCACGCGCCCGATCCCTACATGCATGTGTTCATGGACGCGGGCGGCGGCAACGTGTTGGCGTTCTTCGAGTTGCCGAATTCGCCCGAGATGGGCCGCGACTCGAACACGCCCGAGTGGGTGCAGCACATTGCGCTGGAGGTCGAGTCGGTGGAGGTGCTGGAAACCGCGAAAGCCCGGCTGGAGGCGGCTGGGATTCCTGTGATCGGCGTGACCAACCACACCATTTTCAAGAGCATCTATTTCTTCGATCCCAACGGCCACCGCCTGGAACTGGCCGCCAACACCGGTTCGCCCGAGATGATGAAACAACTCGATGAGGTGAAGTGGAAGATGCTCGAAGAATGGTCCCAGACCAAGCGCGCGCCCAAACACGCCGCCTGGATGCACGAGCGCGAGCTCAGCGCCTGAGACGCTGAGAGCACTCGCCACGGCCTTTGCGCTTCAAACGCTGGAACAAAGCGCAAAAAACCCCTCAAGTCGACGTTTAAGTGGTCGAAATCCCGTAGGAGCTCCCGGATTCCACTTGTCCGGGGCCTGTGAAAAAGGGGTTTCTCATGATCAACATCGCCCAGCCGAACCCGGCCGCTTGGTCGCCGCCAGCCAGCGGTCCCACCGCGCCAGTGGCCGCCGTGGCCGCCATCCGGCCGCTGCAAGAAAGCGCTCGCAATGGGCAGCCGGGTGCTGGCCGAGAGCAGGACATGCGGGGCGCGCGCGCCGATCGCCGCGCTGACCTGCGAGAGGTCGCCCGTCCCGGGCGCGACGCGCCAGGCGATGGCGGGCGCAGCGCGACAGGCCGAACCGGTAGCGAGCGCGGCGATGCAGGCGACATGCTGGTGCGACGGGACGCCGAACAAGACGCGAAGCAGGTGGCGGCGGAGCAAGCGGCCGAGGCCGCGCGGCGCGCGCAACGCCTGGATCTGCTGGCCAACGTTTGGAAGGCCAGCGCGGCGGTGGTTGAGCGGGTGCTGGGCCTGGAGGAAGGCGCGGCGGTGAATCGTGCCAATGCGAGTCCGGCCGCGTCCGGCCGCCAGCCGGTGGAGCAACTCGCGCTGCCCTGGCCGGTGATGCCAGAAGATGCGCGCTCCACCCGCACGCGTGCCGATTTTTCTGCGCCCCAGGAGGTCGTGGCCTACGACGAGCGCGGCAACAGCAGCCTCGCGCCGCTGGAGGCGGGTGTGTTGATCAGCCGACGCGTCTGATACCCAGGCGCCGTCCAAGCGACGACGGCGTTGCTCGGCCTTGCCGCTTGGAAGCACGAGCTGAGGCATCACATCCTTGCTCTCTTTGCAGGCAAACCGGCGTGCGCCGGCCGCACAGAAAAACGGGCCTGTAAAAAAAGCCGCTGCGCCGGTGTTGGCTCGGGGCCTTTTGTTGCCAAGGACGGCGTCACACCAGATCGGCCTGGGGTGCCAGCGACCGATCAGGTCGCTGGCATTTCCACTGCTTCGCACAAGGCTTGCTGCGTCGCCTCCATGTCGCGCACCAGTTGCTCACCCAGCGCGGCGGGGAGGCGCGGGCCCTCACTGTCGGTGCTCAGATGTTCGATGCGGGCAGCGGTTTTGACCATGGCCCGAAAGCCCAGCAGCATCGCTGTGCCCTTGAGGGTATGGGCTTTGTAGTGAATCTCTGCGCGATCGCCGCTGGCCAGTGCGGCCAGCAGTTGGGGTACCGTGCCATCGGGTGGTGCAAACAGGGTGTCGAGCATTTCGTGCATGGAGGCGTCGGGCATCATGTCTCGCACTTCGCTGTAAGAGGCGTCGTCAATCACGTCCTCTCGCCGAGGCTGGGGCGTGCTGACCGGATCGGACCGCTTGGGTGGTGACACAGCGGCGGGATGTGTCACCGGCTTTTCGGGGTCTGCAGCGCTGCCCAGTTCAAGCAGCCCGCACTGGCGCATTGCGCGCCGCAGGTCCTCGCCTTGCAGTGGCTTGCTGGCGAAGGCGCTGACGCCCACTTCCTGAGCGCGCTTGCGGGTGTCGTTGACCACATCGGCGGTGACGAGAATCACCGGAATCTGCGCCGTATCGCCGTCAAGCTGGCGGATGGCCTCGGTGGTCGCCAGGCCGTCCAGCACCGGCATGTGGTAGTCCAGCAGCACCACGTCAAACGGCTGGCGCTCCAGCAGTTGCAGCGCCTCCTGCCCGTTTTCGCAGAAGACCGCTTGGTGTCCCATCTTGTCCAGCAGGATGCTCATGTACTTGAGGTTGATCGGATGGTCTTCTGCCACCAGCACGCGCAGACTTCGGCTGTCTCCCAGCGCCATGCCCGCGCTGTGCAGCGCTTCGGGCGCCGCGGTCTCAGCCAGATCAAGGGTGACGGTGAACACCGAGCCCTCGCCTGGGTGGCTCGTTACCCGGATGTCGCCGCCCATCATGCGGGCCAGGTTGCGCGAAATCTCCAGCCCCAGCCCGGCGCCGCCGATGCGCCGGCGCAGCGAGTTGTCGGCCTGGTAGAAGCGGGTGAAGAGGTTTCGAGTCGTCTCGGTGTCCATGCCGACACCGGTGTCGCTCACCGTCATCACAATCGAAGGCTGCCCGGGCTCGCCGCGCGCAATGCTGGCGCTCACCGAGCCTTCAGGCGTGAATTTGACCGCGTTGTTGATCAGGTTGTAGAGAATCTGGCGCACCCGGGTGGCATCTGCCATGACCCACTCGGGCAGGTCGCGGGCGGCCTCGACGCGCAGTTCCAGCCCCTTGTCGCGCGCGGCCACCTGCATCAAATCGTCCACCTCCTGCATCACGTTGTGCAGCGGTACCGGCGATACGGACAGCTTGAGCGTGCCCGACTCCATGGTCGAGACGTCGAGGATGTCGTTGAGCACGCCGAGCAAATGCATGGCCGAGTCGCGTGCGGTCTGCAGGTAGTCGCGCTGGCGCCCGCTCAGGTTGGGCTCATCGAGCAGGGTCAGCATGCCCAGCAGGCCCTGAAACGGGGTGCGGATTTCGTGGCTCATGTTGGCCAGGAAGATGGTCTTGCCGTGGTTGGCGGCCTCGGCCTGATCCCGGGCCACGGCGAGTTCCCTGCTCAGCGTCTTGAGCTCTACGTAGCGGCGGGCCTGGCGGCGGATGTGCAACACCAGCAGGCCGACAAACAGCAGCATGGCCGCCGCCTGCACCCCGGCCAGCGAAATCACCAGCACACCCTGCTTTTGCAGCTGCGTGTTGCGCTGGTCGAGAAAGCGCGCGCCTGCCCGGTTGGCTTCGCGGGTGAGCTCGGACAGCCCGGGCAGCATGGCGCGGATTTGCTCGTCGAGTTGCGCCAGTTGCGCTGGCGAGGCCAGCAGCTTCTCGGGTTCGGCAAACAGAGGATCGGCGATCGCACTGAAGCGTTGCATGTCTTCGGTGGCGGTGGCGTAGCTGGCGGAAGATTCCAGCAGATCGCGCCGCGGCACGCCCGTGAGCAGGTTGATACGGCTCAGGTAGACCTCGTACCGCGCCTGTAGCTCGTAGGGATCGGCCGCGGCGGGATCGAGCTGCGCTTGCGTGATGGCCTGATCGAGCCGCGAGAGCTCGCGCTCGAGCTGGTAGGCCTGCCACATGATGGAGTCGACCTGATTTGTCGACACGTCGTCCAGCAGCTTGGCCTGCTGCCACTGGATCCAGCCCAGCGGCGTGAGTGTGACGGCCAGCAGGGTGCCGATCACCACCAGCCACTGGCGCCACTCCCAGCGCGACAGGTTGGCCGAAAAAAACGGTGAGGGTGCCTTCACCGGATCTCCAGCGCCTTGAGCTGCCAGATGGAACGCTCGTAATACACGGAAGACCGAAGCGTTGCGCTGTCATCAAACGGGTAGACCACAAACAGGGGTCCTTTTTCGCGCACCGCCATCGGCTTGTCGTCGAGCAGGCGCGCCACGATCACCTTGTGTTGCTTGGTGTCGGCGACCGGGATCTGGATGGCATAGTCGTTGATGGCCACGGCACTCACGGTGCTGCCGCTGGCTTTCACCGCAGCCAGCACATCGGCCAAGAGCGGCCCGGTGAACTTCACCGGGCGGTCGTACCAAGGGGTGTTGGTGGTGAAGCTGTGCTGCGGCAGGGCCGCCAGCATCTTCAAATCGAAACGGGCTGTTTCGCCCGCATTTTTGACGCCGATCTTGCCGGAGATGGTGAGTACCACGCGCTCCTTCGGTGCTTCCAGCGCTTGCGCCTGCGCTTGCGCAGTCATGGCCAGGACGCCAAGGATCAGGAGTTTGTGGAGGGTGCGGCGGTGGATCATGGGATGGCTTTCAAAGACGTGGGGCGATGGAGCGCGTTCGTCAGATGCGATGGCGCACGCCAGCGGGCGAAGTGGCGAGACGCGCGAGCAGCGCCGGCGCGATCTGGTTCAGGGGGAGAACTTCGTGGGCAGCGCCAGCCTGGATGGCTGTGCGGGGCATGCCGAAGACCACGCAGGTGGCCTCGTCCTGCACGTAGTTGTGGCTGCCGGCGTCTTTCATTTCGCGCATCGCCTGCGCGCCGTCCGCGCCCATCCCGGTGAGCATCACGCCGATCGCGTTGGGGCCGATGACCCGGGCGGCGGAGCGGAAAAGCACTTCCACCGAGGGCTTGTGCCGGTTCACCGGCTCGGTGTCTTCGACCACCGCCACGTAATTGGAGCCGCTGCGCTCGATGCGCAGGTGATGCCCGCCGGGAGCCAGGTAGGCGTGGCCGGGCAAGATGCGCTCGCCGTGGCGCGCCTCGGCCACGCTGATGCGGCACAGGGTGTTGAGCCGGGCCGCGAAGCTGGTGGTGAAGCCTGGCGGCATGTGCTGGGTGATGACGATGGCGGGGGCGTCGGCCGGCATCGGCACCAGCACCTCGCGAATCGCCTCGGTGCCACCGGTGGAGGCGCCGATGCAAATCACTTTTTCGGTCGAGATGCGCGGCAGCGGCGCTGGTGCCGCGGTGGCGGCTGTCGCCACCGGCGCGGTGGGTGGCGCGCCGCTGTGGCGCCCCACCCGGGCACAAGCCGCCACCCGGATCTTTTCGACGATGTCACCGGCCAGCTCGTTGAGCCCGCTGCTCACGCCGATGCGCGGCTTGGCCACGAAATCCACTGCGCCCAGCTCCAGCGCGCGCAGCGTGACCTCGGCACCCTGCTCGGTGAGGGTGGAGACCATCACCACCGGCATCGGGCGCAGCCGCATCAGGCGTGAGAGAAATTCGAGGCCGTCCATGCGCGGCATTTCCACATCGAGCGTGATCACGTCCGGATTGAGCTCGCGGATCATCTCGCGCGCCACCAGCGGATCGGCTGCGGCGCCCACACAGACCATATCGGTCTGGCGGTTGATGATTTCGGTGAGCAGGCTGCGCACCAACGCCGAATCGTCCACCACCACCACCCGTGTTTTTGCCATCGATGTGTCCTCTTGTTCCGCTTTTTTGTTGTCTTGGGTTGCTTCGCGCAGAGCGTCAGAACAGATCGACCGAACCACCCGCCGCGCTCTTGGCCACCACGGTGGCGCCGGCCTTGCGCTCTTGCGTCTCGAAGGTCTCGGGGTGCGAGTGCGCGAGCCGCTTGACCATGGCCTTGCCGGTGGCCGGGAAGTAGCAGACCTTGCGCGGGTGGATGTCGAGCACGTCTTTGGAAATGATGGCGATGCGCTCGGTCTGCAAATAGTCCAGCACGAACTGCGTGTTGCGTTCGCCCACGTTCATGGTGGTGAAGCTGTGCATCACCTGGCCGCCACCGAACACCTTGGCTTGCATGGTTTCGCGGCGCGCGCCGAGCTTGATCATCTCGTTGATCAGCAATTCCATGGCGTAGGAGCCGTAGCGTCCCGAGGTGTCGCCGCCGCCCTCGGGCAGCATGAAATGGTTCATGCCGCCCACCCGGATTTTCGGGTCCCAGATGCAGGCCGCGATGCACGAGCCCAGCACCGTCATGACCATCAGATCGTCTTGAGAAACGTAGTACTCGCCGGGCAACACCTTCACGGTGTCGACCTTGAAGTGGTGGTCGTGGAAGTAAAACGCTGCTTCACCCGGCTTGGGCGTGCGTCTTTTCAGCTCATTCACGCGCGAACCTGGCGGTACACCAAGACGGGCCAGGGCGGGCGACGCGATGGCGCCGGCCGCGGGCAGGGTGCTGCGCGTGGGTGCATCAAACGCGCTCATAGACCGTCTTACCTTTGAGCACGAATAGATGGCGTGCGTCACTGAAGTTTTCCGCGTGGCCCACGAACAGCTTGCCGCCGGGCTTCATCACCCGGTGAATCCGCTCCAGCACCTGGCGCTGGGTGACCGAATCGAAATAAATCATCACGTTGCGGCAGAACACGACGTCGAACGGCTCACGAAACGGCAGCTCGCGGATCAGGTTCACCGCTTGAAACGACAGGTGTTTGCGCAGTTCGGGCTTGATCCGAATCAGCCCGGCGTTGCTGTCCTTGCCGCGCATGAAAAAGCGCTGCATGCGCTCCGGGCTCAGGCCCTTGACGCCCTCGGATTTGTAGACCCCGCGCTCGGCGGTGGCGAGCACCTGGGTGTCGATGTCGCTGTTGATCAGTTCGTACGAGCCGGCACCGCCCAGTGCCTCGGTGGCGGTCATCGCGATGGAATAGGGTTCCTCGCCGGTGGAGGCGGCCGAGCACCAGATGCGCCAGGCCTTGTTGCGCTCGGCACGCATCAGCTCGTCGAGCACCACAAAGTGGTGCTGCTCGCGAAAGAAGGCGGTGAGGTTGGTGGTGAGCGCGTTGATGAAAGCCTGCCATTCGGGCCCATCGTGGTGTTCCAGCCAGTCGAGATAGCTCTTGAAGCTGTCGTGGCCGGTCTCGCGCAGCCGGCGTGAGACGCGGCTGTACACCATGGCGTGTTTGCCATCGTGCAGGCTGATGCCGGCTTTCTGGTAGATCAGCGCCTTGATGCGCCCAAAGTCGGCGTCGTGCCAGACGAACTCCCGGTTCTCGGCCAGCGGCGCTTCTGCGCGTGCGCTGGAGGCAGCGGGAGAGGTTCGAATGGCGGTGGGCATGTTCATGGGGAATTCATTGACGGTTGTCCGACGCGAAATGTCTTTTCCAGGATGCCGCGGAACCGGCTTTGCCGGGCCGCCAGCATCGCCCCTGGGGGGCGACGCCGCCAGGCGGCGCGGGGGGGTCAGTGCCTGGATCGCCGCACCAGGCTGGAGGTGTCGAGGATCAGCGCCACCTTGCCGTCGCCCAGAATGGTGGCACCCGACACATTCGGTACCTTGCGGTAGTTGGACTCCAGGTTTTTGATCACCACCTGCTGCTGGCCGATCAGCTCGTCAACCATCAGTGCCACGCGCGATCCGTCGGCTTCCACCACCACCATGATCGGGCTGGTGGCGTTGAATTCGAAACGCGGCACCTGGAACACATGCTCCAGGTCGATCACCGGCATGTACTCTTCGCGCACCTTGACCAGCCGTGCGCCCTGTGCCACGGTGCTGATTTCCTTGGGCTTGATCTGAAACGATTCGATCACCGAGGCCAGCGGCAGGATGTAGACCTCGTTGCTCACCCGCACCGTCATCCCGTCCATGATGGCCAGCGTCAGGGGGAGCCGCACCGACACCCGCATGCCGAAGCCCTCGGCCGAGTCGATCTCGACCGTGCCACCGAGCGAGGCGATGTTTTTCTTGACCACATCCATGCCCACGCCTCGGCCTGAGACATCGGTCACCACTTCGGCGGTGGAGAAGCCTGGCGCCATGATCAGCCCCCACACCTCTGCATCGCTCATGGTGTCGGGCGCTTCCATGCCCTTTTCGCGCGCCTTCTTCAGCAGCTTTTCGCGTGAAAGGCCTTTGCCGTCGTCGCGCACCTCGATCAGGATGCTGCCGCCCTGGTGGCTGGCAGACAAGGTGATGGTGCCGTTTTCCGACTTGCCCCGCGCGCGCCGTTCCTCGGGCATTTCGATGCCGTGGTCGGCACTGTTGCGGATCAGGTGGGTCAACGGATCGGTGATCTTCTCAACCAGGCCCTTGTCGAGCTCGGTCGATTCGCCATGGGTCACCAGCTCGACCTTTTTGCCCAGCTTGCCGGCGAGGTCGCGCAGCATGCGCGGGAAGCGGTTGAACACGACCGACATCGGAATCATGCGGATCGACATCACCGCTTCCTGCAGGTCGCGGGTGTTGCGGTCCAGATCGGCCAGGCCGGCGAGCAGCGGCTGGTTGGCTGCGCTGTCGAGCTCTCTGCTCTTTTGCGCCAGCATGGCTTGCGTGATGACGAGTTCACCGACCAGGTTGATCAGCTGGTCGACCTTGCTCACCGAGACGCGCAAGGTGCTCGATTCCATGGCGCTGCCAGCGCCGGCAGCGGCGCTGGCACGCGCGGCTGCCTTCGGGACTTCCTCGACGGGCGGTGCGGCCACGGCGAGCGGTGGCACCGGCTCGCTGGCGTGGGCGCCGGGCACGCCAGGCGCGCCATCGAAGAAGCCGAAGTCGGCGCGCGCTTCGGGCGCATTGACCGCGCTGGGGGTGGGCTGCGCCGCGCTGGCTGGGGCGGCGCAAGCAGAGTCAACAATGTGAATCTGCTCCTTGCTCACGTGGAAGGTGAACAGGTCGAGCAGATCGGTGTCGCTGGCTGTGGTCAGCACGCGATAAACCCGTTTGTCGCTCTGATCGCAGGGCAGGGGCGAGATCTCGCCGAGCCCCGGAATGTCTCGAAACAGCTCAGCGATGCCGTCGGCTTGAGCGGTGTTTTCCAGTGGGCCGATGTGCAACTCCAGCTGACGCGCGCCCACCGGTAGCGCGGGTGCTGGCGCTGCGGCAGGGGCAGCGGTCGTCGCTGCCACCGGTGCGGTTGCAGTTGCCGTTGCGGCGGCGGGGGACGCTGCGGTGCCCTGTGCCAGCTGGCTGATGCGCTGCACCAGCGCGGCGGTGGCCGGCGCCTCCACCTGTCTGCCCTGGTGGCGCGCCAGCAGCAGGCGCAGCGCGTCGGACGATTCCAGCAACACATCCACCATCGGCGCGCTGGGCTGCAGTTCGTGGCGGCGCAGCTTGTCCAGCAGCGACTCCATCTGGTGCGTGAGTTCGGCCACGTCGGCAAAGCCGAAGGTGGCCGCGCCGCCCTTGATGGAGTGGGCGCAGCGGAAGATGGCATTGAGCTCTTCATCGTCGGCTTGCGCCGGGTCGAGGGCGAGCAGCATCTGCTCCATCTGGTCCAGGTTCTCGCCCGCCTCCTCGAAGAAGATTTGGTAGAACTGGGTCAGATCGAAGTTGTCGCCGGCGCTCTGGCCTTCAGTGGTCGTTTCAGCCATGGTGATTTCTCTGGTGGGGCGCCGGGTTTTTAGCGGATAACTTTTTGGATGACTTCGATCAGCCGAGTCGGGTCGAATGGCTTGACCAGCCACCCGGTGGCCCCGGCAGCGCGTCCGGCCATCTTCATCTGGTCGCTCGATTCCGTGGTCAGGATGAGGATGGGTGTGGTCTTGAACTTCGGGTGCTCTCGGAGCTTGCGGGTCAGGCCCAGGCCGTCCAGGCGAGGCATGTTCTGGTCGGTCAGCACCAGGTCGATGGCATGGTGCTGGGCTTTTTCCAGCGCGTCCTGGCCGTCTACCGCTTCCACCACGTGAAAGCCGGCGCTGGTCAGGGTGAATGCCACCATTTTTCGCATGGAAGCCGAATCGTCTACGGCAAGAATGGATCGCATGGGGAGAACTCCGTCGTTCGGGTAAATATCGGCAGGAAACGGCTGGGCTTGAATCGGCGCTACGGCGCTCAGAACAGTTCGATGGCGCCGGCGTCCATCTCGCTCTGTGTGACTGGGCTGGGGCGCTCGGGCATCGGGTCGATGTCCAGCGGCACCTCGCCCTCTTCGGGTTCCATCGCCTCCTCGGCCAGTTTCCAGGCACAACCCTGCAGCACCTTGCCGGTGTGCACGATCAGCTGGGTGGCCATGTCGTGAAATTGCAGCTCGGTGACCGCCTGCTGCAGGCTGTGGCGCACCTCGTTGAGCGCGTCGCTCTGGTTGTCCACCAGGCCCGTCAGGCCGTGGTTGGCCGCGCCAAATCGCTCCAGCAGGTTCTCGGTGGCGTGGTCGAGCAGGCCCTCCAGGCGCTTGAGATCGGTCATGGCCATCAGCAGGGCGTCTTGCAGATCGGCCACCAGGGTCACGGGCAGCGCGATGGCGGGGGGTGCGTGGGGTGCGGTCATGGGGTCCGGGTCTGTGAGGGTTCGGCTCGGGTTGGCCCGAGGCTGTCGGGCATTACAATTTTCCGCACCCGAGCCCTGCGCAATCGGCTGATTACTGGGTGAAAGTCGTCCCATTTCGAAGCGCTGTGTCTCCGCTCTGTCTCTTCGCCCTGTTTCGCTGCATTGCGCCGCCCTTCCGCCGAGCCCGTCGCCCACGACCGATCCGACCGACCTGCCATGATCGCGACGCCCGCCCCCTCCCCGCCCCAACCCGTGGTGCGCATCCTGCACCTGGAAGACTCGCGGGTGGACCACGCGCTGGTCAAGTTCGCCCTGCAGCGCAGCCAGATGTCCTTCGACATCACCCTGGTCGACACCATGGACGACCTGCGAATGCAGCTGGAGAAATCGCCGTTCGATATCTTGTTGGCCGACTACCACCTGCCGGGATTCACTGGTCTGGATGCCTGGAAGCTGGCGCGCGAGCTGCGGCCCGAGCTGCCGTTTGTGGTGCTCTCGGGCGCCATCGGTGAGGCGGCGGCGGTGGAGGTGATGCACCGCGGAGTGAGCGACTATTTGCTCAAGGACAGCATGCACCGGCTTGCGCACGTGATCGAGCGCGCGCTGGAGATCAGCGAAACCCGCCGCGCCAAAGCCTTCGCCGACGCCGAACTCGCCGACTCGCGCCAGCGCCTGGCCGAGCTCGCCGAACACCTGCAGGCCAGCATCGAACAGGAAAGGTCGGACATCGCGCGCGAGATCCACGACGACATCGGCGGCGCGCTGACAGCGGTCAAGCTCGACCTCGCGTTGGTCGGGCGCCACGCCAGCGACGAAGCCATGCAGCGCCACATTCAGTCGGCCATGGAGATGCTGCAGCATGCGCTGGACGCAAGCCAGCGCATCATGCTGAACCTGCGCCCGCCCATTCTCGATCAGGGGCTGGTGGCGGCGGTGCAATGGCTGGGCACCAGCTTTGAGCGGCGCACCGGCACCCGGGTGGTGGTGCGCCGCTCGGCCGAGGTGATCGAGGTGCCGCGCGAGCTGCAGCTGGTGGCTTACCGCACCGCGCAAGAGGCGCTCACCAATGTGGCCAAACACGCCCAGGCCAGCGCGGTGCAGATCGATCTGAGCGACCGCGAGGGTTTTCTCACGCTCGAAGTGAGCGACAACGGCCGCGGCCTGGATGCGCAAGCGCTGCGCAAGGCCAAGTCGTTTGGTTTGCTCGGGCTCAAGGAGCGCGCCGCCAAGGTCGACGGCTGGCTCGATGTGAGCAGCTCGCCGCGTGGCACCTCGGTGATTTTGTCGGTGCCGTTGCAAACTTTCAGCCACCCGGCCAGTGATGACATGACTCAGGAGGAACCCGATGATCAAGGTGGTTTTGTGTGACGACCATGCGGTGGTGCGCCGAGGCATCCGAGACACCATCTCGGAGGCGGTGGACATCCAGGTGGTGGGCGAGGCCGGGAGCTACCCCGAGCTGCGCGAGCAACTGCGCAAGACGCCTTGCGACGTGCTGGTGCTGGACCTGAACATGCCCGGGCGCGGTGGTCTGGAGGTGCTCGCGGCTTTGCGCGATGAGGGCTC
>JBBSDB010000028.1:0-20131 GCA_038249735.1 Burkholderiales bacterium
CTTCGACAGGCTCAGGGCAAACGGTGGGTTGGAGCCGAACCGGTTTCATCATCGCCATCTACTTGCCGGAGGCAGCACCGTTGGCAGCAGGCGAAGCCCGGGGCACCGGCGCCATTTCCACCCGGCGGTTGAGCGCGCGGCCGGTCTCGTTGTCGTTACTGGCCACGGGCTGTTCAGCGCCGAAGGCGGCAGTGAACAGGCGCTCGCGTGGCATGCCTTGACTGATCAGTGTGCGGGTGACGGTGAGCGCGCGCTGGGCTGACAGCTCCAGGTTGTCTTTGTATTGCGCGTTACCGGCGCTGAAGGGCTTGTTGTCGGTGAAGCCGCTGACCATCAGCATCTCGTCGCGCTCGCCCAGGTAGACCTGCAGCGGCGGCACCAGGGCTTGCAGCAGTTGCTCACCCTCGGGGCGCAACCGGTCGGAGCTCACATCAAACAGCACGCTGCCGCTGATGCCAATGCGGCCGTTGCTGAGCGTGACGCGGCCGCTGGCCAGCGGACTGGCTAGCGCTTTTTCCAGCGCCATGCGGCGGGTTTCTTCCTGCTGGCGCTTGGCCACTTCGGTCTGCAGGGTATTGACGAGATCCACCTGGGTGAGCAACACGCCGATGAACACCAGCACAAAGGCACCGACCAGGCCGGCCATGAGGTCGCCAAAGACAGCCCAGATGGGCGCGGTGGCCTCGGGGGTTTCGTCGCTGCCCTGTTCGTCGTCCAGCAGGGGATCGTGAAACGCGCTCATCACGCGGCGCCTGCGCTGGCTTTGGCCGGCCCACGCAACCCTCGCATTTGGCGCAGGTCTTCCACGATGCCTTGTTGCGCGCTGATGCTGAGGTCAACCACCTCGCGCGCCTGCGCCACGTAGTAGGCCAGCTGTTCGTCGCTGCGCGCGAGCGACTGGCCGATGGCGCCTTCCACCCGCTGCAGGCTGTGCACCAGCTGCTCGTGGCTGGCGGCGAGCTGGCCCGCGCCCTGCTGGAAGGCCTCGCCCAGGCTGGCGAGCTGGCCCGCACTGTGGGCAGCCTGCTCGGCCATGGCCTCGGCACGGCCGGCTTGCGCGCCCACGGTGTCGACGAATTGCTGGCCCACCTGGTCGAGCGCGGTGGTGGCGGAGGCAACGAGGTTTTCCAGCGCGGTGCGCTGATCGCCGGTGGTCTGCTGCACCTGCTGCAGCAGGGTGCTGATCTGGCCGACGAGATCGGCGCGCTCGGCGAGCGTGGCGTTGTCACGCTCGGCCAGGCGGCTCATTTGCTCGCGCAGCTGGGCAATCACCTCGGCGGCAGCTTTGGGCGCTTCGCTGGCGGTGTGCATCAGCCGGGCCATGGGTGCTTCAAGCGCGTTGCCCAGGGTGGCGAGCTGGGTGGACAGCGCGGTCTGCAGATCGCCCAGACGCAACACGGCAGCCTCACCGCGCGTGGCTTCGTCTTCGCGCAGGGTGTTCAGCTGCTGCGCGAATGCGGCCAGCGCTTGCGATTGCTGCGCAGCTTGAACCTGCTGCCGCGTTGCATCGGTCTCGCGCAAGGCGGCCAGCTGCTGGGCGGCCTCGGTCTGCAGCGCAGCCAGTTGCTGCGCCACGCCGCTGTGCAGCTCGGCGGCGCGCTGGCTGGCGCTTTCGCTGCGGGCGGTTTCTTCGCTTCGCAGGGCGGAGAGCTCGCTGCGCCAGAGCGCGGCGAGTGCGTCCATGCGCTGGCCGTGTTCTTGCGACCAGCTGGTCTCGGACTCGGAGCGTGCCTGCACCAGCGCCTCGGTCTGGGCGATCAGGCGGGCCACACCACGCAGGCTGCGGACAGCTTGCTCGCTGCTGTGTTCGGTGATGGCGGTTGCGCTGACCTCTAACGCACCCAACATGGCCTGCTGCTGCGCCAGCGTCTGCGCGCCAGCCTGCTGCCACTCGGTTGTGAGGGCCTGGGCCATGCGCTCCAGCGAGGCGGTCAGCGCGACTTGCCGCTGCTGCTCGGCCTGGCTGTGCTCGGCCTGCGCCTGGGTCTGCGCGCTCTGCACATCAGCCAGCAGTTGCGATGCGCGCTCCTCGAACCCGGTGTTGAAGGCAGCGAGCGATTGGCCCAGGCCTTGCAGCATTTGCTGGCCGCCCTGCTCATGCTGCGCGAGGGCGCGGGTCCAGGTGTCGGCCACGGTGCCGGTGGTGGCGCTGAACTGCGCAGAGAGGCCGTCGAGCTGGGCCTGCACCGCCATGCTCACGCCTTCGTGCAATCGGCTGGATTCGGCGGCGATACCGGCCATGGCCTGCTGCACCACGGGCTGCAGGCTCTCGGTGGCGGCGCGGGCGCTGGCGGCCAGGCTCTCGCTCAAGCTGCGCTCCACCGACGCAGCGAGGCCGGTGTAGGCGGCGGCCGCTTCGCGCTGGAAATCGGCTTGGCGCGCGAGCAACTGCTCGTCGAGCTGCAGGTTGCGCCGCTCCATTTGCTCGATCAGGGTTTGCAGATGCTGCGCAGCCACCGGCATGGCCTCGGCCTGGCGCTGCAGCGCCTCGACGCTTTGCTGGCGCTGGTGCGCGGCCGAGAAGGGGCGCAGCGTGGTGGCGGCCAGCGCATCGAGCGCGCGCAGCACCTGGCTGCGCTCGCGGCGCACCAGCGTGGCCATGAGGCCAAGCATGGCCGACGAGGCGACACCGGCCACCGAGGTGCCAAACGCCAGGCCAAGGCCCTTGATGGGCGCGGCCAGCGCGCTGCGAATGGCGGTGAGATCGGCGGAGCCCTCCAGCGCAAACACCGCGCCCTTGAAGGTGAGCACCATACCGAGGAAGGTACCCAGCATGCCAAGCATGACCAGCAGACCCACCAGGTACGGCGTGAGCGCCAGGCCAGGGAACACGCGGCGCTCGGTCTCGATGCGCTGGCGCACCGCGTTTTGCAGGGCAGCGGGCACGCGCGGCAGCCAGTCGGCCAGGTGCTCCAGGGGCTGCGGCAACTGCGACATCGCGTTCGACAACGCTGCGGTGGTCTGATCGAAGCGGCGCAGCTCACAGGCGCCAGCGAGATACACGGCGCCAATCAACAGCGTCATGCCCAGGGCAAAGGCGCTGGTGCCGACGAAGCCGCTGGCCACCCAGGCGACCACCGCCAGGCCCACCAGAAAAACGCCAAGAAAGATGCTTGAAGACAGCGCGCGCAAGGAAGGGGAAACGTCAGGGTTCATGCTTCTAATGTCTCGATCAAGCCGGTCACAGGCTGCAAGCGCAACTCAAGTTCGGCGAGCAGGATCTGCTCGAACTCGGCCGTAAAGGTCTGCAGCCAGCGCAGGTTTTCAGGGATGTCGGTGAGCCGGGCCGACTGGCGCAGCGCGCCGAAGCGCGCTTTCAGCAAGGCCGGCAAGGTGGCAGCAAGCAGGCGCTGCTCGCGCTCGCCAAACAGCGGCTCCATGGCCGCGTCCAGCGCGGCGAGCTGCGCCAAGGCGGGGGTGGCTGCCGCCATGCGCTGGCGCACATGGCTGCGCAGCGCGTCCACGCTGAGCGCCATGCGGCGCTGCTGGCCCTGCAGGCGCTGGTGGAACAGCGCCCATTCGGTGTCGAGATCGTGCGGATCGGGCCGGTGCAACGGGTCGCGCGCGAGGATGGACTGGCTGAGCACACCGCGCACCCGCTGCAGCGCTTGCTGGAATTCCGCGTACAGCTCGGCGGGTTGATCGGCTGGAAGATGCACCACCGGCACCGCTTGCCCCGCGCGCCGCGCCAGAGCACACGCCGCCGACTGGCTCTGGTGCAGCGAAATGGCCTCGCTCACATTCAGCCACTGGCCAAGGCGCTCGGCCACGTCCTGCCGAGGCGCCGCAACCGCCGCAGGCAGCCAGGGACCTAGCAAACGGACCAGGCGGGTGCTTTGAAGATTGCTGCGCAAAACCAGGTGCTGCGCCCTTGCAGGCGACACGTCCGATACAGGAATTGGGGTGAATGGGCGCAGATCGCCAGCGATCTGCGGGAAGTGCCAACCGGCTGCCTGCGCTCAGAGAACGGGGCAAAGCACGCAGCTGACCAAAAGGCGCCCACGCTCGGCATTCAGAGAACACGACGCAAAGCCATGGCGATTCAGATCACAACCCGATCAGGCGCCAGCCCGTGATTATCGCCAGCGCGGCAATGCCTTAAAAAGAGGCTTCTGCGTTCATCTGGTAAGCGCTTCTAAAATTGGCCGATGCGTATCTGGCTGGTCTGCTGTCTGTTTGCCCTGCTGCCCCTGCAATGGGCGGCAGTCGCGCACGCGGCGCCCGCCACCGGGCCATCGATCCACGAGACGCAGCCGGGCGCAAGAGCTGCTGCGGGTGCCACTCCCGCGTTGACCGCAACAGCCCACTGTGGCCTGGCCTGCGAGCCCAGCTGCGCCGACTGCCACGCCAGTTGCTGCGTTGTGTGGGGCATGTCGGCGCAGACGAGCATCGCCCCTGATGCTGCTGCGCGGTGGCTCAAGGCTTCTGCCAGCGAACGCAGGGCGCCCTGGCCTGCACACCCCGAGCGACCCAGGTGGCCCACCACCGCCGCGCCAGCCGCAGCCGCCTGAATTCCTCCTGGCGGCCTGCGCCCCACAACACCCCGCGCCCTGGTCGCGCGCCGCGAGCAGCCTGGCGGCGCGCGACCTCACTTCTCGACATCTGGATCTCCCTCATGCACACACACCCAGAGCCCTGCCTCACAACCGGGAGCGCAGCAGCTCCCCACTCAGCATGAAATCGGGCTGGACCTTGCTCATGGCCGCCTGGCTGCTGGCCCTGCTCGCCACCCTGGGGGCGGTGTTTCTGGGCGAAGTGATGGGCATGACGCCCTGCCTGCTGTGCTGGTACCAGCGCATCGCCATGTTTCCGCTCGCCATCATTTTGGGCATGGCGGCCTTCGGCGACGATCGGCGCGGCGCCGTTTACGCGCTGCCGCTGGCCCTCATCGGCACCGGTCTGGCGGCGTACCACAGCGCGCTGATCGCGGGCTGGGTACCGAGCTGGTGGATTCCCTGCGGCGAAGGGCCATCGTGCAGCCAGCAGAGCCTCGTCATCTTCCAAAGCGTCCAGATCCCCTGGCTGGCTCTGCTGGCCTTCGGGGCCATCACGCTCCTGCTCACCGTTTTTCTGCGAAAGACCCGTTCATGAACACCAAAAAAATCACCGTCATCGGCCTGCTCGCGCTGCTCGCGGGCGCCTTCTTCCTTGGCGTGACCACCTACCAAAAAGGCGTGCAAACCGCACAAGAAGAACAGGCTCGCGCTGAACAAAGTCGGCTGGTTCGCATGCACTCGCCGGTGTTCGGGCCAGCCAACGCGCCGGTGACCATCGTCGAGTTTTTTGACCCCGCCTGCGAGACCTGTCGCGCGTTTTATCCCATCGTCAAAGACATCCTGGCTCAGTACCCGACCGAGGTGCGGCTGGTGATCCGCTATGCGCCGCTGCACAACGGCTCCGACGTGGTGGTCAAGCTGCTGGAAGCGTCGAAGCGCCAGGGCAAATACCAAGAGGTGCTCGAAGCGGTGCTGCAAGCGCAACCGGCCTGGGCCGATCACGGCCAACCCAATGTGATGCTGGCGTTTCAAGCCGCTGCGCAGACTGGCCTGAACATCACCCAGGCCATTGAGGACGCGCAAAAGCCGGAAATGGAAGCGTTGCTGCAGCAGGACATTGCCGATCTCACCGCACTCAAGGTCAGCAAGACGCCCACCTTCTTCGTCAACGGCCGCAGCCTGCCCAGTTTCGGCCCCGATCAGCTGGCTGCGCTGGTGGCAGAAGAAGTGGCGAAGGTGCGCAAGTGATGCCGCCGCTCACACGATGAGCACGGCGCGGAAATCGTTGACGTTGGTGTGGGTGGGACCGGTGACGACCAGATCACCCAGCGATTCGAAGAAGGTGTAAGCGTCGTTGCGCCCCAGGTGGTCGGCGAGCTTCAGCCCCTGGCCGCTGGCGCGCGCCAGCGTCTCGGGTGTCACCAGCGCGCCCGCGTTGTCTTCGATACCGTCGATGCCATCGGTGTCGGCGGCAAGCGCCCACACACCCGGCTCACCATTCAAAGCCTGTGCCAGGCCCATGCAGAACTCGCCGGCGCGCCCACCCCGGCCCTTGGCCTGGCCTTCGGGCCGCGGACGCACGGTGACCGTGGTTTCACCTCCGCTCAGGATCACGCAAGGTTTCTGAAAACTACTGCGGCCTTGCGCGGCGGAGCGCGCCAGTGCCGCGTGCACCTTGCCCACCTCGCGCGACTCGCCTTCGATCTCGTCGCTGAGGATGTAGGCATTGAGACCACGCGCACGCGCCGCCTGCGCCGCAGCGTCCAAACTTTGCTGCGGTGTGGCGATCAAATGGGTGGTGTGACCGGCAAAGCAGGCGTCACCGGGCTTGGGGGTCTCCAGCGCACCGTTCTCCAGCTGCGCGCGCACCGCCGCCGGCACGTCGATGCCGTAACGGCGCAAGACCTCCAGCGCCTGTGCACAGGTCGACGCGTCGGCCACGGTTGGGCCACTGGCGATCACGCTCACGTCGTCACCCGGCACATCGCTGATGGTGAGCGTGACCACCTGGGCCGGCGCACAAGCCGCCGCCAGGCGCCCGCCCTTGATTCGCGAGAGGTGCTTGCGCACCGTGTTCATCTCCAGGATGTTGGCGCCGCTCTCCAGCAGCTGCTGGTTGATGCGCTGCTTGTCTTCCAGCGTGAGGCCTTCGCAGGGCAAGGTGAGCAGCGACGAACCGCCGCCCGAGATCAAGCACAGCACGAGATCGTCTTTCGTGAGCCCTTGCGCGATTTGCAGGATGCGCTGCGCGGCGGCCAGCCCTGCCGCATCGGGCACAGGGTGCGACGCCTCCACCACCTCGATGCGCTGCTTCAAACCGTCGGGGCGCGGTGGCGTGTGGTGGTAGCGCGTGACGACCAGACCCGACAGCGGTGCCTCGGCTGGCCACAGCGCTTCGACCGCCTGAGCCATCGCGCCGCCGGCCTTGCCGGCGCCGAGCACCACGGTTCTGCCTTTGGGTGGTTTGGGCAGGTAGGCGGCGGTGTTGTGGAGCGGAAGGGCGCGTTGGACGGCGATGTCGAAGAGGTGGCGCAGGAGGGTGCGTGGGTTGTCTGGATTGGGTTTCGCCATGGTGATGCCTGACTATTCCTCGTTGACGATGTGGCTCGGTGATTGTGGCGTGCCGGGTCTCGCCCGGCGGGTGAGGCACTTTTCTTTGGGCGTTGCAAAGAAAAGCAGGTCGGCCGCCGGGCCGAGGCCTGGCTAGCCCAGCAAGCAAAAAACACAATGAAGTCAAACAGCAGGATCGGCCGCAATTTCATGATTGGCCATTAACTCCAACGAACGACAAAGCGCCGAATGATCCAACCCTGCCATGCCATTGGCCGCACACACCTGCATCAATTGCGCCGCGCTCGCCGTGTTCGGCAACGCCACCCCCAGCTCCTTCGCCCCCTGCAACGCCAGATTCAAATCTTTCTGGTGCAACTCAATCCGAAAGCCCGGCTTGAAGGTGCGCTTGACCATGCGCTCGCCGTGCACTTCAAGAATGCGGCTGGCCGCAAACCCGCCCATCAGCGCCTCGCGCACCTTGGCCGGATCGGCACCGGCCTTGCTCGCGAACAGCAGCGCCTCGGCCACCGCTTCGATGTTGAGCGCCACGATGATCTGGTTGGCCACCTTGGTCGTCTGACCGTCACCGTTACCGCCGACCAACGTGATGTTCTTGCCCAGCGCATCGAACAGCGGCTTGACGCGATCGAACGCGGCCTGTGGCCCGCCGACCATGATCGTTAGGCTGGCGGCCTTGGCGCCGACTTCACCGCCGCTGACCGGCGCGTCCAAATACTCGCAACCCAGATCGTTGATCTTCTTGGCAAACTGCTTGGTGGCCATCGGGCTGATCGAGCTCATGTCGACCACGGTCTTGTTTTTCGACAGACCTTGGGCCACACCGTTCTCACCGAACAGCACGTCTTGCACGTGCGGTGTGTCGGGCACCATGATGAAAATGATGTCGGCGCGCTTGGCCACCTCGGTGGCGTTGGTGCAGATGGTGGCGCCCTGCTCAGCAAACGCCTCGGGCACCTTGCTTCGGCTGCTCACGAAGAGCTGGTGGCCGGCCTTGATGAGATTGAGCGCCATCGGCGTGCCCATGATGCCCAGGCCAATGAATCCGACTTTGAGTCCGCTTTTGGTCATGGTGATTTTCCTTTTCGTGTGTCGCTGGCGGGATGGCTCGGGAGCATCGCGGAACCGGCTTTGCCGGGCCGCAGATGCTGCCCCCTCTGAGGGGGTGACGCCGAAGGCGGCGCGGGGGTGGTCAAAGGTTCTGGCCGTGGCCGGCCAGCCAGCCCAGGCCGGCATCGGTCCCGCCCGGGCCAGTGTCCTTGGGTTTGTATTCGCAGCCGATCCAGCCGGTGTAGCCCAGCGCGTCCAGCTGGTCGAACAGAAAGCGGTAAGCGATCTCGCCGGTGCCTGGTTCGTTGCGGGCCGGGTTGTCGGCCAGCTGGATGTGACCGATGCGCGCCATCTGCTGTTTCATGGTGGCGGCGAGTTCGCCTTCCATCCGCTGCGCGTGATAGATGTCGTACTGCAGATAGAGGTTGCTTGATCCCACCGCGTCCATGATGGCGAGCGCTTGCGCGGTGCGGTTGACAAAGAAGCCGGGAATGTCGAAGGTGTTGATCGGCTCCATCAGCAATCGGATGCCGCGCTCGCTTAAGTGCTCAGCGGCGAACTTCAGGTTGCCCACCAGCGTCTCGCGGGCTTGCGCTTCGCTCACGCCGGCCGGCAAGATGCCTGCCAACACGTTGATCTGCGGCGGCTTGAGCACGGTGGCGTAGGCCAACGCCTTGTGCACACCGTCGCGGAACTCGCTCACCCGGTCCGGGTGGCAGGCAATGCCCCGCTCGCCACCGGCCCAATTGCCCGCCGGCAGGTTGTGCAACACCAGGTGCAGACCGTTTTCTTGCAAGTGCTGCGCGATGTCTTCTGCGGTGAAGTCGTAGGGAAACAGAAACTCCACCGCCTGGAAGCCCGACTGGGCGGCGGCGGCGAAACGGTCGAGAAACGGCAGCTCGTTGTAGAGCATGGTGAGGTTGGCGGCAAAGCGGGGCATGTTCAATTCCTTCTGGCTGTTCGGTTCGCGATCATTCCAGCAAGCCCGCAGCGATCAGACCTTCTTTGCCTTCAGGGTGGAGACAGTCGATGTCTTCGAACTCGTTGATCGCGTTGATCTCGGTGCCCATGGCGATGTTGGTCACCTTCTCCAGAATCACCTCCACCACCACCGGCACACGGAACTCCTTGGCCATGGCCTGGGACTCGCGCAGCGCGTCCTGAATCTTGGCCGGATCGGTGACCCGCAGCGCCTTGCAACCCAGGCCCGTCACCACCGCCTGATGGTCCACGCCGTAGCCCTTGAGCACCGGGTCGTCCACGTTCTGGTTCTCGAACGCGAGCTGCACGCAGTAGTCCATTTCGAACCCGCGCTGGCTCTGGCGAATCAGACCCAGGTAGCTGTTGTTCACCAGCACCTGCACATACGGGATGCGGAACTGCGCGCCCACCGCGAGCTCTTCGACCAGGAACTGGAAGTCGTAGTCGCCCGAGAGCCCCACCACCGTCTTGGTCGGGTCGGCTGCGGCGACACCGATGGCCGCCGGAATCGTCCAGCCCAGTGGACCCGCCTGGCCGCAGTTGATCCACTGGCGCGGGCCGTAGACGCGCAGGAACTGCGCACCGGCGATTTGCGACAGGCCGATAGTGGAGACGTAGATGGTGTCTCGGCCAAAGGCGGCGTTCATCTCTTGGTAGACGCGTTGCGGCTTGATCGGCACGTTGTCGAAATGCGTCTTGCGCTGCATCAGCTTTTTGCGCTCGGCGCAGCGGGCCGCCCATTCCGAATAGTCCTTGAGCTGCTTGGCGGCTTTGCGCTCGCGCGCCACCTGCACAAAGAGTTCGAGCGCGATCTTGGCGTCGGACACGATGCCCAGATCTGGATTGAACACACGGCCGATCTGGGTCGGCTCGATGTCCACATGCACAAAGGTGCGGCCTTGCGTGTAGACCTCGACCGAGCCAGTGTGGCGGTTCGCCCAGCGGTTGCCGATGCCGAGCACGAAGTCGCTCGCGAGCAGGGTCGCGTTGCCATAGCGGTGGCTGGTCTGCAGACCGACCATCCCGGCCATGAGCGGGTGATCGTCGGGGATGCTGCCCCAGGCCATGAGCGTGGGAATCACCGGCACACCCGTCAACTCGGCGAGCTCCACCAGCAGGCCAGACGCGTCGGCGTTGATGATGCCGCCGCCCGCCACGATGAGCGGCTTGTTGGAGGCCATCAGCATGTCCAGCGCCTTCTCCACCTGCTTGCGCGTGGCGGCTGGTTTGTAGACCGGCAGCGGCTCGTAGGTGTCGATATCGAATTCGATCTCGGCCATCTGCACATCGATTGGCAGATCGATCAGCACCGGGCCGGGGCGACCCGAGCGCATCAGGTGAAACGCCTGCTGGAACACGCGTGGCACCAGCGCAGGCTCGCGCACCGTGATCGCCCACTTGGTGACCGGCTTGGCGATGCTCTCGATGTCGACCGCCTGGAAGTCTTCCTTGTAGAGTCGGGCGCGTGGGGCCTGGCCGGTGATGCAGAGGATCGGAATGCTGTCTGCAATGGCCGAGTACAAGCCGGTGATCATGTCGGTGCCGGCCGGGCCGCTGGTGCCGATGCACACCCCGATGTTGCCGGCCCGAGCGCGGGTGTAGCCCTCGGCCATGTGTGACGCGCCCTCTACGTGGCGCGCCAGCACATGGGCAATCGTCTGGCGTTCGCGCAGCTGCGCATACAGCGGGTTGATGGCGGCGCCAGGCACGCCAAAGGCCTGGCTGATGCCTTCTTTTTCCATCACAAGCACGGCGGCCATCGCGGCCTTCATTTTGGGCATGGGTTTGTCTCCTCGGGTGTGCGGATCGCAACACGCAACCCACGAACAGGATGCTATTGAAGACTTTGCATGCTGAGAATGGCATCATTCATACTTCCATTCGATACTATTGGTACGCAATCGAGGAGAAATTCATGGACCGCTTCAAGGAAATCGAGGCTTTTGTGCAGGTGATGGAGCACGGCAGTCTGGCCGCTGCCGCGCCGCACGCGGGCATCACGCCGGTGATGATGGGCCGGCGCATGGACGCGCTCGAAAAGCGACTGGGCACGCAGCTGATTCACCGCTCCACGCGGCGTTTGGCGCTGACCGAGGCCGGAGCGAGTTTTTTGGACGAATGCCGCGCGCTGCTCAAGCAATGGGCCGCCGCCGAGGCCACCGTGTCGTCGCAGCGCCTGAGCGCCAGCGGGCATCTGGTGGTCTCAGCCCCAGCAGCCTTTGGGCGGCTGCATGTGGCGCCGCACGCCGCCAGTTTTCTCAGGGCCAACCCCAAGGTGAAGCTTTCGTTCAACCTGACCGACCGGGTGGTCGATCTGGTGCGCGACGGCTACGACCTGGGTTTGCGCATCGGCGGTGTCATCGACCCGAACTTCGTGGCGGTCAAGCTCGCCACCAACCAGCGCGTGGTCTGCGGCACACCGGCCTATTTCCGCCAACACGGCAAGCCCGAAACACTCGCCGATCTGGCGCAACACAACTGCCTGGCCTTCAACCTGCAAGGCGGGCAGCAGCGCGGCTGGTATTTCCAGCAGGGCGGCAAACCGGTCACCATCCGAGCCGACGGCAATCTCGACTGCAACGATGGTGAGCTGTTGCACCGCTGGGTCAGCGAAGGCATGGGCCTGGGCTGGCGCAGCACCTGGGAAATTCAGGCGCAGCTGCAGCGCGGTGATCTGGTGACCGTGCTCGACGACTTCGCGCTGCCCGCCTACGACATTCTGGCGGTGTATCCACAGCAGCGGCACTTGCCGGCCAAGGTGCGCTTCTTCATCGAGCATCTGAAGAAAATCTACTCGCGTCCCAACTACTGGATGAAGTGACATGACCCCCAACAACTTGTTGATCCACAACGCCACCTGCATCGCCACCCTCGACCATGCCCATCCCCATCAAGGTCGCGAGCTGAAAGACGCTTCGCTGGCCGTGTGCGGCAACCGCATCGAGTGGATCGGTCCCGCATCCGAACTGCCGCCCGCGCTGCAAGACGAAGCCAGCGAAGTGATCGACGCGCGCGGCCACCTGGTCGTGCCTGGATTGGTGAACACGCACCACCACATGACCCAGTCGCTGACCCGGGCGGTTCCCGGTGTGCAAGACGCCGAGCTGTTCGGCTGGCTGCGTGGGCTCTATCCCATCTGGGCCGGGCTCACGCCCGAGATGGTGCAGGTGTCCACCCAAGTCGCCATGGCCGAGCTGCTGCACAGCGGCTGCACCACCAGCAGTGACCACCTTTATCTCTACCCCAACGGCGTGCGGCTGGACGACAGCTTTGAGGCCGCGCATCTGATCGGCATGCGCTTCGTCGCCACACGCGGCAGCATGAGCGTGGGCCAGAGCGCGGGTGGTCTGCCGCCCGACGCGGTGGTGGAAAGCGAGGCGGCCATCCTGAAAGACAGCCAGCGCCTGATCGAAACCCACCACGACGCTGCGTGGGGCAGCATGCTCAACATCGCGCTGGCGCCCTGCTCACCGTTCTCCGTCAGCCCCGAGCTGATGCGACAGACCGCGGCTCTCGCGCGCAGCTTTCATGGCCAGGGCGTGCGCTTGCACACCCACCTGGCCGAGAACGACCACGACGTGGCCTACAGCCTGGCGCGGTTCAACCAGACACCGGCCCAGTACGTGCAGGATCTGGGCTGGCTGGGCGAGGACGTCTGGCATGCGCACTGCGTCAAGCTGGACGACGAGGGCATTTCGCTCTTTGCCGCCAGCCGCACCGGCGTGGCGCACTGCCCGTGCAGCAACATGCGCCTCGCCTCGGGCATCGCGCCGATCCGGCGCATGCTTGATGCGGGTGTGTCGGTGGGTCTGGGCGTGGACGGCAGCGCCAGCAACGACGCGGCGCACATGGTCAACGAGGCGCGGCAGGCGCTGCTGCTGGCGCGGGTGGGCCGCTCGATGCAGGCACCCGAAACGCGCAACGGGAAAACCTTCTTCGGCTGCGACCTGGGGCCTGCCGAGATGACGGCGCGCGACGCGCTGCACCTGGCCACACGCGGCGGCGCACAGGTGCTCGGCCGGCGCGACATCGGTCACCTTGCGGTGGGTATGTGCGCTGATCTGGCGCTGTTCGACTTGCGCACGCTGGGCATGGCCGGTGGCGCGGTGCACGACCCGGTGGCCAGCTTGTTGCTGTGCGTGAGCCCGCAGGCGGCCTACACCGTGGTGAACGGCATGGTCGTGGTTCGCCAAGGCGAGCTATGCACAGTCGAACTTGGGCCGCTGGTGGAGCGGCACAACCGCTTGGCGATGCAGCTCGCCGAAAAGGCGCGCTCCACGTAAGCGATCGACGGCGAATCAGAACTCGCCCGCGATAAGCTTGACTTCTACCGCCATGATGGAACAGGCCGCCACACCCGCCTGGACACTCATCAGAAACCGCGCCACGTTGGCAACTCCATTCGGCTGCAGCAAGCGGCCGGTCAGGTGCGGGTGATTCAGCATCTGGTGCGCGTCGTCGCCGCGCTAGGAAACGAACCCACGCTGTGGCGATGTGGCTCGGGCAGATTTCGTTGACCCGTGACTCGCTGCTGGCCCGTGTTCGGTGTACCGGAAGAGCCATCAACTGGTTGCCAGTCATGGCGGTGCAGCGACATGGCGACGCAATCAATACCCTCGCCGAACCCATCTCGGCGTGTGTGCCCGACACGAAAGCCCGACCTAGCAAAGAAGCCGGCACTGTGCTGGCTCGTATCGATCTCGACGCGGTGGATGTCTGCGCTGGCGAAGAGGTGTTGGAGGCGACACTGAAGCAGTTTTTCGCCGATCGAAAGGCGGTGCATTCCTCGCTCGACCATGCCCCAGCAAAGTCGCCCGACGCCATCGCCGGTGCAGAAACCGCCGCAGCCGACCACATCCCCGGAAAGTTCCGCGACGAAAAACTCAGCGTCAGGCCCATCCACGAACAACCCGAATTCCCAAAGCTCGGCCGCAGCGAAGTACCTCGGCACATTGCTCATGAAGACACCGCGACAAGCTTCGCGGTCTGCGGTTTGGTAGCGGCGGATACGCAAAGCGGCGGCGGTTTTCATACGGGCAGGGGGCGCTGGACGAATGCCGGTGGATGCGGGGCCCGAAATCGGGAGCCCACGCCACGCGGGAGTTGGTCAGCGTGGCACAACGGCTCAGTCGATGCGCACCTGCACCTCGCCCTTTTTGATCTGCACGGGAAAGGTCCTCAGCCCTTTTTCGCTTCGCACCATGTTGAGCAGCTGAATGCCTGGCGGAAAGTTGGCCCAGTCCACCACCTTGCCGGTCTTGATGTCGAAGCGGGCCCGGTGCAGCGGACACTGGACCTTGCAGTCGTCCACGATTTTTCCTCGGCCCAGCGGCGCAAACATGTGGGTGCAGTTCGACTGCGTCGCAAAGAAGCCTTCGGCCAGGTGGTAAATCACCACCTTGGTCTCGCCAGCAGCGTGCGCCGCCATCTTGCCCAGCGGCAGTTCATCGACTTTGCACACGGTGTGCCATGCCATCGCGTTCTCCTGAAGTGAATCGTGGGTCAGTGTACGTTTGCGCCAGCGCTCAGGCACCCGCTGACGATGGCGAGAGCACCCGCAACAGCCAGCGATTCAAATCGGCGATTTCGGGCGCGCACACGCTGTGACCCATGGGGTAAGCGCGCCAGTCGACCGGATAGCCGAGCGATAGCAGCGCGTCGCGGGAAGACAGGCCACGCTCGATCGCAACCACCTCGTCTTGCTCACCATGCGCGAGAAAAATCGGAACGGCTTGACTGGCCTCGGAACGCTCTGACAAGGTGTTTTTGGCCAGCGGGAGATAACCCGACAGCCCCACCAAGCCAGCCAACCGCTGCGGCGCCCGAAGGCCAGCGAGCAGGGCCATCGCGCAGCCCTGCGAAAACCCCATGAGCACCATGCGCTCGGGCGGCACACCGCGCGCCATTTCTCGATCCAGCAGCGCCTGCACCAGCGCCTGGCTGTGGCGCAGGCCCGCCTCGTCTTCGGCTCGCTGACCGCTGGCATCGGGCGGATAAATGTCGTACCAGGCGCGCATCTCGTAGCCGCCGTTGATCGTGACTGGCCGCACCGGCGCGCTCGGAAACACGAAGCGCACTGGACCGACGCTGTCCAGATCCAGTTCTTGTGCGATCGGGACAAAATCGTTGCCGTCCGCGCCGAGCCCGTGCAGCACCACGATACTGGCCGAGGGCACCGCTGCCGCATCGCCGCCGGTCACCAGTTCAATGATTTCGATATCGTCTGAGTTCATGGCTGGCAGCATACGACAGCACGGACGCACCACCCCGAAACGCCTCACACGGAAACGCCACCTACATGACGCCTGAGAACCTGCTCCACCACGTCGACAGCGGCACTCTGTGGCCCGCCCCCGCGCCGGGCACAGCGCGCCCCAGCCTTGATGCTGCCTACGCCAGTGCGCTGGCGGTGCGCGCGCTGCGTATCGCGCGCGGCGAACAGCCCCGCGGTTTCAAGATTGGCTTCACCAACCGCAACATCTGGCCGCGCTACAACGTCTATGCGCCGATCTGGGGCACGGTGTGGGACAGCACGCTGCAGCAAAGCGACGGCGGGGGCGAAAGCGAATGCACGGTGTCGCTGGCCAACACCTGCCAACCGCGGCTCGAGCCTGAGATCGTGTTCGGGATGAAAACCACGCCTGCGCCCAACGCCACGCTCGACAAGCTGTTCGACAGCATCGCCTGGATCGCGCCTGGCTTCGAGGTGGTGCAGTCGCACCTGCCCGACTGGAAGTTCGACGCCGCCGACACCGTGGCCGACAGCGGCCTGCACGCCCGCTTGGTGGTCGGCAAGCGCTTCGCCATGAACGAACTGGCGCTTGATGCCAACGCGCTCGACCACCTGCTGGCGCAGGCCCGCGTCACCCTTTACCGTGACCACCAGGCGGTGGAAGAAGGGCTGGGAGCCAACGTGCTTGGCAGCCCGCTGCGCGCCCTGCAGCACTTCCTCGCCACGCTGCGTGCCTGTCCTGGCGCACCCGACCTGCATGCAGGAAATCTGGTGACCACCGGCATCTGGACCGATGCCTGGCCGTTGCGCCCCGGCGAACGCTGGCAGGCCTGCTTCTCACTCCCAGGCTTCCAGCTTGCGCTGCATACCACCGCCTGAGGCACAAAGCCTTCCGCATTGTTGAGGTGAAACCCTCTAAACACCCGCCCTTCTGCTGGTTAAAGTTGAAAATTCACATCCAACGGAGATTGCAAAAATGAGCCTTGTCCCATCCGAGTTCCTGGCGCTTCAACGCCTTTATCACTGGGAAAAAACCGCGCCCAACCGAGTGGCTCTGACCCAGCCCATGGGCGATGGTGCGGTGCAGGACCTCACCTGGGCTGAGGTCGGCGATCAGGTTCGACGTGTGGCGGCTTACCTCAAGGCCCAGGGCTGGGAGCCGGGCTCAAAGGTGGCGCTGCTGTCCAAGAACTGCTCCTGGTGGATGATGACCGACCTGGCCATCTGGATGGCCGGTTACGTCTCGGTGCCGCTGTATCCCACGCTGGCAGCAGAAACGGTGCGCCAGATCCTGATCCACAGCGAAGCCAAGGCCTGCTTCGTCGGCAAGCTCGACGGCTGGGAGACCATGAAGCCGGGCGTACCGGCCGACATGCCGTGCATCAGCTATCCGCTGTCGCCACCCGACGCACTGGCCGCCTTCGAAGACTGGGAAGCGATCTGCTCCCGCACCGAGCCGATGCCGGGCAACCCGGTACGCGGGGAAGACGAGCTCGCCACGCTGATCTACACATCGGGCACCACCGGCATGCCCAAGGGCGTGATGCAGTCGTTTGGCAGCTTCGCCTGGGCGCTCGACAAAGGCATCAAGCGCATCCCCATGTCGGGCGAGGACCGCATGCTGTCCTACCTGCCGCTGGCCCACGTGGTCGAGCGAATGTTGGTGGAGCACGGCTGGCTGCGCACCGGCATGCACGTCTACTTTGCCGAATCGCTCGACACCTTCGCCGCCGACCTGCAACGCGCGCGTCCCACCATCTTCTTCTCGGTGCCGCGCCTGTGGGTCAAGTTCCAACAGGGCATTCACCACAAGATGCCGCCGGCCAAGCTCAACCGCCTGCTCGGCATTCCGATCCTGGGCGGTATCGTGCGCAAGAAGGTGATGAAGGCATTGGGCCTGGACCAGTGCAAATTCGCTGCCGGCGGCGCGGCGCCCATGCCCATTGCATTGCTGCAGTGGTACAGCAAGCTGGGCCTGCACATCAACGAGGGCTACGGCATGACGGAGAACCTCGCGCTCTCCCACATCACCGAGCCGGGCAAAAACCAGCAAGGTACCGTGGGCCCAGCTTATGAAGGCGTGGAGCAACGCATCGACGCGGAAACGGGCGAGATCCAGATGCGCAGTCCAGCGTTGATGATGGGTTACTTCAAAGAGCCAGAAAAGACCCGGGAAACCTTCACCGCAGACGGCTGGCTGCGCACCGGTGACAAGGGATCGATCGACAAGCAGGGACTGCTGCGCATCACCGGTCGGGTGAAAGACCTGTTCAAAACCGGTAAGGGCAAATACGTGGCGCCGGCACCGATCGAAGACAAGCTGGTGATGCACGACGCGGTGGAAGCCTGCGTGGTGACCGGCGCCAACCTGGGTCAGCCGCTGGGCATCGTGATGCTCAACGCCGAGGCGGTCGCCCAGATGGCCGATGCTGGCGCGCGCAGCGACATGGAAAGCTCTCTGGCTGCCCACCTCAAAGGCATCAACGCCACGCTTGACCCGCACGAAAGGCTGCAATGTGTGGTGGTGGTGACCACCGCCTGGACGGTCGACAACGACGTCATCACGCCCACCTTCAAGGTCAAGCGCAATCGCATTGAAGACCTCTACGCCAAGAACTACGAGGCGTGGGAAGCGGCTGGCAAGAAGGTGATCTGGCAAGGCAGCTGACTGCACTGCACGGAGCTGCACTGCGCCGCTCGCAAGCGGCGTCAGCCGTTGACAGGAGCCAGGCGCCGCAGCACACCGCTTGCGCCGGCTTCGCACAGCACCATCACGCGCTCAAATCCAGCCGCATTGCCGTAATAGGGATCTGGCACCTCTGCGGCTGTCCCCTGGCCCGCAAATTCGAGGAAGAGATGCAACTTGTGCGCATGCTCTGGCGGGCATTGCTGCTGCAGATTGGCAAGGCTGTCGCGGTCCATTGCCAGCAGCAGGTCAAACCGCTCGAAGTCTTGGGCGCTGACCCGGCGAGCGCGCTCGCGGTGAATCTGCTGATAGCCCCGGGCACTGGCAACCGCCACCGCGCGGGGATCGGCCTTCTCGCCCTGATGCCCCGCATAGGTGCCGGCCGAATCCACCTCGATCCGGTCGGTTAGACCGCGCTGCTCCAGTTGCGCCTGCAAAACACTGGCGGCCAGCGGTGAGCGGCAAATATTGCCCATGCAAACAACAAGAATTCGGATCATGGTGATGGGATAACAAACGCAGCCGACGCAGAAAAAGGACCTGCTCCGGCCAAAAAAAAGGCCCGCAGAGGCGGGCCTTGGGCAGCGACTGTCCGCGTTGTGCGGGCTGTCCCACTCAGATACGATAGTCTTCGATGCTTTTGCCCGAAGCCAGCACCGCTCGCACCCACTCGGGCTTGCGACCTGGGCCACCGGCCCAGAGTTCGCCATTGGGGCCGCGAAACTTGGCTGGCGCGCTCGACTTAGATTTGCTCTTTTTTGCGCCCGAGGCACCGCCCAGATCGGCCAGCGTGATGCCATATTGTTTCATCTGGGTCTTGATGCCAGCAATCACCTCGGAAAGTTCGTTCTTGCGCGCCTGCTCGGCCTGCGCCATCAACGATTGCGCTTGGGCCATGAGTTCGGAATAGCTTGCCATTGAATGTCCTTGTGTTTTGCCAGAGTAGAAATTGTTGTTAACTGCATCCCAACGATGCGGACCAAATTCTAATCGCTATCCACTGACTTTGTCCAAGATTGCAGTTCGGCAGGCAATTCAACTTGTAACTCGATCGGCTCACCCGAGACAGGGTGGACCAATCGCAGGCGCCAAGCATGCAAAAACATGCGGCGATATCCCAGCCGATCCAATTGCCGATTGAGGTCGAAATCTCCGTATTTGTCGTCGCCCACAATCGGATACCCGGCGTGCGCAAGATGCACCCGGATCTGATGGGTACGGCCGGTTTTGATGGTGACTTCCAGCAGCGTGAAGCGTTCTGTTGATTCACCAGGAAAACCTGGCGGCGGGGGCACCTGCTTGACCACCCGCACCAGCGAGAGGGCACGCATGGCATCGGGATGGCCTGGCTGCGTCACCCGCACCCGGCGCTCGCCATCGGGCAGCAGGTACTTGTGCAGCGGCTGATCCAGCACCTTGAGTTTGGCCGGCCATTCGCCGTGCACCAGCGCCAGATAGGTTTTTCCCGTTTCCCTGGCCCGAAATTGCTCCTGCAAGGTGGTGAGGGCACTGCGTTTTTTGGCAATCAGCAGCAAGCCGCTGGTTTCCCTGTCCAGACGGTGCACCAATTCAAGCAGGCGCGCCTGAGGGCGGGCCTGGCGCAACTGCTCGATCACTCCAAAGCTGACACCGCTGCCACCGTGCACCGCCACACCGGCCGGCTTGTCGATGGCGAGAAACACATCGTCCTCGAAAACCACCGGGAAATCCCGAGCTGGTGCCGGATGGGCCAGTTTCGCTTCGCTCAGCTCCGAGGTGCGAATGGGCGGAATGCGCAACACATCGCCCGCCTGCACCCGATCTTGCGCACCCACCCGGCCTTTGTTTCGGCGCACCTCACCAGAACGGATGATGCGGTAGATGTGGGTTTTGGGCACACCTTTGAGCTGTCGTATCAGGAAGTTGTCGAGCCGCTGACCGGCCGACTCCTCGTCCACCGTGATGTGGCTGACCGAAACGGCCGAAACGGGGGTGGAGACTGGAGACATGGGGCCTGAAAATGAAAGCACCCGCTGGCGGGCTGGCCGACTATAATGCGACGCATCTACCGCGCGCTGTAAGTGATTGATTTGCTTTGAGTTTAAGGCAGTCACTGCAGGCGGATGCCCCAGCAAA
>JBBSDB010000029.1:0-19920 GCA_038249735.1 Burkholderiales bacterium
CTGCTCCCGGCGCTGGCTGCGGGCGGGGCGGCGTCGGCCGGCTTGGGCGCGGTCACTGCCGCCGAAGGGAAGAAAGTGTGCGCCTTGCAGTTGTGGATCTGCCACTTGTCCCAGATCAGCACCATGGAAAAACCGAACACCACCCACAGGATGGACCGACGAATGTCATTCATGACGGGTGCTTCTTTTCAGAGGAAGGGGAAATCAGGCGGGAGAATAGGGCGGGTGGCGCGACAGGCACGGGATCGTAGCCGCCGTCACACCAGGGTCCACAGCGGCCCAGGCGTTTGAGTGTGAGGTAGCTGCCGGCCAAGGCACCGTGGCGCTCCAGGGCGCCCAGCGCGTAGACCGAACAGGTCGGCTCGAATCGGCAGCTGTTGCCCAGCCAAGGACTGAGCAGCAAGCGGTAGCCGCGCACCAGCGCCATCAGGCCGCGCCGTGGCAATTCAGACCACATGGGCCAGCCTAGCTGCGACCGGGCACACGAGCACCCGACCCAGCAACTGCTCCAGCTCGGCCCGCACTGCGCGTTTGAGCGGCTCAGACGTTGCGCTCACAAACTGCTTGCGGCTGAACTCGCTGCGCAGCCGAACCACCCAAGCCGCTCGGGGCAGAGCATCCGCATGCAGACGAGACAACTCATGGATCTGGCGACGGATTGCGTTGCGGGTGACGGCCCGGCGCGCCCAGCGCTTGGGCAACACAACGCCGACCCATGCATCGGCCACAGGAAACAAGGGCCGACCGGCCGATGGCGCGTCGAGCGCGCCACGGTGCAACGCGAAATGGGCCGTCTTGGCCACCGGGGAGCCGGCCATCACGGCCTGGAACTGCGCTCGGGACTTGAGGCGCTGAACCATGGCAACCGAGCCCGCTGAGGTCATGGGGCAAGCGTTGGCAGGAGAGGGCCGCAGGCGGCGCGAATCGCGGAAATCAGACCGCCAGGCGCTTGCGGCCTTTGGCGCGGCGGGCGTTGATCACGGCGCGACCGCCGCGGGTTTTCATGCGCACGAGAAAGCCGTGGGTGCGGGCGCGCTTGATCTTGGAAGGCTGGTAGGTGCGTTTCATGGTGCTTGGGGATGTATCGGGGAAACCCGTAATTATCGCAAAGAAATACCAGCAGCAGCAAGCACTTGGCCGTATCCGCTGTCAGGCCACTTCAAATAGCCTCTGCGGGTGGCCCATGCACCCTCGGACAAACGAGGGTGTGGATAAGTGACCACCCGACCTACAATGTCCAGCCTGCCCCGCGCCCTTTGTCCACAACCCCAGCCACCCCACCACCTCCCGCATGACCGAGGGCAACTCCCCACCAAAGCCGCCTGCCGACGCACCGTCGTTGTGGCAGGCCTGCATCGACCAACTGGCACAGGAAATCCCTGAGCAGCAGTTCAACACCTGGATCCGGCCCCTGTCGGCGGTGGTGGCGCCCGACCGGTCCAAGGTGGTGCTGGCGGTGGCCAACCGCTTCAAGCTGGACTGGGTGCGAACGCAATACGCAGCCCGTATCAGCGCCTTGCTGGAGGCCAGTCAGGGGCGGCCAGTGACACTGGAGTTGGTGCTCGCTCCGCGTGAAGGCCCTAGCCGGACTGCGCCCTCCCAGCACTCGGCACAAGATCCGGTGCTCGCAGAGCTGCCCGATCTGGCGCCGGTGGAGCCGGCGGGCCAGCATGGCCTCAAGACCCGGCTGAACCCAGCGCTCACCTTTGGCAACCTGGTCGAAGGCTCGGCCAACCGCATGGGCCGCGCGGCGGCGTTGCATGTGGCCGGCAGCCTGGGGCAGCTGTACAACCCGCTGTTTATCTACGGCGGCGTTGGCCTGGGCAAGACCCACCTGGTGCACGCCATCGGCAACTATCTGCTGGCCGATCGTCCCCAGGCGAAAGTTCTCTACATCCACGCCGAGCAGTTTGTGTCGGATGTGGTCAAGGCCTACCAGCGCAAGACCTTCGACGAGTTCAAGGCGCGCTACCACTCGCTCGATCTGCTGCTGATCGACGACGTGCAGTTCTTCGCCAACAAGGAGCGCACGCAAGAAGAGTTCTTCAATGCGTTCGAGGCCCTGCTGGCGCGCAAGAGCCACATCGTGCTGACGAGCGACACCTACCCCAAGGGGCTGGCCGACATCCACGAGCGGCTGGTGTCGCGCTTCGACTCAGGCCTCACGGTGGCCATCGAACCACCCGAGCTGGAAATGCGAGTCGCCATTCTGATCAACAAGGCGGCGGTGGAGCACGCGGTGATGCCCGAGGAAGTGGCGTTTTTTGTGGCCAAGAACGTGCGCTCCAACGTGCGCGAACTCGAAGGCGCGCTTCGCAAGATCCTGGCCTATTCGCGCTTTAACCAGAAAGAAATTTCGATCCAGCTTGCGCGCGATGCCTTGAAAGACCTGCTCTCGATCCAGAACCGGCAGATCTCGGTGGAGAACATCCAGAAAACCGTGGCCGATTTTTACAAGATCAAGGTCGCGGACATGTATTCCAAGAAGCGCCCGGCCAGCATTGCCCGCCCGCGCCAGATCGCGATGTTCATCGCGAAAGAACTGACGCAAAAAAGCCTGCCCGAGATCGGTGAGCTGTTCGGCGGGCGCGACCACACGACCGTGCTGCACGCGGTGCGCAAGATCGCCGCCGAGCGGCAGGTGAATACCGAACTCAACCAGCAGTTGCACGTGCTGGAACAGACGCTGAAAGGATGAGATGGGAACGTCCTCCTGCGCCGCTTCGCGTCTTCCCCCTTCTCCTGCGGGAGGGGGAACGCAGCCTGTGGCCCGGCCAGGCCGGTTCCATGGCTGCCCCAGGCAAGGCACGCGATCCGCAGAGCAACCCAAGCGCCTGCACCGCTTCGCTTCTGTCCAGAAAAGTGCTCGTAAACAGGCGAAAATAGACCAGTTTTGGCCGCCCACCGGCCCAAAGACCCCCAGAGACGAAAGACACCAGAAATGATCGTTTTCAAATCCACCCAGGACAAGGTACTGGCCGCGCTGCAATCGGTGGCCGGCATCGTGGAACGCCGCCACACCCTGCCCATTCTGGCCAACGTGTTGCTGCGCAAGACCGGCTCGGCGGTGCAGCTCACCACCAGCGACCTGGAGATCCAGATCCGCACCACCGCCCAGCTCGATGGCGATGAGGGCAGCTTCGCCACCACCCTGGGCGCGCGCAAGCTGATCGACATCCTGCGCACCATGCCAGCCGACCAGACGGTGAGCCTGGAATCGACCGCGGGCAAGCTCGTTCTCAAGGGCGGCAAGAGCCGCTTCACGCTGCAAAGCATGCCGGCCGAAGACTTCCCACTGGTGCAGGAATCGGCCAGCTTCGGACCCACCTTCAGCGTGCCGCAAAAGACGCTGAAAAGCCTGTTGGGCCAGGTGTCGTTTGCGATGGCGGTACACGACATCCGCTACTACCTGAACGGCATTTTGTTTGTGGCAGAAGGCAAGCAGCTCAGTCTGGTGGCCACCGACGGCCACCGGCTGGCTTTTGCCTCGGCCGCGCTCGAAATCGAAGTGCCCAAACAAGAGGTGATCTTGCCGCGCAAGACCGTGATCGAGCTGCAGCGCCTGCTGTCGGACAAAGAGGGCGCGATCGAGATGCAGTTCGCGGCCAACCAAGCCCGGTTCAGTTTCGAAGGCATGGAATTCGTCACCAAACTGGTCGAGGGCAAGTTCCCCGACTACAACCGCGTGATCCCCAAGAACCACAAAAACATCGTCACACTCGGCCGCCTGCCGCTGCTGGCTTCGCTGCAGCGCACCGCCATCATGACCAGCGAGAAGTTCAAGGGCGTGCGCCTGAACATCGAGCCCGGTTCGCTGCGCGTGGCCTCCAGCAACGCCGAGCAAGAAGAAGCGGTGGACGAGCTCGATGTGGACTACGGTGGCGACGAAATCGAGATCGGCTTCAACGTCACTTACCTGATCGACGCGCTGCAAAACATGAGCCAGGAAATGGTGCGCGTCGAACTCTCCGACGGCAACAGCTCAGCACTGGTGACCAACCCCGACGACAACGCCTTCAAATACGTTGTCATGCCGATGCGAATCTGATTGCACGCCGCCAGCCGTGTCCCTCCAGCCCGACCCGCTCCCCAGCGGGTTTGGCGTTTCTAGCGAATCTGAAAAGCCCTCTATGTCCGAAGAAAACAAGCCCGCCGACGCCGTCAACACCGGCGAAGCCAGCAGCCAGAGCTCCAATTTTCAGCCCACCATCGACAGCAACCAGGCCGGTGCGAGCGAGGGCTACGGCGAGGGCGCGATCACCATCCTGGAAGGGCTGGAAGCGGTGCGCAAGCGACCGGGCATGTACATCGGCGATACGTCTGACGGCACTGGGCTGCACCACCTGGTGTTCGAGGTGGTCGACAACTCGATCGATGAGGCGCTGGCCGGACATTGCGACGACATCGTGGTGACCATCCACAGCGACAACTCGATCAGCGTCACCGACAACGGCCGTGGCATTCCCACTGGCGTGAAGATGGACGACAAGCACGAGCCCAAGCGCTCGGCCGCCGAGATCGCGCTGACCGAGCTGCACGCCGGCGGCAAGTTCAACCAGAACAGCTACAAGGTCTCGGGCGGGTTGCACGGCGTGGGCGTGTCCTGCGTCAACGCGCTCTCCATCTGGCTGCGCCTGGTGGTGCGCCGCGAAGGCCAGATGCACCAGATCGAGTTTGCGCGCGGCTTCGTGCAAAACCGCATTCTGGAGATGCGAGACGGCGTTGAAGTCTCGCCAATGAAGGTTGTTGGTCCGACCGAGAAGCGCGGCACCGAAGTGCACTTCCTGCCCGACACCGACATCTTTAAAGAGAACAACGATTTCCATTACGAGATCTTGTCCAAGCGCCTGCGCGAGCTTTCGTTTCTGAACAACGGCGTGCGCATCCGCCTGAAAGACGAGCGCACCGGCAAAGAAGACGACTTCTCGGGCGCCGGCGGGGTCAAGGGTTTTGTGGACTTCATCAACAAGGGCAAAACCGTTCTGCACCCCAACGTGTTCCACGCGCTCGGCGACCGCACCAGCGACCAGAACACCAACATCGGCGTGGAAGTGGCCATGCAGTGGAACAGCGGCTACAACGAACAGGTGCTGTGCTTCACCAACAACATTCCACAGCGCGACGGCGGCACCCACCTGACCGGCCTGCGCGCGGCCATGACGCGGGTGATCAACAAGTACATCGAAGAACACGAGTTCGCCAAAAAAGCCAAGGTCGAGGTCACCGGTGACGACATGCGCGAAGGCCTGTGCTGCGTGCTCTCCGTGAAGGTGCCTGAGCCCAAGTTCAGCAGCCAGACCAAAGACAAGCTGGTTTCCAGCGAGGTACGCGGCCCGGTGGAAGACATCGTGAGCCGCCTGCTCAGCGACTATTTGCAAGAGCGCCCGAGCGACGCCAAGATCATCTGCGGCAAGATCGTTGAAGCGGCCCGCGCGCGCGAAGCCGCCCGCAAAGCGCGCGAGATGACGCGCCGCAAAGGCGTGCTCGACGGCATGGGCCTGCCCGGCAAACTGGCCGACTGCCAGGAAAAAGACCCGGCGCTGTGCGAGATTTACATCGTCGAGGGCGACTCCGCCGGCGGCTCGGCCAAGCAGGGCCGCGACCGCAAATTCCAGGCCATCCTGCCGCTGCGCGGCAAGATCCTGAATGTGGAAAAAGCGCGCTATGAAAAGCTGCTCACCAGCAACGAAATCTTGACGCTCATCACCGCGCTGGGCACCGGCATCGGCAAGGCTGGCGGCGAGGGCGCCAACAGCGATGGCAAGGACGACTTCAACGTCGCGAAGCTGCGCTATCACCGCATCATCATCATGACCGACGCCGATGTGGACGGCGCCCACATCCGCACCCTGCTGCTCACCTTCTTCTACCGCCAGATGCCCGAGCTGGTCGAACGCGGCCACATCTACATCGCACAGCCACCGCTCTACAAGGTGAAGGCGGGCAAAGAAGAGCTGTACCTGAAAGACGCCTCCGCGCTCGACGGCTTTCTGCTGCGCATCGCACTGAAAGACGCGAAAGTGTCCACTGGCGGCGCCACCAACACCGTGTTGGAGGGCGATACGCTGGACGCGCTGGCGCGCAAGCACCAGGTGGCCGAAAACGTGATCGCTCGCTTGTCCAACTTCATGGACGCCGAGGCCCTGCGCGCCATGGCAGACGGCGTGAGCATCAGGCTCGACACGGTGGAAGAGGCCGAGGCCAGCGCCATCGCGCTGCAAGCCAAACTGCGCGAGCTCAGCACCACCGGCATCCCAGCCGAAGTGGCCGGCGAGTTTGATGCCCGCACCGACAAACCCATGCTGCGCATCAGCCGCCGCCACCACGGCAACATCAAGAGCAGCATCATCACGCAGGACTTCGTGCACGGTGCCGACTACGGCGCCCTGGCCACCGCAGCCGAGACCTTCCGAGGCTTGCTCGGCGAAGGCGCCAAGGTGATGCGCGGCGAGGGCGACAAGCAAAAGGAAGAAAAAGCGGGCGACTTCCGCCAGGCCATGCAGTGGCTGATCAGCGAAGCCGAACGCACCACCAGCCGCCAGCGCTACAAAGGCCTGGGCGAAATGAATCCCGCCCAGCTCTGGGAAACCACCATGGACCCCACCGTGCGCCGCCTGCTGCGCGTGCAGATCGACGACGCGATCGAAGCCGACCGCGTGTTCACGATGCTGATGGGCGATGAAGTGGAGCCACGGCGCGATTTCATCGAGGCCAATGCGCTGCGGGCGGGGAATATCGATGTTTGATTTTTTGGTAGCGTAGGCCGCCAGAGTAACTGCTACTCCCGCCATAGTTCTGCTATCGCCAGGAACCGAATTCCACAAGGGTTCTCGCTAGAAACGTCGATGCCTTTCCACCGAGTCGGAAAGAATGGCCTGGCTTTAGAAGGTGGCCGCCGACCTCAAGAGCCCCGAGTTCGAAGACGTCGACTTTTGGCGCACGCTGAATTGAACGCTCCTCCGCACCGCAAGGTACGGAGGAGCTTTTGTTAGGGCCCTGGCGCCCGGACCGGACCGGCTCCACCCTCCGCTTTGAGGGTTTGGTTCACAAATTATTACCAACCGGTCACAAAATAAACCGTTCAGTGAATCCAGTTGGGAAGTTGGCGCGTAGTAGAGGTGTGACCAACCATTTCCCTCAACCCTTTTCCACAGGAAACACCATGAAAAAATCCATTCTCTCCTCCGCCATTTTCACCCTTGCCACCCTGGGCGCAGGCTCTGCATTCGCCGAAGGCCCCCTCGACTACCCCGCCGACAACTTCATGAGCACCAAGACGCGTATGCAGGTCAAGGCCGAGCTTGCCGAGGCCATCCGCACCGGTGACATCGTCGTCGACGGCCAGTCGGGTCAGACCGCCTACCAGCTCAACCCGAGCGCGTTCCCCGAGCGGGCGATGGCCGCGGGCAAAACCCGCGCCGAGGTGCTCAGCGAACTGGAAAAGGCCCGCATGGATGGCTCGCTGGCGCGCCTGAACGCCGAGACCCAACGCGGGTGATGGCCGCATAACGCAGCGCCTCTCCCTTCCGTTGTCGAACGGGCCTCTTGAGAACAGGGGCGCCGCGCTCCTCCCGCCGCAAGGCATGGAGGAGTTCTTCTTTGGGGCAGCAGATCCTGGCGAGACCTGGGCAGGCGCAGATGATGAGTGCGAGTGGCTGTTTTGAGCCGAGAGAAAACTCTCAGGACTGCGACGGGGAGCTTTTTCGCGCCTTGTGCCTCCACTCGTCTCGCTTTTTGGTTCGCGACCCCTTGCAAACCCTTGTCGTTACTGGGAGTCGTTTCTTGCCTCTTGCGTCTGCCTACATTTTTCCAGTTGTCGATGCGCCAAGCTTGAACTTGAGGTCGATTTGGATGCTACGCCACCTCAGATGACCGGGTCGATCTTCAGGAGCTCTTCGAGATACTGGTTACTCGTCACTGGGGAGTAACCGTCCTGCGCTGCTATGCAGGGGCTAGCGTGAACACACTTGGCCGCACTGGCCATGGTGCGAGCAGCCCGAAGCCTGGCAATACTTTTGACCACACAGCCTCCGGTGCGGGCCGGCGGCGCTGTGCGGTCATCGGCATGTCGCCGGCCCGTTGGAAATCCTCTTGGAAGCATTCCTCGTGTCCACCGGCGTCGTGGCGCTCGGTGAGATGGTCGATACGACCCAGTTGCTGGCCATCGTGTTGGCCGCAACATTTCGCAAACCCCTGCCCATCATGCCGGCATCCTGGTTGCCACGCTGGCCAACCACGCGGCTGCGGGTGCGGTGGGTGTCTGGGTGGCACAGGCGCTGGGCCCTGACATCCTTCGATGGACCATGGGCTTGTCGTTCCTGGCCATGGCCGGCTGGATGACGATTCCAGACAAGATCGACGACGACGCGGTGGGCGGCAAGCAGCGATTCGGCGTCTTCGGCGACACCGTTGTCGCCTTCTTCCTCGCGGGGATGGGCGACAAGACGCAGATCGCCACAGTGGCGCTCGCGGCACGCTACCCTGACATCGTTCAGGTGGTACTGGGCACGACCTTCGGAATGATGCTGGTCAATGTGCCCGCGATGTTCCTGGGCGACAAGATCGCCAGGAATGTGTCGATGAAACTGGTCCATGGCATTGCCGCTGTCATCTTCGCTATCCTCGGCGTGTTGACGCTGTTCAATGTCGGCAAGCTGTTCTGAAGGAGAGTCTGCATTTGCAGGTTTGAACAACCCCACGTTCGTGGAGACCAGTGGGTCTAAATCAGGCCACAGCCGTGGAGGTGTGACTGCTGCGGTGCATTCCAAATCCCCTACGCCCCCATCCATCAAGACGTGACGCCCGGGCAAACCGTGCAGCAGCGACTGGACCACAACCAGACTCGTTGATCGCCTACAGCCAACCAACAGACATCATGACAACCGACATCCCCCGCACCAGCCTGCAACTGCGTTCATTGATTCGTGCCAATGGCGAGCTTGAACTCTCGCTGCAAGACGTACAGATACCCGAGCCCGCGGCCGACGAAGTTTTGGTGCGCATCGAGGCCACGCCCATCAACCCATCGGACCTTGGCCTGCTGCTTGGTCCGGCTGACATGAGCACGGCCAAGGTGACCGGCAGGCCAGAGCGCCCCGTGCTCACCGCCCGCGTGCCGGAGAAGCTGATGAAAGCCATGGCTGGCCGCGCCGACGAGTCGATGCCGGTGGGCAACGAAGGTGCTGGCGTGGTAATCAGCGCCGGTAGCTCTCCGGCGGCGCAGGCGCTGCTGGGCAGAACGGTGGCGATGCTCGGCGGGGCGATGTATGCGCAGCACCGCACCATTTCGGTCGAACAGTGCCTGGCGCTGCCGCTTGGCACCACCCCGGCCGAAGGCGCTTCGTGTTTCGTGAATCCGCGGACCGCACTGGGCATGGTCGAGACCATGAAGCGCGAGGGGCACAAGGCGCTGGTACACACAGCGGCCGCCTCGAACCTGGGGCAAATGCTCAACCGCGTCTGCCTGAAAGATGGCATCGGGCTGGTCAACATCGTGCGCAAGCCCGAGCAGGCCGAACTGCTGCGCGAACAGGGAGCCAAGCATGTCTGCAGCACGGGCTCACCCGACTTCCTCGCCGAGCTGACCGACGCCCTGGCCGAAACCAGCGCCACCATCGCCTTTGATGCCATCGGCGGCGGCAAGCTGCCCGGCCAAATCCTCACCTGCATGGAAGTGGCCATCAACCGCAACGCCAAGGAATACAGCCGCTACGGTTCGTCCGTGCACAAACAGGTCTACCTCTATGGCATGTTGGACCCGGCACCGACCGAGTTCAGCCGCAGCTTCGGCATGGCCTGGGGCATGGGCGGCTGGCTGTTGTTCCCCTTCCTGCAGAAGCTCGGTCAAGCCGAGGCGCTAAAGCTGCGCGAACGCGTCGCCGCCGAACTGAAAACGACGTTCGCCAGCCACTACACGCGCACCGTGTCGCTGGCCGAGGCCTTGACGCTTGAGGCCATCGCGGTCTACGGCCAGCGCTCGACTGGAGCCAAGGTGTTGATTGACCCGAGTAAGGGCATCAAAGATTAGGTGGGGTCGGGCCGAGGCGCCAAACCAATCTGGCGAAAGCGGCTGAACAGAGAACCCGATCTGCCGGGAAGAAGCTCGCGGCAGCAAGGCTGTGAATCGGGCGGGCGTGGCCTCGCCTTGCGGGGAGGGCTTGATTGGGTGGGTTTTGCCGATGCGATGACTGGCTGGGATTCGCGCGCCAGGGCGCAGCGGCCTGGGCGGCCTAAGCTCATCACTCGCTGCGAAGTTGCTGCAAGCAGGCGTCGAGCTCGGCAAAGTAGCGCAGCGCCTGGGGCGTGGGTTCGATATAGCGCAGGCGTTGATCGTGTTCGTCGGTGGCCAGGGTGATCAGGCCTTTGTCGCGCAGGCACTTGAGGCGGCGGTGTACGGTGGCGGGCGCCAAGCCGTCTTGCGCAGCCATGGCCTCGGTCACGCTCACCTTCTCGCCCCGGTGCCAGGCGGTAGCCATGCGATTGAGCAGGCGTTCTTCGATCGGGTCCAGCGCGGGCTGACGGCGCTGGATGGCGGCCACCAGGTTGATCCAGATCTGGGCTCACTCCACCGTGAGCCACCCATGGAACACGAAACGCTTCTGCAGCGTCTGAAAGACGCTGGCTACCAGCTGCTGGAAACCCTGCCCAGCGCCCATGGCCTGATCTGGGCGCTCTCACCCGAGCAATCGCAGGTCGAGTTTCAGCTGGTGGGCACGGATGAGTTGCTGCGTTTTCTGAACCACCACTGAACGGGCACCACACGTGCCAACGGATGCGCCAGGCGATTTTTCCGCGTGAGCTTGAGCATGCGCAGATCGAAATGTTGAAACGCCCCGGCTCTCATGGAGCCCGGGACGTTTCAAGTTTTGGCGCTTGCGCAAACGAAGCGCTCAATACCCCGCCATCCTTTTCAAGCGGCGGTGACCCGAAGCCACCGTGCTTTTTGCCGATCAAGCAGCGCTGGCGGCGCTCTCGGCCTTGCGTGCCACGCGGCGCGCGGCGTTGGAGGTCTGGGTGGCTGTGTCGGCGACGGCCTTGCTCACCCGCTTGGTGGCGGTTTTGACCATCTTCTTGCGGGTGGCAACCGCCTTGTTCACCTGCTTGTTCACCGCTTTCTTGGTGGTCTTGGCGATCATCTCGCCGGTTTCCACCGCGTCGTCCATCTGCTGGGCGGCGACTTTGCTGATGCGCTTGCGCGTGGTCGCAGCCTTGCGCGTAGCGCTGTTCAGCTTGCGGGTGGCGATGGCCTTGGCCGGCATCGACTGACCCGCAACGCGCTTGACCAGCTCGGTGCTGCCCTCTTCGATGCCTGCTGCCACGCTGTTCAGCAGCGAAGCGGCTGGCATGACCACGCGATTCAGTTTGTCCAGCGCGTTCAGGTTCGTACGGCGGTCCAGGCGGGTGGCGTTCGATGCGACGAGGCTCACGCCCTTGGTGGCCAGGTCAACAGCCACACCCACCACGCTTTGAGCGCGGTCGGTGCCGAGGTGCAGACCTTTCACATAGAAACCGCTCACTCGCTGCTGGCCGTCGACCAGGGTGGAGCGCGTGCCTTTGCTGAGAGCCGACGCGCTGCGGTCCATGGCCGAGGCAAAACGCTGGTCGATGAAGCCGATCACGCGCTCGCCACCGAAGCGGTAGGTGTTGATGACGTTGGTCGCGGTGATGCCATAAGCCTCGATGACTTGGGTGGCGACGGTAGACAGATTTTTGTTCGACATATTGAACTCCGGTGGGTTGATTGGACCCGGCTGCGCGGTTCGCCACTTGGCTCACCACCCGCTGACAGGCATGGGAGCAGTGTGTCGAAAAGTCCTAGGGACCACACCTTATTTACCGGGTTTTCCCTAGAGTGCTCTGTCTAGCCGGGTCGAGTCCCGTGTTCCACACCCACTTGGCACCGGCTCACCGCTCAGCGCCGCTATCGCTGCGGCAACCGCTCAGGTCCAACCGTTGAGGCTCACAACACGTCGGCCGCGATGCCTGCATCCAGCAGCTTGGCCACGATGTCTTCGGGCGACACCATCGCCGTGTGGCGGACCCAGGCGGTGTGCGTGGGCAAGTCCACACCCGCTTCATGCACGCAAGGCAGGTCTTGCAGCTCGAACATGACGGCGCTGGCGTCGTCATCGGTTTGCAGGGTGGGGATGAGCAGGCGCGTCTCGATCATGGCGCTGGGCAGATCGGCTGAGCCGATTCACTTGCCCTTCACCGCCAACAACTGCACCTGAAACTTCAGGGTGCTGTTGGGCGGGATCGTGCCGGGGATTCCGCGCTCGCCGTAGGCGGTGGCTGGCGGGCAGGTGACATCGGCCGTGTCACCCACTTTCATTTCCTGCAAAGCCTGGGTCCAGCAAGGCACGACACGGTTGAGCGGGAAGCTGGCGGGCTCGCCGCGTTTGAACGAGCTGTCGAACTCTTTGCCGTCGAGCAAAGTACCGCGATAGTGGACCTGCACGGTGTCGGTGACCTGGGGTTTTGCGCCGGTGCCGGCGGCGGTCCATTTCAGCGCGACGCCGGAGGGCAAGACCTTGTCGGCGGGCAGGGGGGCGGCCGTCTGGGCGTGGACGGCGGAGGTGGCTACCAGGGCAGCGATCAGGGCAGCGGTGGGAAAGGTGGATTTCATGGTGTGTTGCGGTGGCGGACGAATCGGATACCCGGACCCAGACAGTCAAGGCGGAAGAATGAAGCTTAGCTGCCCCCACGCGGTCTTGTGGTCTGGCCGGCCATCTGGGACCCTGCAGACTTGGTTGCCCCCCAAGAAGCGGTGAGACAGTGCGGCCGATCGGCGACACTACCAGCCACCAGTCGCCTCTTGCTCTGCCAGGCAAGCGTTTCCCACGCACTGGTTCACAAAACACCCGGCCATTTGCCCCCCACCATGACGACCGACACCCTCCCCGAGCGCCCAGCGCTGCCCGATCATTTGTCCATCGACGCCCGCAGCCCGCACCATGTGGCGGCGGTGTTCGAGCACGATGTGGGCATACGCTTCAACGGCAAAGACCGGCTGGACGTGGTGGAGTACTGCGTCAGCGAGGGCTGGGTGAAGGTGCCAGCGGGCAAGACGCTGGACCGCAAGGGCAACCCCTTGGTGATCAAGCTCAAAGGCGCGGTGGAGGCGTTCTACCGCTGATCGACGGCTGACGGGGGCCTGCGCCGAGTTGGTCCCACTCTGGCGCTCGGCAAGGGTCGGAATGAGCCCTGTCCGGGCAAGCCTTCAATGGCTTGTGAAGGGGCGCGCAGGTAGGCTGCTCAGGCTGCCGCAGAGGCCGCCGACCGGTCACTGCGCGGGCCATTGCGGTCGGCGGTGTCCGAGCCCAAATCGGCTTCGCGCAAGGCTTCGAGCGCCAAGATGAGCGCATCGACCTGACTCAGAAAGTCTTCGCGGGATTGGTGCGGGCTCTCAGTAATCAGCCGCGTGGCCTGCTCTGCCAGAACCGAGCGGCCGGCTTCGCGGGCCCAGCGGCGCACATCACAATAAGAGACAAACGCCAACCGGCCCAGATCGCCGCGTTTGCGGGCGTGTTGCAGGTCGGCGAGCAGGTCGTCGAGACCCCATTGACTGTCCATTGCGGGCTCCATGTTGCAGTGCAGCATAGTTTGAGCCTGGCCTTTGCCAAGTGTCAAGCCCGTCTGATGGGCGGATGCCTCTAAAAAAACCTTAGCCACACGGTTTGCGGCGCTCAGGTGCCACAGAACGTGCGATAGCCGGCCATGGCTTGCGCCGAGGCGGGCTGCTCGTAAGCTGCCAGACCAGACCGGGCGTCGAACGGTTGTTGAAGCACCGCCAGCAGGCGCTCAAACGGCCCTTGATCGCCCTGCTCGACGGCGGCAGCCAGGGCAGCCTCCACCTGGTGGTTGCGCGGGATGTAGAGCGGGTTGGCCAGGCGCATCTGCTCGGCGCGCGCCTCCGGGGCGGCGGAATCGCTGGCCGCGCGTGTCTGCCAGCGGTGAAGCCAGGCATCAAACGTGGCCGGCTTGGCAAACAGGCTCTGCAGCACACTGGCGTCGCCTGTGCGCGCGGCATCGGCCAGGCGGCGGTGGGCGAGGGTGAAGTCGGCGCGCTGGGCTTGCAGCAGGTCAAGCCACTCGCTGACCAGCGCGTCGTCGCTGGGTCGTTCGTCTTGCAGGCCAAGCTTGCGGCGCAGCTGGGCGCGCCAATGGTGCTGGTAGCGCTCGGCGAAGCCATTGACGACCTCACTGGCCAGCGCCACTGCTTCGTCGGCATCGGTGTGCAGCAGCGGCAGCAGGGTTTCGGCCAGGCGGGCGAGGTTCCATTGCCCGATGCCGGGCTGGTTGCCATAGGCGTAGCGGCCTTGGCGGTCGATGGAGCTGAAGACGGTGGCCAGGTCGTAGGCGTCCATGAAGGCACAGGGGCCGTAGTCTATGGTCTCGCCAGAGATCGTCATGTTGTCGGTGTTCATCACGCCGTGGATGAAGCCCACACCCATCCAGCGCGCGATCAGCGCGGCCTGGCGCTCCGTGACGGCGCGCAAAAAGGCCAGATAAGGCTGCGCGTCTTGCAGCAGTTCGGGGTCGTGACGGGCCACTGCGTAGTCGGCCAGGGTCTTGAGTTGCTCGGGTGTGCCACGCGTGGCGAAGAACTGGAAGGTGCCCACACGCAAATGGCTCGCGGCCACCCGCGTGAGCACCGCGCCGGGCAGAGCGCCAGCTTCGCGCAGCACCTGCTCGCCGGTGGCCACAGCGGCCAGCGCGCGGGTGGTGGGGATACCGAGCGCGTGCATGGCTTCTCCCATCAGGTATTCGCGCAGCACCGGGCCGAGCGCGGCCTTGCCGTCGCCGCCGCGCGAAAACGGCGTGCGGCCTGAGCCTTTGAAGGCGATGTCGCGCCGCTGGCCGTGGGTATCGATGACTTCTCCCAGCAGCAGCGCGCGACCGTCGCCGAGCTGGGGCGAGAAGCCGCCGAACTGGTGGCCGGCATAGGCCTGGGCGATGGGCATGGCGCCGGGCGGCGCGAGGTTGCCGCTGAAGATCGCCGCGCCCAGCGAGCCGTCCAGCGCCCCGGCATTCAGGCCGAGTTCGGTGGCCAGCGCGCGGTTGAATTTGAGTAGAGCGGGTTGCAGCACCTGGGCCGCGGGCCAGGGCGCGTAGAAGCCGTCCAGTTCGCGGGCGTAGCTGTTGTCGAATGCAAACCCGGCGCTGGCGGCGGCAGACGGGTCGGTTGGGGTGGGCGTGTCAGGGGTCATGCCGCAAGTGTCGGCCATGCGGCGTGACGGCGGCGGCGGCAGGGTCAAGCCGTCCACCGCGGCGCGTGCCGGCTCAGCTGAACACGCCGCCGTACTGCTTGCGAAGATCGCCCTTTTGCACCTTGCCGGTACCGCCCACGGGCAACGCATCCAGGAACACCACGTCGTCGGGCACCCACCACTTGGGCACGCGCTCGCCGATGAAGGCGAGGATCTCGTCCTTGGTCACGGCATGCCCAGGTTTGGGGACGAGGAACAGCAGCGGACGCTCGTCCCACTTGGGGTGCTTGACGCCGATGACCGCCGCCATCGCAACCGCTGGGTGCGCGATGGCCGCGCTTTCCAGCTCCAGCGAGCTGATCCATTCGCCGCCGGTCTTGATCACGTCTTTGGTGCGGTCGCGTATCTGCATCACGCCCTGGGCGTCGATGGTGGCGATGTCGCCGGTGGGGAACCAGCCGTCCACCAGCGGGGACTGCTCGCCCTTGTAGTAGCTTGAGACGATCCACTGCCCGCGCACCATCAGCTCGCCTTGCGAGGTGCCATCGCGCGGCAGAGTAGCGCCACTCTCGTCCACCACCTTGATGTCGATGCCGAAGACGCTCTTGCCTTGTTTGGCGAGCAGGGCGTGGCGCTGCTCCGGCGCCCAGTCGCGGCTGGCGGGTGGCAGCGTGCCGATGGTGGCCACTGCGGTGGTCTCCGTCATGCCCCAGCCGTGGCGCACCTCCACGTTGTAGGTTTCCATGAACTTGGCAATCAGCGGCTGGGGCATGGCCGAGCCGCCCACCGCCGTGCGCCGCATGGTCGTAAACCTCAGGCCGTGTTGCTCCAGATGGGCCAGCAGGCCCTGCCAGATGGTGGGCACGCCCGCGCTGATGGTCACCGCCTCGGACTCCATCAGTTCGTAGAGCGATTGGCCGTCGAGCTTCGGGCCGGGCAGCACCAGCTTGGCGCCAGCGATCGGCGCGGCGTAGGGGATGCACCAGGCGTTGATGTGGAACATCGGCACCACCGGCAGGATGGTCTGATCGGGGGCCAGCGCCAGCACGCCAGGCAGGCAACCGCTGAGCGCGTTGAGCACGATGGCGCGGTGCGAATACAGCGCACCCTTGGGGTTGCCGGTGGTGCCCGAGGTGTAGCACAGCGCCGCGGCGGTGCGCTCGTCGAAGCTGGGCCAGTTGAAGGTGCGGCTGCAGGGCGCAATCAGGTCTTCATAGGCCATCACATTGGCCACGCCATCGATGGCCGGGGTGTGTGCCGCTTCGGCCAGGCAGACCCAGGCGCGCACCTGGGGGCAATGGGCTGCGATGCCTTTGACCAACGGCGCGAAGGTGGCGTCGAACAGCACCACATGGTCTTCGGCGTGGTTGATGATGTAGATGAGCTGCTGTGGGCTCAGGCGCGGGTTGCAGGTGTGGATGACCATGCCACTGCCCGAAACCGCGAAATACGCCTCCAGATGGCGGTGGTTGTTCCAGGCGATGGTGCCCACCGCATCGCCGGGCTGCAAGCCGAGGCCGGCGAGGGCGTTGGCGAGTTGTCGTGCGCGCGCGGCGCACTTGGCATAGGTGGTGCGAAACAGCGGGCCGTGCGTTTCGCGCGACACCACCTCCACGTCGGCGAATTGCTGGGCGGCGTGTTCGATCACGTCGGCAAGCAGCAAAGGGCGGTCCATCATCAAGCCAGGTTGCAGCATTGATTTGTCTCCTTTTTTGAGGTCTGGACTGGCAGCATAGGGGGAAAACGCCAGCTCCTAAAATCGTGGGTTCACACTGGCGACACCCACCAAACCCACGCCCCCATGACCCGCATCGCCGTCATCGATTTTGAAACCACCGGCATGTCACCTACGCTGGGCGACCGCGCCACCGAGGTGGCCATCGTGTTGCTGGAGCATGGCCGGGTGGTGGACCGATTCCAGAGCCTGATGAACGCCGGCGTGACCATCCCCGCGTTCATTACCCAGCTCACCGGCATCAGCAACGCGATGGTTGCTGGGGCACCGCGCGCCGAGCAGGTGATGGCGGAAGCAGCGCGTTTTGTGGGCAACGCGCCCATGGTGGCACACAACGCGTCGTTCGACCGCCGCTATTGGCAGGCCGAGCTGGCCCTGGCCGATCTGCCCTCGCCGCAAATGTTTGCCTGCACCGTGCTGCTCTCGCGCAGGCTCTACCCCGAGGCAGCAAGCCACAAGCTGGGCGCACTGGTGCAGCGCCTGCGGTTGCCGCAGACCGGCGTCGCCCACCGCGCCATGGTCGACGCAGAAATGGCCGCTGCATTGCTCATGCGCATGCAGCAGGATCTGCGTACGCGCCACGGTGTGGCGGACCCCGACCACGCGTTTCTGATGGCTCTGCAGCGTTGCAGCAAAGCAGCTCTGCCGCGCTGGCTGGCGCAACGCTGTGCCCTGTCGACTGTGGCGGCCTGATTCCTTTTTCACTCTTCCCGTCTGTCCCCATGCCCCACCGCATCCCTGCCGCCGCCGCGCCCTCCACCCACGACACCACCCGCATCGACGACACGCGCATCGGCGCGGTGCGCCCGCTGATCACGCCCGCCTTGCTGCAGGAATGGATGCCAACCCCCGAGGTCGCGCAGGCACTGGTAGCGCAAAGCCGCGCCGCGATTTCCCGTGTGCTGCAAGGACAGGACGACCGGCTGGTGGTGGTGGTCGGGCCGTGTTCCATCCACGACCACGACCAGGCGATCGCCTACGCAGAACGCCTCAAGGGCCAGGCCGATGCGCTGAGCGAAGATCTGCTGATCGTCATGCGGGTCTACTTCGAGAAGCCGCGCACCACGGTGGGCTGGAAGGGCTACATCAACGACCCGCACCTGGACGGCAGCTTCGCCATCAACGAAGGGCTGGAGCTTGCGCGCCGGCTGCTGCTCGACTTGCTGGCCATTGGCCTGCCGGTGGGCACCGAATTTCTCGATCTGCTGTCGCCGCAGTTCATCAGCGATCTGGTGAGCTGGGGCGCGATTGGCGCGCGCACGACAGAGAGCCAGAGCCACCGCCAGCTTGCCAGTGGCCTCTCGTGCCCGGTGGGTTTCAAGAACGGCACCGATGGCGGCGTGAAGGTGGCGAGCGACGCGATCCAGGCAGCGAACGCGCAGCACGCCTTCATGGGTATGACCAAGATGGGACAAGCCGCCATCTTCGAGACCCGAGGCAACGCCGACTGCCACGTGATCCTGCGCGGCGGCAAACAGCCCAACTACAGCGCGGCCGATGTCGACGCTGCTTGCGCGCTGCTCAAGGCCGCCGGCCTGCGCGAGCAGGTGATGGTGGACGTGTCACACGCCAACAGCAGCAAGCAGCACCGCAAACAGATCGAAGTGGCCGACGCGGTGGCGCAGCAGATTGCGGCTGGGGATGCTCGCATCTGCGGTGTGATGGTTGAGAGCCATTTGCACGAAGGCCGGCAAGACATCGTGTCCGGCCAGCCGCTACAGCCCGGTGTGAGCGTGACCGACGCCTGCATCGGCTGGGAGCAGACGGTGCCGGTGTTGCAAGGACTGGCGGGTGCGGTGCGCCAACGGCGCGCACAGCCCACTGCCTGAACCAGGCGCTGGCCTTTCACGACTGACCGGGCGCCAAAACGGCCTGGCTGGGCGGCTTGGTGGCAAGCCAATTGCTATCGATCGATGCCCGCGCGGACGCAAACGTGGAAAAGCCGCCCCCGGGGCGGCTGGTCACGGTGGGCGGCGCGGGCGTGTCAACGCCCAGGCCGCCTGGTCTCCAATCAGCGCGGCTTGCGCGGCACCATCGGGCCGCGGCCTTCGATGTGGCGGAAGTTGATGCGCCCTTTGGTAAGGTCGTAGGGCGAGAGCTCCAAAGACACCCGGTCACCCGCAAGAATGCGGATGTGGTTCTTCTTCATCTTGCCGGCGGAATAGGCAATCAGCTGGTGACCGTTGTCCAGCGTCACGCGAAAACGCGTGTCGGGCAGCACCTCGTTGACGATGCCCATCATGTCGATCAGTTCTTCCTTGGCCATAAGTCAGTCCTTCGGGTTCAGATACAGATAGATTGAAACGGCGAAAGTGCCGAGTTCGGATAAGGATGGGCGCCGCGCACGCGCAGCGTGTCGTTCACCCAGTCGACGCCTTGCGCCACCGCGTAGCGCGCAGCGGCGTCGAAGGTGGCGAAATCGTCCACAAAGCGCATCAAGCGGGCGGTGGAGGCGCTGCCTGTGCCACTGGAAATGGACACCTGGGCGGCAAAACGGCCGCAGGGCAATGGGCTTGGAGAGGCCGCAATGCGGTACTTGCCCAGAGAGAGCGGGGAGAGAGGCTTCGTTGCAGAAACGGAAATCGTAGAAATCATCAAAAACACTAAATGGCGCAAAACCGCAGCCTGTCAGGCCAAACGGTGTGTGCACCCAAACAAAATTGGCAGCCCCTGGGTGCCGGGGTGCCCAACTGACTTGGCCAGCGCCGCCGCGGGTTGTCGACACCGCAGTGGCACCGGTGACCCATCCATGGCAGCGGATCGGACAACAGCAGGGAAAAAGTTCACCACACCGTGAGAGAGCGGGTGAAGCGCCATGGCGGGGCCAGACCGGCAACCCCTCTGCCAGGGGCAGGAGCGCCATCTCTTGTCTTGTTGATGAGTGATGACGCAGCCGGTCGCCCAAGGCGAGCCGCCTATTATATTGCGATGTGGAATTTTTGTCACGCGGGCCGAAAACCCGGGCCCGGATCAGTC
>JBBSDB010000030.1:0-19725 GCA_038249735.1 Burkholderiales bacterium
CGGTCTGGCGGCACCGCAGATCGGGGTCGATCTGCAGCTGGTGATCTTTGGCACCGGCGCCCTGGTGCCGCGTTACCCGGACGCCGAGCCGGTGCCGCGCACCGTGCTGATCAACCCGACCATCACGCCGATGGGCGATGAAGAGGTGGAAGACTGGGAAGGCTGTCTCTCGGTGCCCGGGCTGCGGGCGGTGGTGCCGCGCTGGAGCAAGGTGCGCTACCAGGGCTTCGATCTGCAAGGCAACCCGATCGACCGCGAGGCCGCCGGTTTTCATGCGCGGGTGGTGCAACACGAGTGCGACCACCTGTGGGGCATGCTTTACCCGATGCGGGTGCGCGATTTCAGCCGCTTCGGCTTTGTCGAGGTGCTGTTCCCCGAACTGGTGGACCATGGCGATGACTGAGCTCGCGGTGTTTTTTTGCACCCGCTCAAGCCCCCTTTCTTCAGGAAACTCCCGTTGATCTCTGTTCGATCGTGTGTCGCTGTGCTGGCGGCGACCTTGCTCGGTGCCTGTGCCACCACCGCGCTCCCACCGTCCGAGCCAGCCACCCTACCCGCCGCCTGGTACGCGCCGCCCTTGCCGCACGGTGGCAGCAGCGCCGACCTCGCCCAGTGGTGGGCGCGCTTCAACGACCCAGTGCTTGCCGACTGGCAGACCCGGGCGCAGGCGCAAAGCCCCAGCCTGGCCGAGGCGCGAACGCGGGTGTTTCAGGCGCGTGCGCAACTGCGTGGCGAGCAGAGCGCGAGCGCGCCGCAGGTGGCCGCAGTGGCCAGCGCCAGCCGCGGTGTTCAGTTGGGCCAGCCGCTGGCGAGCTCGCTGGGCGCCGGTGTGCAGGCCTCTTGGGCGCTCGATATCTGGGGTGGGGCACGAGCCGGTGTGAACGCCGCGCAAGCCCGGCAAGACGCGGCCGGCGCCGGCTGGCACGAGGCGCGGGTGCTGGTGGCGTCTGAGCTGGCGAGCTTGTATTTCGGGCAGCGTCTGTGCCGGGTGCAGCTGCAGGTGACGCAGGACGACCGCGACTCGCGTGCGGTCACCGCTCGCGCCACCGCGCAGAGTGAGGGCGCCGGTCTCACCGCGCCCGCCGTGGCCGGGCTTGCGCGGGCCAGCGCTGCCGAGGCGGCCAGCCGCTACCAGCAGCAGTTCCAGGTGTGCGAGCAGCAGATCAAGTCGCTGGTGGCGCTCACGGGTCTGGCCGAACCAGTTTTGCGCACCCAACTCGCCCAGGCACCTGCTTTGCCGGCGGGGCCGGCGCTGGACGCCCTGTTGGGCGTGGTCGCTGTGCCGGCCGAGGTGCTGCGCCAGCGGCCCGATGTGTTTCGCGCTCAACGCGCGCTCGTGGCGGCGGGCGAATCGGTGGGCGTGGCGCGGGCTGCGCTGCTGCCCAGCCTCAGCCTGTCGGGCAACGTTTTGGTCGGCCGGGTGTGGAGTGGGGGCCTGGACGCCAGTTTCAACAGCTGGTCGGTCGGCCCATTCACCCTGAGTTTGCCGCTCACCGGGCGTGGTGCGCTGCAAGCGGGTGTGGACAGCGCCCAGGCCGGTTATGAAAGCGCGGGCGTGGCGTATGCCGCCAGCCTGCGCAATGCGATCGCCGAGGTCGAGCGCGCGCTGTTGGCGCTGGTCGCGCTGCGCGAGCAGCAGGGCAGCAATGCCACCGCGCTGGCCGGGTACACCCAGTCGTTCACCGGTACCGAAGCCCGTTACCGGGTGGGCTTCGCCAGCCTGAGCGAGCTGGAGGACGCGCGCCGCCTCAAGCTCAACGCCGAGAGCAGTGCGGTGGCGCTGCAACAAAACCGCATCGAGGCCTGGATCGACTTGTATATGGCCCTCGGGGGCGGCTTCGACGCGGCTCAGGTGCCCTCTTCGCCCGATCTCAGTTCGTTCCCGCTTTCCGCCACTGGCGCCAACCCCAGCGCCAACTTCGCCAAAGATCCGTCATGAGTGCTGCTTCTTCTCCGGCCACCGGCCACAAAAAAAAATGGCTGTCGCTGGCCGCCGTGCTCGCCCTGGTGCTGATCGCCGCGCTGGTCTGGTGGCTGCGCCCACCGGCGGGCGAGGTGCCAGCCGCCAGCGCCGCTGCTGCCAGCGAGCCCAAGCCGGTGATGACGGTCACCATCGCCGAGCCCCAACGCGAGACGCTCGCGATCGCGCTGCAGGCCAACGGCAACGTGAGTGCCTGGCAAGAGGCCAGCGTGGGCGCCGAGGTCAACGGCCTGCGGCTGGCGTCTGTGAATGTGAACGTGGGCGATGCGGTGAAGAAGGGGCAGGTGCTGGCCACCTTCACCACCGACACCGCGCGCGCCGACAGCCTGCAAAGCCAGGCCAGTGTGGTGCAGGCCGAGGCCGGCTACCTCAACGCCAAAGCAGACGCCGACCGCGCCCGCTCCATCCAGGACAGCGGCGCGCTTTCCGCCTCCCAAATCGCGCAGTACGTCACCCAGGAGAAAGTGGCCAAGGCGCAGTGGGAGGCGGCCAAGGCGCTAATGAGCGCCACCGAAATTCGATTCGCCAACACCACGGTGAAGGCGCCCGACGACGGCTTGATCTCGGCCCGAGGCGCCACCGTGGGCGCTGTGGTGGGCGCAGGCCAGGAGCTGTTTCGTCTGATCCGCCAGGGCCGCATGGAGTGGCGAGCCGAGGTCACCGCCAGCGAGGTGGGCCGCATTCGCGTGGGACAAAAAGCCCTGGTGACGCTCGCTACCGGCACCGAGCTCAGCGGTCAGGTGCGCGCGATCGCACCGAGCGCCAACGAGCAGACGCGCAACATCCTGGTTTATGTGGATCTGCCGCGCCACAACGATCTGAAGGCCGGCACCTTTGCGCGCGGCGTGTTTGCCATCGGCCAGAGCGAAGCGCTGACCGCGCCCACACCGGCCATCGTGGTGCGCGATGGCAACAACTTCGTCTTTGTGGTGGACGCGTCCAACAAGGCCGCTGCCCGCCAGGTGCGGACCGGCCGCCGCGTGGGCGAGCGGGTCGAGATTGTCGAAGGGCTGCAGGCGGGTGAGCGCGTGGCGGTGCAAGGCGCAGGTTTCCTGAACGACGGCGATCTGGTCAAAGTTGTGCAGTGAGATCAGCCACATGAACGTCTCCGCCTGGTCCATCCGCAACCCCATCCCCGTGGTCATGCTGTTCGTCATGCTGACGCTGGCGGGCCTGTTCTCGTTCAAGTCGATGAAGGTGCAAAACTTCCCCGATCTGGACGTGCCCAACATCACCATCGTGGCCACGCTGCCCGGCGCCGCGCCGAACCAGCTCGAAAACGATGTGGCGCGCGTGATCGAAAACAGCCTGGCTTCGGTGCAGGGCCTCAAAAACATCTTCACCAAGGTGCAAGACGGCGTGGTGTCCATCACCGCCGAGTTCCGGCTGGAGAAGACCACACAGGAGGCGCTGGACGACGTGCGTTCGGCTGTCTCTCGCGTGCGGGGCGACCTGCCGGGCGAACTGCAAGAGCCGATCATCAACAAGCTCGAACTGGCTGGCGGCGCGGTGCTGGCCTACACCGTGGCGTCCAGCAAGCTGGACGAGGAAGCGCTGTCCTGGTTTGTGGACAACGACGTGTCCAAGCTGCTGCTCTCGGTGCGCGGCGTGGGCGCCATCAACCGCGTGGGCGGTGTGGAGCGCGAGGTGCAGATCCAGCTGGATCCGCTCAAGCTGCAGGCGCTGGGCGCCACCGCCGCCGACATCTCGCGCCAGCTCGCCAAGGTGCAGATTGAGAGCGCCGGCGGCGTGGCCGATATCGGCGGCAGCCAGCAGCCGTTGCGCACCGTGTCATCTCTGACCTCAGCCGAGGCGCTGGCGCGCATGGAGATCGCGCTGTCCGATGGCCGCAGCATCCGGCTCGACCAGATCGCCACCATCCAAGACACGATTGCCGAGCGCACTGCTGCCGCCTTTCTGAATGGCGAGCCGGTGGTGGGCTTTGAGGTGGCGCGCAGCCGGGGCGCCAGCGAGATCGAGGTGGGCGAGGGCGTGCGCCAGCGCCTGCAAGAGCTGCGCGAAGCGCGGCCCGATCTGCAGATCACCGAGTCGTTCGACTTCGTGACGCCGGTGCAAGACGAGTTCGACGGCTCGATGATGCTGCTCTTCGAGGGCGCCATCCTGGCTGTGATCGTGGTCTGGCTTTTTCTGCGCGACTTCCGCGCCACCATCGTCTCGGCCGTGGCACTGCCGCTTTCGGCCATTCCCGCCTTCATCGGCATGCACTACCTGGGCTTCTCCATCAACGTGGTGACGCTGCTGGCACTCTCGCTGGTGATCGGCATCTTGGTGGACGATGCGATCGTTGAGGTGGAAAACACGGTGCGCCACATGCGCATGGGCAAAACGCCGTACCAGGCAGCCATGGAGGCTTCTGATGAGATCGGCCTGGCGGTGATCGCCACCACCTTCACCCTGATCGCGGTGTTTCTGCCCACCGCTTTCATGTCGGGCATCCCTGGCAAGTTCTTCAAGCAGTTCGGCTGGACGGCATCGCTCGCGGTGTTCGCCTCGCTGCTGGTGGCGCGCGCGCTCACCCCCATGATGGCGGCCTACATCCTGCGGCCCTTCGTGCTGGCCAAGGACCGGCCCGCCTGGGCCAAGCGCAACGCGTTGTTCGGTGGGCTTTGGGCCTGGTCGAACCCGCAGGAGGAGCCGAAATGGCTTGACACCTACCAGGGCTGGGCCGGGTGGTGCGTGCGCCACCGGTGGATCACCATGTTTTTGGCGGGCGTGTTTTTCGTTGGCTCGATCGCGCTCATTCCGCTGCTGCCGCAGGGCTTCATCCCGCCCGACGACAACTCGCAAACCCAGGTCTACATCGAGCTGCCACCCGGCTCCACCCTGCAACAAACGATCGCCACCGCCGAACGCGCGCGCTTGCTGGTGGCGGCGGTGAAGCATGTCGATTCGGTCTACACCACCATCGGCTCGGGTTCGGCCGGCAGCGACCCGTTTGCACCACAAGGCGCGATCGAGTCGCGCAAGGCAGCGCTCACCATCCAGCTGGCCCCGCGCGGCGAGCGCCCGCGCAAGCAGGTGATCGAAAACCAGCTGCGCGAGGCCATGAGCAACCTGCCCGGCGTGCGCAGCAAGGTGGGCCTGGGCGGTTCGGGCGAAAAATACGTGCTCACGCTCACCGGCAACGACGCCAACGCGCTGAGCACGGCCGCGAGCGTGATCGAGCGCGACCTGCGCACCATTCAAGGCGTGGGCAGCATCCAGAGCAGCGCCGCGCTGGTGCGCACCGAAATCATCGTCACGCCCGATCTGGCGCGCGCCGCCGAGCTGGGGGTGACCAGCAGCGCGATTGCCGAGACGCTCCGCATCGCCACCGTGGGCGACTACAACAGCGCGCTGCCCAAGATGAACCTGCCGCAACGGCAGATTCCCATCGTGGTCAAGCTCGACGCGGCGGCGCGGGAAGACCTGAGCGTGCTGGAGCGCCTCACGGTGCCCGGCGCCCGCGGCCCGGTGATGATCGGCCAGGTCGCCACGCTGGCATTCGGCGGTGGCCCGGCGGTGATCGACCGCTTCAACCGCTCGCGCAACATCAACTTCGAGGTGGAGCTGGCGGGCATTGCGCTGGGCGACATGAAGACCGCTGTGGAGGCGCTGCCCAGCGTGCGCAACCTGCCGCCGGGCGTGAAGGTGCTGGAGGTGGGTGATGCCGAGGTGCAAGGCGAACTGTTCGCCAGCTTCGGCCTGGCGATGCTCACCGGTGTTTTGTGCATTTACATCGTGCTGGTGCTGCTGTTCAAAACGTTCCTGCACCCGTTCACCATCCTGGCCGCGCTGCCGCTCTCGCTGGGTGGCGCGTTTGTGGCGCTGCTGCTGGCCGACAAGAGCTTCTCCATGCCCTCGTTGATCGGTCTGATCATGCTCATGGGCATTGCCACGAAAAATTCCATCCTGCTGGTGGAGTACGCGATCGAGGCGCGGCGCGAGCGCGGCCTGAACCGCTTTGATGCGCTCATGGACGCTTGCCACAAGCGAGCCCGCCCCATCGTCATGACCACCATCGCCATGGGCGCCGGCATGCTGCCGATCGCCATCGGTTGGGGTGCCGCCGACAGCAGCTTTCGCTCCCCCATGGCCTGGGCCGTGATCGGCGGCCTCATCACCTCCACCTTCCTGAGCCTGCTGGTCATCCCGGCCGTGTTCACCGTGGTGGACGATGTGTCGATCTTCTTTGCTAGGCTGTTGGGCAGAAAGGCGGAATCGGCGAAGGACGCAGCCGCGGATCAGCAAGCCGCTTGAGGCGTCACGACAACCTGCGCAAATCATCGCTCAAGCCCAACGGGATGGGGCAGGCACCGCCAGTGGGCGCCGTGCGAATGTGGCCTCGAAAGCTCGGCGCATCTCATCGAGTCCATGGCGCCTTCCGTGAGCAGCGCCCAAAGATCGAAACAGTTCGTCATACGGGTATTGGCCATGCGGTGCAGGCAGACCGCATGCAACTTCTCGGCCACCCCGGTGCGTTCCGGGCAGTCGCGAAGCTGCGGCGCGGGCAGGGCTTCGAGCAGCACCGAATCGCTCACCGATGCTGGTGCGGGTGTGACCGCCAAGTCCTCACCCTCGTGGCGGACGGCGCGTCAGGTGAGCGCCGTTCGCCAGGGGTCGGGTTGGGCCTGCATTGTGACAACAGCCCCGCACCCGGAAGTTGGCGGTCGCAGCAATCGACAATCCTTTGGGGAACGTGTGCGCGCTCGCATCAAACTCAAAGCAGAGAAAGCCACCGCCATTCGTTGTCAGGGCTTCAATCTGTCGCGGCACGTCTGGTCGCATGTGATTGCAGGCCTGAACCGACTCAAGCGGTTGAGAACCCTCAAGCGCCACCGAACCGCTGGCTGGGGCGCGCGGCTGTGCGAGCCGGCCCTCGGCCGCGTCCTACAACGGATCGAGTGCTTTGTCCCTGCTGGCACGAAGCGAGACCGTGCAACATCAAGCACATGTGAAAGAACAATGGATGGAACATGAAAGTTCATGGACTGCTTTTCTCCGCCCTGATCGGCGTGGTTGCCAGCGCGCGCTCCATGACGCCAATGGCAACCATTGCGGCTGCTCGGCTTTTGGGCCGGCACACGCCAGGGCACCTTGTGCTGCTGGATCGACCTTTGTTTAAGTTGGGTGCGCTGGCCATGGGCGCTGGTGAATTGTTCGGCGACAAGATGAAAACCGCGCCCGATCGCACTGAGTTCCTGGGGCTGTTGGCGCGGGCCATGAGCGCAGGCATCGCAGGCGCCGCTTTAGCGCCCCGTGGTCGAGAGCGGGCCGGCGCCATCACCGCGGTGGCAACTGCCGTCCCGCTTGCCTACCTGACGCTGGCTGGCCGCAAACGCGCCATCGCGCGCATGGGTCAGACTCGCAGCGGTTTGATCGAGGATGCGCTGGTGGTTGCCGCCGGGGCGGCGGTTGTGGCGCTGGCGGTCAGGTCGAGACACGGCTCCTGATCCAAGTGGTGCCGCCGACGCTGAACTGATCAAGCGGCACGAAAACCAGTGACATCTGGCCATTGAGGCGTGCAGCGCCAAACTGGCTTTTCCATGCGATGACGTGTTGCGGTCGAGGTGGGCAGATCTGTTGGCTCGGTTCAAACCGCGCGGTCAGATGGTGCCTTCCCGGTGCTCGGTCATCGGGCCGCAGGGTGACTCAACGCCATAGGCCGAAGCCCGCCGCCAGCAGGTATTCATCCACCCGCTTTTTCGCCAACACCAGGAGACAAGCTTGTCTGCTCACACGGTCACCAGCGTCGCCAAAGGCCAGCATGTCAGCGCCGTTCACCCGGGCTGGTGGTCCATGGTGAAAGCCACGGTGCAGGGCTGGATGGACGACCGTGCGGCCAGCATGGGGGCCGCTCTGGCGTACTACACCTTTTTCTCAATGGCGCCGCTTTTGCTCATCGTGATCTCGGTTGCCGGCTTGTTGCTGGGCCGAGAGGCAGCGCAGGGGCAACTGATGGGCGAGCTGAGCGGGCTGTTTGGCACCCAGGCTGCGGCTTCCATCCAAGGTCTCATCGCCAGTGCCAGTGAGCCGTCGGACAACTGGTGGGGAACACTGATCGGTATCGGCATCCTGATGGTGGGAGCCACAACGGTTTTTGCTGAGTTGCAGGATTCCCTCGATCACATCTGGCGAGCTCCCCAGCGCGCGTCTGGCAGTGGGCTCTGGGGCCTGCTTCGCGCCCGCGTGCTGTCATTTGGTTTGATTTTGGGTCTCGCTTTCCTGCTGATGGTTTCCCTGGTCATCGGTGCCGTCCTCGCCGCGCTCGGCCGATGGTGGGGCGAAGTCATCGGTGAGTGGGAATGGTTCGCGCAAATGATCAACCTCGGCATCGGGTTTGTTCTGACCGCACTCATTTTTGCCATGATCTACAAACTCATGCCGCGAGCGCGGGTTCAATGGAGAGATGTCTGGGTTGGCGCGGTTGTGACAGCGATTCTGTTCACCCTGGGCAAGGCGCTGATCAGTCTGTATTTGGGCGTCAGTGGCGTTGCTTCCGGTTATGGCGCAGCCGGTTCCCTGGTTCTGGTGTTGCTGTGGGTTTACTACTCTGCGCAAATATTTTTTCTCGGTGCCGAGTTCACCTGGGTGTACGCGAATGCAAGGGGTTCAAGACGACAAGCAGTTCCTCAGCCTTTGCCTGAAGGGTGAGGAACCGCAGTGTCTCGATCCGTCTCAAGCCGAGGCTGACCGACGCGCGAACGAGAGGCAGCGAAGACTGCTCCCGTGCTGGCCTCAGCTCCGCGCGGGCAGGAGCGCTTTGAGCAACTGCTTGTCGGCCTCGTAGCAGTTGCAGGCCGCACGCTCAAGCGCCCCGCGGTCGAGCACCTTTAAATCACCCCGGCTCAAGTCGATGAAACCGGCTCGTTGAAATTCGCCAGCGGCATTTGTGACAGCCTCGCGGCGAACGCCCAGCATGTGCGAGATGAAATTCTGCGTGACGCGAAATTCGTCCGACTGGGCACGGTCTTGCACCATGAGCAGCCACCGCGCCAGACGCGGCCCAAGGGGGTGGAAACGCGCGCAGGCACAGGCCAGCGACTGCTGGTGCAGCCGAACCATCAGACAGCGCTGCAACAACAGCTCCAGCTCCGGCATCTCGGCCGCGGCATGCACCAATGATTGGGACTCGATGCGCCAGCAAGTCCCCGCGCCATGCACCACCGCGCGCCAAGGTGTCCTGGCATCGCCCAGCAGCAGTTCAGATCCCAGCATCGCCTCGCGCCCGACCATACCCACCTCCAGCGGTGGGCAGCCTCGAGTCTCGATCACCAAGGAAATGACGGCGGTGCGCGGGAAGTAAGCGTGTGTCAGTCGCTCACCACGCACGCTGAGTTCCGCCAATCTCGCCACATCCATCGGCTCGCACAGCGCGAGAAGGCGCTTTCGAACCGCGCCGGGCAGCCATTCGACCAGGTGGTTTTCTGTCTTGCCCATGGCGTTCGTGCGCTACAAAAACGAACTGTTCAGCAGCAGGACAAGCTGAAACGTTTGATCTTTTCCGACCGACGCCGGTCCAGCACTGGGCCAGGCCTCAAGCCACCTGCTTTGGCGTTCAGTGGTGATGTTGACCGCCTGTGACAGCCTTGCCCAAAAGACAAGGCCCAGCTCGTCGGCAGATTGGGTGACATGCCGGGCGCCGCCTCGGTCAAGCTGTCTGTTCACTTCAGCTTGTTTGTTGCCATGGCGAGCGCCGTGGATTCCGGGTGGCTTGTCATGGCTCTGCGCAAGACAGCCCACCACCGTGCATCTGAAAATCACCCCAGGTGAGCGATACGTTTGTCCACCGGGTTCGAACGAACTGCGCCCATGCCGCGGCATGAATCAAACCGAGATGGGCACTCATGGCGTCAACAGCGGACTGAAAGGTATGTTCAGAGCGGAAGGCATGCTGCACGCAATCTCGAAGAATGCGCACGCTCAGTGCGTGTCCGTGCGCGTCGAGTTTGATGAGGTAGGACTCGGGAGCCGTCGGGTCTGTAACGATTTTTGTCATGTTGTTTTTTCGTGTTGGGGGACAGCGATTCGCGGTTCACAACGCCAAGGTTGCACGTGCCAATGAGGCCGCCCAGCAGGCGCTCAAAGCGCGAAGGGCCAGACTGGCTGCATCTTCCGTGACAGCTGGGACATCTGCCGTCGGCGCGGGGGTGTATGCGGCGTCGGATGCGTCCGACCTGCCGCACCCTGGGCGGCTGGCGACATATGATCGCGCGGTCCAAAGTGAAAGTTCTTGGCCTTGCGCGGGAGCGAGCATGTCAGAAGAAGTTCGGGTGGTGGTTGACCACCACGTCGACGGTGCCGAGTCGTTGGCGGCATTGCTGACGCTCAATGGTTATTGCGTCAAGACGGCCCACGATGGAGCCCAGGCGTGGGCGCTGATTGAAGCGTTTCAACCGCTTTGCGTTCTGTTCGACATCAAGATGCCGGGGATGGACGGTGCTGAGCTCTCCCAGCGCTTGCGGGCAAGCCATGGCAACGATGTGGTGCTGATCGCGATCACCGGCGCGCCCGAAGACGACAGGCAGGTGGCCGAAACCTTCGCCAGGGTCGACTACTACTTGCACAAGCCGATCAATCTGGCCAAGCTCCAGAGCGCCTTGCCGCCCATCGACTGATTCACATTCGGTCCAGCCGGTCGGCCGGCTGGTTGAGGAGGTCCATCAACGCCGCATGGTTGACGGGCTTCACGCAGTGGCTGTCGAAGCCGGCTTCGCTCGACTTGCGGCGATCGTCTGCCTGACCCCAGCCGGTCAACGCAATCATCAAGATGTCCTTGCCCCAGGCTTGCTCCCGGATGCGGCGGCAAACGCCGTATCCGTCGAGCTTCGGCAAGCCGATGTCGAGCAGGATGGCATCGGGGCGAAACGACGCTGCTTTTTCGACCGCGTCCAGTCCGTCATGCGACATCAGGGTCTCGTGGCCGTCCAGCGCCAGCAGCGCCGTCATGCTCTCGGCACTGTCCCGGTTGTCGTCGACCACCAGGATGCGACGGGTGGCTGCGTGCGGCGTCTGTCCTTCAGGCGCCCGCGCTGGAGCCTGATCATCTTCCTGGCTCACCAGGGGCAGTTCCACCACAAATTCGCTGCCGCGGTCCTGGCCTTCACTGAACACCGCGATGCTGCCGCCGTGCAGTTCTGTGATCCGCTTCGCCAAGGCCAGGCCGATCCCCAGCCCGCCTTTGGAGAGCGTGCGCGAGGCGTCGACCTGCGTGAAAAGCTCAAACACCCGAGAGCGCATGTCGGCAGCGATACCGATGCCCGTGTCACGAACCGTGACCGCGACTTGGTCTCCCCTGGGTTCGGCAACCAGCTCGATGCGCCCACCTCTGGGCGTGAATTTCGAGGCGTTGTTCAACAGGTTGCCAAACACCTGGGCCAGGCGCGTTGCGTCGGCTTCCAGAACGATCGCAGCCGGTGGCAGCACCACGCGCAATTCTTGGGCTTCGCGTTCGCAGTGCGGCTGGCAGGTTTCCACCGCCAGTTGAACAATCGATGCCAGCTCGACGCGTTCCTTCTTCAGCGTGAGCTGATCGCGTGTGATGCGGCTCACGTCGAGCAGGTCGTCAATCAGGCGCACCATCTGTGCCACCTGCCGCTCCATCGTCGTCCGAGCCCGTTCGAGAATGCCCCGGTCGCCATTGGCCAGCGCCATCAAGGCCAGCGAGTTGCTGATCGGCGCCAGCGGATTGCGCAGTTCGTGCGCAAGCGTCGCCAGAAACTCGTCTTTGCGGCGCGCAGCCAGGCTCAGATCGGTGGCGAGTTGTTGCAATTTTTCTGCCGTCTGCACCTGTTCCTGGATGTCGGTGTTCATGCCGAACCATCGGACCACGCGGCCATCGGCATCTTTGAGCGGTTCGACCCGGGTTAGAAACAGGCGAAACTCGCCATCCCGTCCCCTGAGGGGAAACGTCATCTCAAACGGCAGGCCACTGGCAATGGACCATCTCCACCGATTCAGCACCGTTTGCTGTCGGTCAGGATGGTGGATGTCTTGCCATCCAAAGCCATCCATCTGCTCCAGCGTTTTTCCGGTGTAGTCGTGCCAGCGGCGGTTGAACCAGAAGATGTGGCCGTCCGGGTTCGCCATCCAGGTCATCGCCGGGAGCAACTCGGCCAGCGTGTGGAACTGCCGTTCTCTTTCGAGCAGCGCTTGCTCGGCCAGCTTCTGGTCGGTGATGTCGGTATTCGTCCCCACCCACTCCCGCAAGACGCCTGCCTCGTCCAGAACTGGCACCCCATTGACCGCTGTCCAGCGGTACTCGCCGTCGTGCCGCCGCAGTCGGTAAATGGCCTTGAGGGGCTTCATTGTCGCGAGCGCCTGCTGCCAAGACGTTCGGATCGATTCCTGGTCGTCGGGATGGACGGTGTTCAGCCAGCCCGACCCAAGCCACTGCTCCTGTGTCTGCCCGGTGAATGCCCGCCATGTCGGACTGTCCTCGACCACGACGCCGTTGGCGGCGCTTGTCCAGACGATCTGCGTTGTCGCAGTCACGAGCGAGCGGAACCGCTCTTCGCCAGCCCGCAGCGCCGCCTCGGCCCGCACCCGCTCGACAGCCTCCCAGGTCCGCTGCGCGGTGTCCTCGATGATGGCGACCTCGGTCGGCGTCCACGCCCGCGGCTGGATCGATTGCACCGCCAACCCGGCGACCAGTCGGCCCCCCTTGACCAGCGGGACGCCGACGTACGCGCCCACGCGGACAGCAGCGAACGCCGCACGCTCGTCGGCCGAGCGCTGGCTGAGAGCGTTCACGTCTGGCTCGATCACCACCCGGCCAGCGAGCAGGTCGGCGAGCAGGTCCGAACCGAACGAGGAAATGGGGTGACGGCCAGCGATGGACGGGGCGGTGGGGGCGTGGTCCTGCGCAACGACGTAATCGTCGCCATGGACCTCGAAATAAGCCACGCGGTTCGCCCCCAGCCGCTCGCCGAGCACCCGGCTGGCCTCGGCCTGTATCGCGATCGGATCGGCGATCGGGCTGAGCGTGTCGGCGAGCTGCAACAAGAACGTGTGACGCGCGTCGCTTGCCTGCACCGCCTGTTCGGCATGCGTGCGGCTGGTGATGTCGGTGAACAGCACGGCGACCTTGTTGCTCCCGTCCCCGCCGAGCCGAAAGGCGTACACCTCGAACCACCGGTCCTGAAACGGCCCGGCTTGCTCAACAAACCGGATCGGCTCGCCGGTGCGGGCCACCCGGCTGTAGGTCTCGAACCAGTGACCTTCCAGTTCCGGAACGAGCGTCCGGATCGTCTGGCCGGTTGCGCCGGTGATGCCGGTGATCGTTTCGAAGGCAGGGTTGACATCCAGAAAACGGTAGTTTCGTGATTCGCCTGTTGGCTCGAACAGCAGCTCGATGAGGGAGTACCCCGCGTCCAGGGACTGGAACAGGGTTCGGTACCGGGCCTCGCTTTCCTGCAGCGCCTCATTGGCCCGCTTGCGATCCGTCACATCCACGCCCACGGCCACCAAGCCGTTGATGGCATCGTCGGGGTCGCGCAGCGCCTGGTACACGAAATCCAGGTACCGCTCCTCGGGTGGGTGGCCTGGCTGCAGGGCAAGCAGAATCGGGACGCCGGTGCCGATGTAAGGCTCGCCAGTCCGGTACACCGTGTCGAGCAATTCGAAGAAGCCTTGCCCCTCGATCTCGGGGAACGCCTCGCGCACCGAGCGGCCGAGGAGCTTGCGGTGGCCGACCAGTTTTTGATACCGATCGTTCGCCATCTCGAAGACAAGGTCTGGCCCCCGCAGCACGCACATGAATGCCGGGGCCTGGCGGAACACATCGGCCAGCCGCTGCCCCTCCCGATACGCCTGCTCGAGCTGCTGACCCCGGGCCGCCTGCGCCTGCCTGCGCTCGAGGATCTCCTGGCGCAGCGATTGTTCGGCTGGCTTGTGGGCGGCGATTTCGATGGCGGTGCCGATGATTTCGCGCACCTCGCCACGATCGGTTCTTGAAAAAACGGCGTCGTGGCTTTGAAACCAACGCCATTCACCCGCTCGGCCGCGCAGGCGGAACTCGAAGTCAGTCGTTTCGTCGTCTCGCGCCAGGCGCATGTGCTCATGGTGCTCGCCGAAACGCAGCCGGTCGTCAGGATGCAGGAGGGCAAGGAAGAGGTCCGCCTCTTTGGCGCTCACTTCTTCCGCTGTGTACCCGAGCAAGCGCGCGACCGAACGACTGAGGTAGACGTTGCGCTGGTGTTCGAGATCGAAGACATGAACCACCCCAGGCGTCGGCGCCTCGAGTCGATCGCGAAAATCCTCGCCGGTTGCCGGCTCCCGGTGCGCACGGCGCGCGGTGATGTCCTGCGCCGTGCCATGCAGCCCAACGATGGCGCCGCGCCCATCCCGTTCGGCCGCACCACGGGCTTCGATCCAGCCGTTGGCGCCGCCTGGGAGGACATGTTCGAGTTCCAGGGTGTAGGGCTCACCGTGCGCCAGCAGCCGAGCCTCTGCGGGCTGTAGCAAAGACCAGCTCAACGCGGTGTAGATGTGTTCAAGTGCCGCACGGGCGGGGGGCGGTCGCGTCGGGTCGAGGCCGAAGATGCGGTAGAGCTCGTCGGACCAGGTCATGAGGTTGGCGCCACTCTCCCAATGCCAGCTGCCGATCTGCCCCAGTCGTTGTGCTTGCCTGAGAGCCGCCTCGTCCTTGCGCAAGCGGTCAGTCACCCGCTCGCGCTCGACCGCTGCAGCGCGCAACCTCAGCTCCGTTTCTTGATCCGGGGTTTCATCGGTCAGGTGGGCCACAACCCCCTGAACTTCGCCGTTGACAGAAACGGGAACGTACTGGGCCATGCCATGGCGCTGCGACCCGTTCGCGCCGGGGGCGACGAGCTTGACACCCAGCTCCTTTCCTTTCAGGGCAGCACGAACATGGGGTTCGTGAAGTTCGAAAAGGGAAGGCCCGAGAAGATCCTGCATCGAGGTGCCGACCAGACCCTGCGTCTCGACGCCGAACCATCGCTCGCAAGATACGCTGGCAAAGAGGCAACGCAGGTCGCGGTCCCAAAAGCTGAACATCGAGGGCGCACGATCAAGCACGCTGCGCATGAAGTGCTCCTGCGTTTTCTCAGGATTGCGGCCGGTGCTTTGCATGAGTCGATCTTTCTGAGATTTCGTTGCCTGTGCGATCGGCTGGCAACAATGCCTGCACAGCTTCCAGGGCCCTGAGCAAACCGTGCTGCAACTTTCGGACGGGATGCTGTTTCCGCTCGCGAATGGAGAGCCGGGGCGGTCCAAATCCGGATCTTTCAACCCACCCAACTCGCGGCAGGAAGTTAACCGGTTGCGCGAGCACCCGAAGTGTAGGACGCTCTTTCGATGCTCGTTCAAAGGTGCGCGCTTGCATGGTGTGGCGCCTTGCTCCCGCATGGCCGATTGCCAGCCTTTAAAAGTCAATCAAAAGGGTGCTGCGAGAGCATGCATCATCTGGCGAGAAGCCAAGGCATCGCATGGTCATTTTCCCGGTGGGAGCATCACCCATCGGAAAATCGTTGGGAATCATGGGCCGATGTCCTACTCGGCATGGCGGTGGTCTCCTACCTTTCAGATACGCCAACTCACAGATAAACAAATTTGGCTTCAGGTGAAATTGAAGCGGCGTGCACCCGAGCGTTTCAGGCAGCGATTTGAGATCAGTGAATGAACGAGTCGGTGGCATTGTTGCCTTGAATCGAACGGTCCAGGAGGACATCCATGAAATCGAACCATCTCGCCCGTTTTCCCTCCATCGGAGCGTTCATTCTGGCTCTTTCAGCCGCGTTGGCCAATGGCTCAGCCCTTGCCCAAAATGGCGTGAAGCTTGAAGGGCTTGCGCTCGACACCTTGGACAACAACCGGTTCTTTACCCGGCTCGGTGGCACCGTTGGCGACCTCCTCACCTACGCTGGCCTTTCCGCGGGCGAGGACTATACGGCCTCCGGTCAGCTCTACAACCTGACCACGAAGCGCCTGGTGGGTGAAGCCGTGAATCTGACGTTCACGCCCAAGTCATCGACGGGCGCCGTCAGCCTAGAAATGCCGGTTCCGCAGAACCGGACCGAATTCAACATCGACTATGTCCTGGTGGTGAACCTCTACAAGGGCAAAAGCGCAAAAGGCACTGTCGTTGCAAAACTCGACGATTTGACGAACCCCTCGCAGACCATCCAGTTGCACGCGATTCAGAGCATTCGAGTTGTCGCCACAGCGGCCGATGGCAGCAGAGCGCTTCCGGGCCAGGGCGGCAAGATCAGCGCCCAGGTGAGCTATCTCAACATGGTCGAAGGCTACGCTTACACGATCTGGGGTCAGTTGCTGACGCCAAGCGGCCAGGCGATTGGCGTCTTCTCGAGCATTCCGGAGTACGCCCCGACGGGCAAGGCGGGCAGCGTCGTGCTCGAATTCGATGTGCCCGCAGGCTATGAGGGCATCAGCCTGATCCCGGCGATCGGCTTGTATCACAAGAAGCGTGTCGAGATCGGCAAGGACGGCAACCTGAGCTGGATACCGGGGTCCCCGATGCCGGTCATGATCGCCTCGGACATGGGTGTGGATGCACCCGAACAGACGATCGCAATTGGTGTGCCGTTCGCGCTTCAACCAGCAAAATAGCGCACAGCAGATCAAACGGGTGTGAGGCAGCGTTGAGCTGCCCCCGGCAAACGATGGCCATTGGCAATGGGTTTGCTATTCAACCCCCGAATCAGTCGTGCGCGTTTGCATGGGATGGCCACACCTAAGAATGCAAACAACCAACCCAAAAAAATGGGATGTTGCAATGCCATGCAACGTTTGTTGACATGGCGAGGTTGGGCTTGAGCGCTAACAGTTTCCCGGATCACCCGTCAAAGCGCATTCAGAAGCATGGGAACGAGTCCTACATGGCATGAAGGGGATTTCCTGCATGTTGAATGCGGGATGTGTCTGACGATGCGCCTACGCTGCGAGCTTGTGGCGCAACCCCTTGAAAGGTTTGATCATGAACACCGACATTTCCTCCTTCGGCTGGCTGGTACCGTTGTGGATTCTTGGCGCTCCATTGATGGCATCGCTCATTCTTTATCTGTCGACGCCGAAGAATACGAATCGCGACACCTATTCGGGTCGGGTTGAGCGCACCGGCGTTTACGGCGAAATGGGGCGTGGTGACGCGGTCGTCGGCCGCTGATCGCAGAGAAGGCGTCTCTTGTGAAGGACGCGGAAGCACACCGGTGCCAAGGAGGATGTCGGTGTGCTCCACCCAAAGTTCTCAACCAGGCCAAACAAGCTCCTCCAAGAGGGGTGTGCCCATGACCACGTTTTCCAGCCCGTTTGACAACCGCCTTCTTGCGGCTGCGGGAAGCGTGGACTGGTTGCGCCTGCAGCCAGCCGCAGGGCGGGTCGAGCTTTTCCGGAATCAGCCCATCTATCGGCATGGCGAGCCCATGTCGCACGCTTACTTTTTGACGACCGCCGTGGTGTCGACGATGCACGTCACGGAAAATGGCGACAGCGCGGAATCTGCGATGGTGGGAAACGAAGGCATGCTGGGAGTGTGCCTTTTCATGGGTGGTGGACCCGCTTTCGGCTGCGCGTCGGTGGTGAGTGGCGGGGAGGCCTATCGCGTCCCGGTGAGCGATCTCCGGCGGGAATTCAACCGTGCCGGAACCACCATGCGGGTCTTGCTTCGGTACACCCAGGCTCTCCTCTCGCAGACAGCGCAGCGCGCGATCTGCATGCGGCACCACCTGATCACCCAGCAAGTCGCGACGTACCTGCTCCAGCACACAGACCGCTGTGGTGACGGCGAGGTGGTCATGACCCACGAGCAAATCGCTTTGCGTCTGGGCGTCCGGCGCGAAGGGGTCAGCGAAGGCGCATCGCTGCTGCAAAGGCTGGGGCTGATCCGGTATGCGCGGGGCCATGTCGAGGTTCTGGATCGGGACGGTCTCGCAAAGCAAGCCTGCGAGTGTTATGCCGTGCAGCGCAATGAGTACCAGCGTCTTCTTCCCTCCAACGCCTGCCAGCAGCCGTGCATGGAGGCGGTGGCTTAGACGTGATCCGATCGTTGTATTGCCGGCGCACGCCATCCAGCGCTGCGCCGGCTCAAGGAGATTCCTGATGTTCACCCGCTCCCCTTTCAGCAAGACCTCGAAGCATCTGCCCCTCACCGTGCTGACCACTCTGCTGCTCAGCGCCTGTGGCGACATGGCCCAACTGCCGATAGACACCGGTTTCGGCGCCAACCCGCGATTGCCCGAGCCGGTCAAGACCTTGATTCCCACGGTGAAGATCGCCCCTGCCCAGCGTTGGGAGGAGGGCGAGGGACCCACGGCCACCCAAGGCACCACCGTGCGCAAATTCGCAGGCAATCTCGACCACCCGCGCTGGATTCATGTGTTGCCCAATGGCGATGTGCTGGTGGCCGAGACCAACGCACCCGAGCGCCCGCTGCGCGACGAGCTGCTCGGCATCAAAGGCAAGGTGATGGGCTTTGTGATGAAGCGGGCGGGCGCCGCCACGCCCAGCGCCGACCGCATCACCTTGCTGCGCGACGCGGATGGCGATGGCACAGCCGAAGTGAGCTCGGTGTTTCTGGAAAACCTCAACTCGCCGTTCGGCATGGCACTGGTGGGCGGCGAGCTGTTCATTGCGAACACCGATGCGCTGGTCAAGGTGCCGTACCAAACCGGCGACACGAAGGCCAGTGGCCCAGTGACCAAAGTGGCCGACCTGCCGGGTGGGCCACTGAACCACCACTGGACGAAGGGCCTGCTGGCGAGTGCCGATGGCAGCAAACTGTATGTGTCGGTCGGTTCCAACAGCAACGTGGCGGAACACGGCATGGAATACGAAAAGGGCCGGGCCGCGATCTGGGAATTCGACCGTGCCACAGGTGTCGGTCGCGTTTTCGCCAGCGGCCTTCGCAACCCGGTGGGCATGGCCTGGCAGGGCAACACGCTGTGGACTTCGGTCAACGAACGCGATGAACTGGGTTCCGACCTGGTGCCCGACTACATGACGTCGGTGCGCGATGGTGCCTTCTACGGCTGGCCTTACAGCTACTACGGCCAGAACGTGGACACGCGGCCAAGGCCACCACGGCCCGACCTGGTCGCCAGTGCCATCAAGCCCGATTACGCCTTGGGCAACCACACCGCTTCGCTGGGACTGGCGTCGGCGCAAGGCAACACGCTGGGTGGGCCATTCGCGCAGAGCGGTATGTTTGTTGGCCAGCACGGTTCCTGGAACCGCAACCCGCCCAGTGGCTACAAGGTGATCTATGTGCCCTTCAACGGTGCACAGCCCAGCGGGCCGCCGGTGGACGTGCTGACGGGTTTTCTTGATCCCGACGGCAAAGCCCAGGGCCGCCCGGTGGGCGTGGCCATCGACGGCAAGGGCGGGCTGCTGGTGGTCGACGATGTGGGCAATGTGATCTGGCGAGTGGAGAGCGCGAGCGCGCTCGCGGCCACCGGCACTTCCCCGCCGCCGCTGCCTGTGGTCATGGCGCCCCCCGCGGCCACTGCGTCTGCACCGCGCTGATGTTCATGAACGCGGAACTCGAACGGCTGCACGGCCTGAGCGGTGCCCAATCCGCAGGGGGCCAAGAGGGGTACGCCTGTCCTCCAGCAGATTCAGACGATTCGCTCGGGAAGACCATGTGTGTTCAGCACGCGTCATGAGAAACATCGAATGAGCAAGAAAATTCCAGTCATGGACTTTGATGTTGCCGTGATCGGCGCTGGCCACGCCCGGGCCCCCCAGGCCACCCCGCTGGCCCGACGCGC
>JBBSDB010000031.1:0-19103 GCA_038249735.1 Burkholderiales bacterium
TCTGGCCTGATCGCGCTGCTGGCGTTTCTGGTGGGTGCCATGTGCACCACCTGGCTGGTGAATTGGGGCATGCGCCTGGAGCTGCGCAGCGCCTACGGCCTGCCGCTGATGCTGGAGGCCGCGCTGCTGCTGGTCTTCGGCCTGTTCGGCGCCACGCTGGACCTGCTGCAAGCGGTGCTGGTGCCACTGACCGTGGTGCTGCTGTGTTTCATCATGGGTCTGCAAAACGCGGTCATCACCAAGATTTCACAGGCACGCATCCGCACCACCCACGTCACCGGCCTGGTGACCGACCTGGGCATCGAGCTGGGCAAGCTGCTGTTTGTGAACCGCCGCCCTGGTGTGCGGCCGGTGCGCGCGGACCGCCAGCGTCTGCGGGTCCACCTGCAGCTGATCGTCTGCTTTATGGGTGGTGGTGTGGTGGGCGCGCTAGGCTTCAAACACCTGGGTTTTCTCAGTACCGTGCCGCTGGCAGCGCTGCTCCTTCTGCTGGTGCTGCGCCCCGCGCTGGACGACTGGAAACGCCTGCGCGGTGCGTGACCGCTTCAGTTGGGACTGAGGGCCGGATCGATCACCGAGCCGGTGGACACCACCTTGAAATCGCTGTCGAACACCACGGTAAAGATTTTTGAGTCGCTGGTGTTCGGGCCATCTTGGTAACGCCAGTCGTAATGCGTCTGGCGCTTTAGCGCGTAGGTGGTGACCTTCATCGGCTTGCCCAGCAGGCGGCGCACGTCTTCCATCGGCATCCCAGGCTCGATGCGGGCAAAGTTCTGCAGGGTGAGCACCTGGCGCAGCGCGCTCATCTTGCCGTCGGCGCCGATGGTGATCATGTAGTTGACGTGGCCCGCGGGCTGGCGGTTGTACTCGTAGATCTGCGCACCATCCGCGCCGTCCCATACCGCTTCCGGCGCGCCAAAGCGCTCGCGCACGTCGGCCTCGGTGGAGACGCCCTCCTCCAGTTCGCTGATGGCCTGGGGATCGCAGGCAGCGAGCAGCAGGCTCGCCAACAGGACGATCGCCAAGCGAGACAAAGCACGCGACTGGTCAAGCGGGAATACAGTCATGGTGGCGGTGCTGCTGGGTGAAAAATTCAGTGTAAACCCCGACTTCTTTTACCCAGCTGCGTCAGTCTGTCGAAACGTTGTCATCGGTAACATCACCGCATGAGCCTGAAGTTACCGGCCCTGGCGCCGTTTCGTCCACGTCTGCTGCAAGACATGCGCGGCTACAGCCGCGAGCGTTTGTTCAAAGACGTGGGTGCGGGCGCCACGGTGGGCATCGTGGCATTGCCGCTGGCCATGGCGTTTGCGATTGCCAGCGGCCTGAAACCGGAGGCCGGCCTGTGGACCGCGATCATCGCCGGCTTCATCATTTCGGCGCTGGGCGGCACCTCGGTGCAGATTGGCGGGCCAGCGGGTGCCTTCATCGTCATCGTTTACGGCATCGTCGAACGCTACGGCTTGGCAAACCTGCTGATTTCCACCGCCAGCGCCGGTGTGCTGCTGTTTCTGCTCGGCTTGTTTCGCCTGGGCACGCTGGTGCGCTTTGTGCCAGTGAGTGTGGTGATCGGGTTCACCAACGGCATCGCGGTGTTGATTGCGCTGTCGCAGGTGCGCGATCTGCTGGGGCTGAACATCGCCAAGATGCCTGCCGATTTTTTCGCGCAGATTGGCGCATTGGCCAGCCACATGCACGGCATCAACTTCTACGCCCTGGGGCTGGGGCTGCTTTGCATCGTGGGTCTGTTTGTCTGGCCACGGCTGTGGGCGGTGGACTCGCAGTTTCGCCGCCAGCTGGAACAGGTGCACACGGTCAGCGCGCTCAAAGCCACTTCGCGCTTGCCAGCGCCGGTGGTGGCGTTGCTCACGCTCTCCTTGCTGGCCTGGTTTCTGCAGATGCCGGTGGAGACGATCGGCACCCGGTTCGGCGGCATTCCGCAGAACCTGCCGGCGTTTGCGCTGCCCGATTTTTCTTGGGAAACCGCCAAGCTGCTGGTCACGCCCACGCTCACCATCGCGGCCTTGGGCGCCATTGAGTCGCTGCTGTGTGCCCGGGTGGCCGACCAGCTCAGCGACACACCCAAGCACGACCCGAACCAAGAACTGATGGCGCAGGGTGTGGCCAACCTCGTGGTGCCGTTCTTTGGCGGCATGCCCGCCACCGGCACCATCGCTCGCACCGTGACCAACATCCGCGCCGGCGCATCCTCGCCAATCGCCGGCATCGTGCACGCGCTCGCGCTGGCGCTGGTGGTGCTGCTGGCCGCGCCGCTGGCGCAGCACATACCGCTGGCGGTGCTGGCCGGCGTGCTGATCTTTGTGGCTTGGAACATGGGCGAATGGCGCGAGTTCGCTCGCCTCAAGCATTTCAGCAACCACTACCGCCTGATGATGGTGTCCACCTTTCTGGTGACCATCGTGTTCGACCTCACGGTCGCGGTGGAGCTCGGTCTGGTGCTCGCGGTGGTGCTGTTCGTGCGCCGCCAGAGCGAGATCTTCCGCGCCGACCCGGTGGAAGAAAGTGCAGGCCAGCTCACTTACACGCTCTACGGCTCGCTGTTTTTCGGTGCCGTGGCCAAGATTGATCCGATCGTGGCGCGGGTGGAGCAAAGCCCGCAGCCCCTGCATGTGCTGCTGGAGGCCACCCGTCTGATCTCGCTCGACACCACCGGCCTCGACGCGCTGGAGAGCCTGCACAAGGCGATCGCCAAGCGCGGGGGTCGGTTGGAATTCTCTGGCCTGAACGATCAACCGCGCTCGCTGATGGAGCGCTCCGGTTTCGCAGCCCGCCTGCGTGAACACGCCTGAAGGAGTCCTGCCATGCCGGCCATCCCCGCGCCACTGCAAAGCCCGATCTCCCAACGCATCGACTGGCTGTTTGACCTGGCCCAGCGCCATGCCCTGGAATATGCCAGCCCCGAAGCCTGGCTGGCGCGCCAGCACCACCTGGCCCGGTACCCCACCGCCATTCTGGTGATGAAGTGCATGGACGGTCGCATCAACATCCCGATTGCAACCCAGACGCCCAAGGGCATCATCCAGCCATTTCGCAACCTGGGCGGCATCTTCAACCTGGGCTGGCCCCACTTGGGCGAGACGCTGACCGCTGCAGTGGAGAAGATCGTGCGCAGTGGTCGCCAGGCCCTCTTCATCACCACCTACCACTACTCTCGGGGCGACGAGCGGCGCGGATGTGCCGGCTTTCACTACCGGACCGACGATGCTCGGGCGCATACCTTCGAGATCCGCAGGGAAATCGCCACCGTCTTCGGCGCCGGCCACGGCACCGTGTATCCGCTGGTGTGCGGTTTCGAGACCGACGAGGAAGCCTTGGTAGTACATGGGCAACAGGGGCGCGCGTTGCACATGGCCGACCTGACCGAGGCCGACGTACCAGGCCTTCCTGCACGGCTACTGGAACTGCTGCCCGACATGCCGACCCAGATCCGTACCGACCTGCTGCCTCTGCTGCTGGGCAACCTGCGCCACATCGCCGCCCTGCGGCAGACCGAGCGCGCGCTGAACATCGAGCACCGCGAATGGATGCTTTGTGTGGGCCGCGGATTCGACTGGCTGCACCTGCCCAACCTGGCGCTGATCATCGGCCCCTACAGTCCCGACCTCGCCGACCCGATCCGCCAAGCCGCACGCATCATCCGCTCCAACATGCAGGCAGGCCGTATTCCAGGCGACGGCTTTCTGGTGCTCTCATCGGTTCCTTACGAGGACATTGGGGTGGACCGGGCCAGAGCCACGCTGAAATCGAACTTCCTTGCCGATTTTGCGGCGGAGGTGCTGCGCCGCGAGTTCGCCGATCTTGCGCCCTTGATGCAGGTGCGCAAGACCGTGCTCAATTGGCACAGCCGCGCCGTAGAACCTTTGGCTCAGCAAGCCTGATACTGCCTGCTTCCACGCGCATCAAGTCCTGCGGAATCGCTGCGGTCGCCCGGCTCGTTAAACTCGATCCCTTTCCCTGGCTTGCCGAACCATGTCCTTTTTTGCCCGCCCCCACTACACCTCCGACGCGACCAACTTCCTGAATCAGCTCAAGGCGGACAAGCCCGGCCTGGAGCAGTCGCAGCGGCGCGGTCGAGCCCTGCTGTGGGACAAGCAGATCGACCGCGACTTCGAGACCCAGGCCGACGCGGCTGAAGTGCCACAGAAGCCCTACGTCTACCAAACCAAGATTGACCCGAGCTGAGCTGGGCTGAGCTGAGCGCGCCAACATCTGTCTCCGATGCACAGCGCCGCCACCACGCTGGGCCCAGGGCCCGAGGGACTGGACACGGTCTTGCCCGAGGTGGTCGATCGGGTGGCACTGGCGCGGTTGTACGGCGAGCCACTGTTCGCGCTGCCGCGGGATCTGTACATCCCGCCCGATGCACTGCAGGTGTTTCTCGAAGCCTTTGAAGGCCCGCTGGACCTGCTGCTCTACCTGATTCGCAAGCAGAACTTCAACATCCTCGACATCCCGATGGCGGCGGTGACCCGCCAGTATCTGAGCTATGTCGACGAGATCCGCGCCAGCAACCTGGAGCTGGCCGCCGAATACCTGCTGATGGCAGCGATGCTGATCGAGATCAAGTCGCGCATGCTGCTGCCGCCCAAGCGGGTGGCCGAGGGCGAAGAGGCCGAAGACCCGCGCGCCGAGCTGGTGCGCCGCTTGCTGGAATACGAGCAAATGAAGCTGGCCGCGCACCGCCTGGCCGACCTGCCGCAATACGGGCGCGATTTTCTGCGCGCCCAGGTTTACGTTGAGCAGGCGCTGGCGCCACGCTTTCCCGATGTGCACGTGCTCGATCTGCAGGGTGCCTGGCGCGACATCTTGAAGCGCGCCAAGCTGGTGCAACACCACAAAATCAGCCGCGAGCAACTCTCGGTGCGCGAACACATGAGCATCGTGCTGCGCCGCCTGCAAGGAAAGCGCTTCGTCGAATTCGGCGAGCTGTTCGACCCGTCGCGCGGCTCGCAGGTGCTGGTGGTGACCTTCATCGCCATGCTGGAGCTGGCCAAAGAATCCCTGATCGAGCTCACGCAAGCCGAGGCGTTTGCGCCGATCTACGTGCGGCTGGCCTATACCCCAAACTGAGGCGCCTGGCTCAACCTCGCACCAGCAGAAGCCTTGCGGATGTGATCTCATCCGATTGGTCCGTTGCCCCATCTTCCAGCCACCATGACCGCCACCCACTCGTTCGACATCCTCATCATCGGCAGCGGCCTGGCCGGTCTCACCGCGGCCCTCAAGCTCGCGCCCACGCACCGCGTGGCGGTGGTCACCAAGCGTGGCATTTCCGATGGGTCGAGCAACTGGGCGCAGGGTGGTATCGCGGCTGTGCTGGCCGAGGGCGACAGCTATGCCTCGCACGTGGACGACACGCTGGTGGCCGGCGCCGGCCTGTGCGACCTGGAAGCAACCCAGTTCACGGTGGAAAACGCGCCTGCCGCCATCGCCTGGCTGCAAGAACTCGGCGTGCCGTTTTCGCAGGAGAACGGCGCGCTGCACCTGACCCGCGAAGGCGGCCACAGTCACCGCCGCATCGTGCACGCCACTGATGCCACTGGCGCAGCGGTGCAAAAAACGCTGAGCGAGCGCACCCGCGCCACGCCGAGCAACCACTTCTTCGAAAACCACATGCTGGTGGACCTGATCACCGACGCCAAGCTCGGCCAGCGCCCGCCAGCTGGCACGGCCAGCCGCTGCCACGGTGCTTATGTGCTCGACGTCGAGCAGGACGTGATCGAGACGTTCCAGGCGCCTCACACCATTTTGGCCACTGGCGGTGCGGGCAAGGTCTACCTCTACACCACCAATCCCGACACCGCCACCGGCGACGGCATCGCCGCCGCGTGGCGCGCCGGTTGCCGGGTCGGCAACATGGAATTCATCCAGTTCCACCCGACCTGCCTGTACCACCCGCACGCCAAGAGCTTTCTCATCACCGAGGCGGTGCGCGGTGAAGGCGGCCAGCTCAAACTGCCCGCGCGCCTGGGCGGCCACCGCTTCATGCCCGACCACGACGAGCGCGCCGAACTCGCGCCGCGCGACGTGGTGGCGCGCGCCATCGACTTCGAGATGAAAAAGCACGGTCTGGATTGCGTGTACCTCGACATCTCACACCAGCCACCCGAGTTCCTGCAAGAGCACTTTCCCAACATCCTGGCCCGCTGCGCCGAGCTCGGCATCGACATCACCAAAGAGCCGATCCCCGTGGTGCCCGCCGCCCACTACACCTGCGGCGGCGTGGTGACCGATCTGGCCGGCCGCACCGACCTCAGCGGCCTGTATGCCGTGGGCGAAACCACCTGCACCGGCCTGCACGGCGCCAACCGCCTGGCCAGCAACTCGCTGGTGGAATGCATGGTGTTCGCCCAAGCCGCCGTGGGTGCCATTGCCCGCGCACCAGTCGCCACGCCGCCCGCGCTTCCGCTGTGGGACGACAGCCGCGTGACCGACGCCGACGAGATGGTCGTGATCTCGCACAACTGGGACGAACTGCGCCGCTTCATGTGGGATTACGTGGGTATCGTGCGCACCAACAAGCGGCTGGAGCGCGCGGCCCACCGCATCACCCTGCTGCAGCGCGAAATCCACGAGTTCTATGCCCAGTTCCACGTCACCCGCGACCTGCTGGAGCTGCGAAACCTGGTGCAGGTGGCAGATCTGATTGTCATGTCAGCCATGCTGCGCCACGAGAGCCGCGGGCTGCATTTCAGCCGCGATTACCCCGATCTGCTACCGGTGGCCAAGCCGACGATTTTGGTGCCACCGAGTCGTTGACCCCCCCGCGCTGCGCCTGCCGTGTGCCTCGCGCGCCGCATCCGTGTCAGAGGCGCGCACTGTTCGGCCTGGCCGAAGCTGCGCAGGCAGATTGAGAGCCGCAGCCCTGAGCCCACCGGGGGGGGCGATGCGAGCGGCCCGGCAAAGCCGGTTCCACCTCACCCTGGATAGCCCCATTTCGCGCCGGAAAGAGGGGCGCCGAACCAACGCAAATCCGATCTTCATTTTGCAGCTACGCTGAATAAGTGGAAAAATGCCAGAATATTGGCTAATATGCCATCAGGAGAGATTCCATGCTCGCGTCCATTCCCTTGCTCGATGATCTGCCCCGTCACAACGCCTCCAGCGTCAAGAACAAATGGCGCGAAGTGGTCCGTGAGGTTCGCGAAACGGGAAGTGTCGCCATCACAAACCACTCGACCGTGGAGATGGTGTTGGTCGACGCTGCGACTTATCAGCAGCTCGCGGCCGGCGCCGAGGCCCTCAAAGCCCGGGAGCAATCGGTGCTCGAACAACTCAACGCCCAGTTCAACCAGCGCCTGGCGGGACTGCAAGCTCCCGATGCTGCAGACAAACTGGACGCCCTGTTCAAGCGCCGGGGCAAGCTGGTGCAAAGGCCCAGGGCCGGCACTTCTTTCTAAGCGGTGCGCCCCTTCATTTTCGTGCTGGCCGGGGTCAACGGCGCCGGCAAGAGTTCCGTGGGAGGATCCATGCTGGCCGACCAAGAACTCACCTGGTTCAACGCCGACACCTACGCACGAGAGCTGTCCAGGCAGCTGGAGCTGCCCCTTGAAGAAGCCAACAGCCTTGCCTGGGCTCACGGCAAAGCGGTTCTTGAGGTCGCCATGACCAACCGAACGAACCACGCCTTCGAGACCACGATGGGCGGAGCGACCATTGCCCGGCTGCTGGCTGAGGCGTCAAAGACCCATGCCGTGGTGATGATCTTCTGCGGGCTCACGTCGCCCGAACTGCACATCGAGCGCGTCGCTCAACGCGTGGCCCGCGCGGGCCATCCTATTGCTGAACAGAAAATTCGCGAACGCTGGACATCATCACGGCTCAACCTCATCCAGCTGCTGCCCGCGCTCTCCCGGCTGCAGGTGTTCGACAACAGCGCCAGTGCCGCGCCCGGCGAGGAGATCCCCGACCCCACGCTCGTGCTCGACATGAAAGACGGCCAGGTGATCGTCCCCCAACGCCTGGACCAGGCATCCATGGTGGCCGTCCCGCATTGGGCTCGGCCCATCGTGGAAGCGTGCATTCAAATGCAGTGAGGACTCGTGTCCCTTGGGTCTGGCTGCGATTTATTGGAATCTGACTTTCATTTTTCCTCATTTTCCTTGTCCCAAAAGGCTTTGGCTCTTGCTATATGAGAAGAAAAATGAAAAAACCTTAGAAAGGAAATTACATGAGCAATCTCGTGCAGCCAGTTAGCAAGGGCGCGTCAATAGCCGTTATCGGTGCTTTCCTCATCATGTTAATTTTATTTGCCACCTCCACCGGTGGGCTGTCAAAAGATGAGGTTCAGCTCTCTGTGCTTTCTATGGTGTATGCGGGAATTTTTGCACTTGTTTGCGGTCTTCTTTTCGGTGGGTTCTTATTTAATGAAGCCAATAGAAACGCAAAGAACGGGGGTTCTAAATCTAAAAAAAGTAAAGAGCTCACAGGAGGAATGGCGGTTGCGGCAAATATGTTTGCTACTCTAACTCTTATGGGAATTACTTTTACTGTAGCCTATTATGCTATGTATGCCGTCGTCGAGGGCTATACAGCAGAGCCAGAGGTCGGGCAATACAAGGTTGAGCAGGTTCGATTAAAGAGCGTACAGAGGACAGGTAATAGTCAACTTCAGTGTACCTATACCGCTTATTTTCGAGTTAATGGGGAGTGGGTATACGCTTGTACTGATAAAGCAACATTTGAGGCGTTTGATAGTAAGCTCGACATCGTTGCCTTATCTAGTACGATCAGGCATCCGACTGGAATTGGAATTAAACGAGTCTCAACTGTATTTTCAATAAGTCCAGTTAAATAGTCTTGTGGCCGTGTGGACCCATTGGAAGCACGAGGGTCGGATTCCAATAAACGTGATGTCAGGAAATGACGCGAGCAAGCTGCAACTCAGCCCGCGCTTCTGCCCCAGCTCAAGCCGCCCCAATCCCCGGTATCAGCGCCCCTGCGTCCCGCCCACCCCGCTGCGCCGCCGTAAATGCCAACATGCGGTCAATCGGCAACCGCGCGCGCTCAATCAGCGCGGCATCGACCTCGATCCGATTGATCCCCTTCTCCAGCACCTGAGCCGCCCCCGCCAACCCATTCATCGCCATCCACGGGCAGTGGGCGCAGCTCTTGCAAGTGGCGCTGTTGCCGGCGGTGGGCGCTTCCAGGAACAGCTTGCCGGGGTTTTGCTGGCGCAGCATGTGCATCATCCCGTTGTCGGTGGCGACGATGAATTCGGGCGCGTCCGACTCGCGCGCGGCTTTCAGGATGGCCGAGGTGGAGCCCACCGCATCAGCCAGCGCGATCACATCGGCCGGGCTTTCGGGGTGCACCAACACCTTGGCTTTGGGGTGCTCTTTCTTCAGCGCTTCGAGCTCAAAGGCTTTGAACTCGTCGTGCACGATGCACGAGCCGGTCCACATCAGCATGTCGGCGCCGGTTTCGCGCTGGATGTAGCCGCCCAGATGTTTGTCGGGCGCCCACAGAATCTTGTGACCTTTGTCTTTGAGGGCGCGCACGATGTCCAGCGCGCAACTGCTGGTGACCAGCCAGTCGGACCGGGCTTTCACCGCCGCGCTGGTGTTGGCGTAGACCACCACCGTTCGGTCGGGGTTGGCATCGCAGAAGGCGCTGAATTCATCGATGGGGCAGCCCAGATCGAGCGAGCAGTTCGCGTCCAGATCGGGCATGAGCACGGTTTTTTCCGGGCTCAAGATTTTGGCGGTCTCGCCCATGAAGCGCACACCCGAGACCACCAGCGTCTGCGCCGCATGGTCGCGGCCAAAGCGCGCCATTTCCAGCGAGTCGCTCACGATGCCGCCAGTCTCGATGGCGAGGTCTTGCAGATCGGGGTGCACGTAGTAGTGCGACACCATCACCGCGTTGCGCTCCTTGAGCAGGCGCCGGATGCGCTCTTTAAGTTCAGCGCGCTGCTTCGGCCCCGGCTCCACCGGCACCCGCGCCCAGGCGTGTTGGGTGGGGCAGGCGGGCTGCTCGTATTCGACGTCGATGAAGGCGTTGTCTGCGTTGGTGTTCATGCTGGTGTGGCCTCTCTGCGGAGAATCAAAACGCATCAAATCTCATGGAGAAGTCGATCGCCTCCACATCTTTGGTGAGGGCGCCGATGGAAATGCGGTCGACCCCGGTTTCTGCCAGGGCGCGCACGGTGTCCAGGCTCACACCACCCGAGATTTCCAGCACGGCGCGACCTGCGTTGTGGCGCACGGCCTCTTGCAGCGTGGGAATGTCCATGTTGTCGAGCAGAACCATGGTGGCGCCGCTGGCCAGCGCCTCGTCTAGTTGGTCCAAGGTCTCCACCTCGATCTCGACAAAGCGCGCCTGAGGCGCTGTCACGGCCACGCGCCGCAGCACGGCCGCCACGCCGCCGGCGGCAGCGATATGGTTTTCCTTGATGAGCACCGCGTCGAACAAGCCGATGCGATGGTTCACACCGCCGCCGGTGGTGACCGCGTATTTCTGCGCCAACCGCAGGCCGGGGAGGGTCTTGCGCGTGTCCACGATCTGGGCGCGGGTGCCGGCCACGGCGACGACGAACACCGCCGTTTTCGTGGCTACCGCAGAGAGCAGTTGCAGAAAATTGAGCGCGGTGCGCTCGGCGGTTAGCAGTGCCTGTGCGTTACCGGTGATTTCGAGCACCACCTGGTCGGCGGCGCAGCGCTGGCCTTCGGAGACATGCCAGGTGAGGCTGGCCTTGGGGTCGCAGGCCAACACCGCCGCCTGCACCCAGGGTGCGCCGCAGATCACCGCGGGCTCGCGCGCCAGGATGCGGGCCCGGGCGCCGCGCGAGCCGTCCACCAACGCAGCGGTCAGGTCCCCGGTGCCCACGTCTTCGGCCAGGGCGCGCGCCACGTCGGAACGCGCCAGTTCGGCCAGGTCAGCGGGTGTGAATTCGGAGAGGTGTTTCATGACCTGGGAGCATAGCGCGATCGAATATAGTGCCCGCTCATCGCCCGTACGACCACCGCACATCCCCTGTGCGCCCGAGAGGAGACGACATGAGCCAGCCCAGCCCCGACGCAGCCCCCACCGGCACGCCCTACGGCACACTGCCCTCGGCCTCCCCGCTGCCGCAGCGCAAACCGGTCAGCCTGCCGCGCTTGCAGGAGATGCGCGAGCGCGGTGAGAAGATCACCATGCTCACCGCGTACGACGCGACCTTTGCCGCTGTGGCCGACGCCGCTGGCGTGGAGTGCATCCTGGTGGGCGATTCGCTGGGCATGGTGTGCCAGGGCCTCAGCAGCACCGTGGGCGTGACGCTCGATACCATGCGCTACCACGTTGAGAGTGTGGTGCGCGGCCTGCAGCGGGTGCAGGCCACCGTCTGGGTGATCGGCGATCTGCCCTTTGGCAGCTATCACGAGAGCCGCGAGCAGGCGCTGCAGAGTGCGGCTGTGCTCATGCGTGCTGGCGCCCACATGATCAACTTGGAGGGCGGCGGCTGGACCACGGAGACCGTGCGCTTCCTGGTTGAGCGCGGCATCCCGGTCTGTGCACACCTCGGTCTCACGCCGCAAACCGTGCACGCGCTCGGCGGCTACCGGGTGCAAGGCCGGGGCGATGCCGCTGCGGTGCAGCTGCGCCGCCACGCGATCGAACTGCAAGACGCTGGTGCCAGCATGCTGGTGCTGGAAATGGTGCCAGCCTTGCTGTCCGCCGAGATCACCACCGACCTCAAGACCTGCCAGACCATCGGCATTGGCGCAGGCAAAGGCACGGCCGGGCAGGTGCTGGTGATGCACGACATGCTGGGCATCAACCTGGGCAAGAACCCCAGGTTCGTGCACAACTTCATGGAAGGCGCCAGCAGTGTGCGCGCCGCCATGGCGGCCTATGTGGCAGCGGTGAAAGACGGCAGCTTTCCGGACGACAAGCTGCACGCCTGGTAACTGCCTCCCCCCGCAGCGCCTGCGGCGCTACCCCCTGAGGGGGCGGCGCTGGCGACCCGGCAAAGCGGGTTCCTCGGCGCCCCTTGACAAGACACCTCTAGCCTATGCAACTCGTCCACACCATCGAAGACTTGCGCACCGCGCTGCGGCCGTTCCATTCGCCCTCGTTTGTGCCCACCATGGGCAATTTGCACGATGGCCACCTCAACTTGGTGCGCAGCGCCAAGCCCCTGGGCGATGTGGTGGTCTCTAGCATCTTTGTGAACCGCCTGCAGTTCGCGCCCAACGAGGATTTCGACTCCTATCCGCGCACCCTCCAGACCGATTGCGAAAGGTTGGAGCAAGCCGGTTGCGACGTGGTGTTTGCACCGCTGGAAAAAGAGCTGTACCCGGTGCCGCAGCAGTTCAAAGTCCACCCGCCTGGCGAACTGGCCGACATTCTGGAGGGCCACTTCCGGCCCGGATTTTTCATCGGCGTGAGCACGGTGGTGATGAAGCTGTTCCAGTGCGTGTTCTCCGAATCCAAGGGCCCGCGCTACGCGCTGTTCGGCAAGAAGGACTACCAGCAGCAGATGGTGATCAAGCGCATGGTGCAGCAGTACGCCATGCCCATCAACGTGATCGCAGGCGAAACCCAGCGCGCGCCCGACGGCCTGGCGCTGAGTTCACGCAATGGCTACCTGAGCGAGCGCGAGCGAGCCGAAGCCATCCAGCTCTCGCTGGCGCTGCGCACGCTGGCGCGCGAAGCGCTGGCCGAAGGCGCCGTCATGCCGCAGCAATTGCCCGCCTTGGAATCGCGTGCCATGCATGCGCTGGCGTCGCGTGGTTGGGCGCCGGACTACCTCACTGTGCGCCGGCGCGCCGATCTGCTGGTGCCCACCGCAAGCGACGCCACCACCCTGGAGAGCTTGGTGGTTCTTGGCGCGGCGAGACTGGGCAGCACGCGGTTGATCGATAACTTCGAAATCTGACCCTCCCCCGCGCTGCGCACGCGCGACCGCCTACGCCGCTTCGTCCTTGGGATCGCGTCCCATCAAGGCAGCGATCACCTGCGCGGGCTGAAGTCGGCCTTCGAGCAGCGCCACCACGCCTTCGCTGATCGGCATGTCCACCCCGAGCGCTTGGGCGCGCTGCACAACGGTGCGAGCGCTGTAGACGCCCTCGGCCACGTGGCCGAGTGAATCCACCGCCTGCTGCAGACTCATGCCCTGTGCCAGCAACTGCCCCACTTTGCGGTTGCGCGAGAGATCGCCGGTGGCGGTCAACACCAAATCGCCCAGGCCAGAGAGGCCCATGAAGGTGTCGGCCCTGGCGCCCAAAGCCACGCCCAGGCGGGTCATTTCTGCCAAGCCACGGGTGATCAAGGCGGCGCGCGCATTGAGCCCCAGGCTCAGGCCGTCGCACAGACCGGTGGCAATCGCCAGCACGTTTTTCACGGCACCGCCAACCTCAACGCCCACCAGGTCTTCGTTGGCGTACACCCGAAGCGACGGGCTGTGAAAGGCCGACACCAAGGCGTCACGCACCAACGCCTGTTCGCTCGCGGCCACCAGCGCCGTGGGCTGGGCACGGGCCACTTCGAGGGCAAAGCTCGGGCCACTGAGCACGCCCACCTGCAGCGCTGGCGCTACCTGAGCGCGGATTTCATGGCCGAGCAAGCCAGCACCGCCGCCACTGTGCGGCGCCTCAAACCCTTTGCACAACCAGGCCACGGGCGCCTTGAGGTCGCTCAGACAACCCAGCAACTCGCGCAGCGCCGCCATGGGTGTGGCGACCACGACCAGATCGGCGGTGGCCAGCCAGGCGGCCTGCGCATCCAGCGGCCCATCAGCAAGCAGCAGGGCGTCCGGAAAGTTCAGTCCCGGCAGATAGCGGGCGTTCTCACGCGACCGCCGCATGTCTTCGCATTGGCGCGCATCGCGAGCCCAAAGCGACACCTGGCGATCCGCTGCCCTGGATTGCGCCGAACTGATCGCCAGCGCAGTTCCCCAAGCGCCGGCACCGAGAACGACGATGTTCATCACAAACCTTCGCCGGCAAGCAACGCGTTTACTGCGTGACGATGCGCGGTGCCTCCCCTGCAGCCTGGGCCTGCTGCTGCTCGTACATGGCCTGGAAGTTGATCTCAGCCAAGTGCACCGGCGGGAAGCCGCCGCGCTGGATGATGTCGGCCACGTTGCCGCGCAGGTAGGGATAGACGATTTGCGGGCAAGCAATGCCCATGATCGGGCCCAGCTGATCCTCGGGCAGGTTGCGGATTTCGAAAATGCCGGCCTGCTTGGCCTCAACCAAAAACACGGTCTTGTCTTTGATCTTGGTCTGCACCGTGGCGGTCACGCAGATCTCATACACACCCTCTGCCACCGGGTTGGCTTCCACACCCAATTGGATATCCACCGACGGCTGCTCCTGCTCCAGCAAGATGGCGGGTGAATTGGGCTGCTCCAGCGAGGCCTCCTTGAGATAAATGCGCTGGATTTGGAAGGTGGGGTCTTGATCGGCCATAGGGTACTTTCAATAAAAAAACTGCGGGGAAAGAAACTGCGCTGCAGGTTGATGGGGCGAATAGTTCAAGGAGCTGTAGCAGGTTTTTTTACGACTGCAGCAATGGCACCAGGCCGCCACGGCCATCGAGGGCGTGCAGATCGTCGCAGCCGCCGATGAGGGTGTCGTCAATAAAAATCTGCGGCACGCTGGTGCGCCCGGTGATCTGGGTCATGCGCGCGCGCAACTCGGGTTGGCCGTCCACCACGATCTCTTCCAGGTTGGTCACGCCGCGTTGTAGCAGCAGCGTCTTGGCGCGGCTGCAAAACGGACAGTAGTTGCTGGTGTACATCTTCACACTGGCCATGGGCTGAAGCTCCAAAAGTTGGTTAGGTTTTTTCGACTGGCAGGTTGGCAGCGCGCCAAGCGCCCATGCCACCCGAGAGCGATCGCACGTTCTCGAAACCCAGCTTTTTCGCCACCGCCAGCGCCCGCTTGGACCGCATGCCTGAGGCACAGACCAACACCAACGGCGTGGCCTTGTTCTTCACCGCACCAGCCAGCTTGGCTTCCAGCTGGTCAAGTGGCACATGCTTGGCACCCACCACATGGCCGGCCGCAAATTCGTCGGCGCCGCAGATGTCCACAACCACCGCTTTTTCGCGGTTCATCCATTGCACGACCTCGTTGGGATTCAGCGTGTCTGCGCCCCCACCCGAGGACATGGCGGGCCACAACAACATGCCGCCCGAAGTCAGCGCCACCGCCAGCAACACCCAGTTTTCGATCACAAAGTTCACAGGGAAACCTTTCAGTCAAGCCAGAGATTCTAGAATGCTCGGCTGGGCTGCGCCAACGGGTGCCTCAAGGCACCCGTTGGCGCAGCAGGCTGCTCACCCAAGCGCCCATCCCAAACCTCCATTTTTTTCCCTTGATCTCATGCACAAACTTGTCCTGATTCGCCATGGTGAATCCACCTGGAACCTGGAAAACCGCTTCACCGGCTGGACCGACGTCGACCTCACCCCCACCGGCGTCTCCCAGGCCATTTCGGCCGGCAAGCTGCTGCGCGACGAGGGCTGGGACTTCGACATCGCCTACACCAGCGTGCTCAAGCGCGCCATCCACACCTTGTGGCACACGCTTGACCAGATGGACCGCGCCTGGCTGCCGGTGGTGAAAGACTGGCGCCTCAACGAGCGCCACTACGGCGCCCTGCAGGGCCTGAACAAATCCGACATGGCCAAACAATACGGTGACGATCAGGTGCTGGTCTGGCGCCGCAGCTACGACGCGCCGCCACCTGCGCTGGAACCCAGCGACCCGCGCAGCGAGCGCAGCGACCGGCGTTATGCAGACCTCCAGCCGTCCCAGGTGCCGCTCACCGAGTGCCTGAAAGACACGGTGGACCGCGTGATGCCATTCTGGAACGACACGCTGGCGCCAGCCATCCGCAGCGGCCAGCGGGTACTGGTATCGGCCCACGGCAATTCGATCCGCGCGATGGTGAAGTACCTCGACGGCATCTCCGAGCAGGACATCGTGGGCCTGAACATCCCCAATGGCATCCCGCTGGTGTACGAACTCGACGCCGACCTCAAGCCACTCAAGCGCTACTACCTGGGCGACGCTGAGGCTGCAGCCAAGGCAGCGGCAGCCGTGGCGGCTCAAGGTAAAGCTTAAGAATCGAAGGCACCGCCACAACCGGCCGCTGCGCGGTGCGGGACACAGCGGAACCGAATCACAAGGCCATGCTCCAAGGTGTATATTGGTCAGCCAGCGGTCGCTTTTGTGTCCCGCTGGCCTTTTTGTTGGGGTGTCGCGATGGGTAAAGAAGTGGGTCACAAACTGAAAATTGCCGGCTGGCTGGCGGTGGGTGCGGTGGCGGGCGCGCTGACCACCGTGCAGTTTCAAGCGGTCGCGCGTGGCACGCTGGCACCGTTGCCTCTCGAGGAGTTGCAACAGCTGGCGGCTGTCTTCGGCATGGTGAAGACCGACTACGTGGAACCGGTGGACGAGAAAAAGCTCATCTCGGAGGCCATTTCGGGCATGGTCTCCAGCCTCGATCCGCACTCGCAGTATTTCGACAAGAAGGACTTCAAGGTCTTTCGCGAGGGCACCAGCGGGCGCTTCGTCGGAGTGGGCATAGAGATCAGCATGGAAGACGGCCTGGTCAAGGTGGTGTCTCCGATCGAGGATTCGCCGGCGTTTCGCGCCGGCCTGAAGTCGGGCGACCTGATCACCAAGATCGACGACACGGCGGTCAAAGGCTTGACGATCAACGAGGCGGTCAAACTGATGCGTGGCGAGCCGCGCACCAAGGTGCTGCTGAACATCTTCCGCAAGGACGAAAACCGCAGTTTCCCGGTCACGATCACCCGCGAGGAGATCAAGACCCAAAGCGTCAAGTCCAAAGAAGTCGAACCGGGTTACGCCTGGATTCGACTGTCTCAGTTCCAAGAGCGCACCATCGACGATTTCGCGCGCAAGGTCGAAGATATCTACAAGGCCAACCCCAATCTCAAGGGTCTGGTGCTGGACATGCGCAACAACCCGGGCGGCCTGCTCGACTCAGCCGTGGCCATGTCGGCTGCCTTTCTGCCTGAGGGCGTGACCGTGGTTTCCACCAATGGCCAGCTCGCGGACAGCAAGCAGGTCTACAAGGCCATCCCGCAGGATTACCTGCGCCGAGGTGGCAACGACCCGATCAAGCGCTTGACCGAGGCCACCAACGGCGCACTGCGCAAGCTACCGATGGTGGTGCTGGTCAATGAAGGTTCGGCCTCTGCCAGCGAGATCGTGGCTGGCGCTCTTCAAGACCACAAGCGAGCCACCATCATGGGCAGCCAGACCTTTGGCAAGGGCTCGGTGCAAACGGTGCGCCCTCTTGGTCCAGACACCGGTCTGAAGCTGACCACCGCGCGCTACTACACACCATCGGGCGACACGATCCAAGCCAAAGGGATCGTGCCCGACGTGATGGTCGACGAAACCGCCGAGGGCAATCTGTTCGCGGCCCTGCGCACCCGCGAGGCCGATCTGCAAAAGCACCTCGAAGGAACCGACGAGGCCAAGCGCAATGTTCAGCCCATGACGGATACGCAGCGCGCCGCTGAGCAGCAGCGCGACCAGGATCGCGAAGACGCACGCAAGCGGCTGGAAGAAGAGGTGCGCAAGAACCCCGGCCAGCGCCTGGTGCCCGAATTCGGCAGCGACAAAGACTTCCAGCTGCAACAGGCCATCAGCCAGCTCAAGGGCAAGCCGGTACTGACCAGCAAAACCCTGGCGGTGCGCGCTGTGGAGAAAAAAGAGCAGTGAACCGAGCCCGGTCGTGCACCGGGCCTTGGATGTGACTGACGCCCAGCTGCTGCGCTACTCGCGCCACATCCTGCTCGATGAAATTGGCATCGAGGGGCAGGAACGGTTGCTGGCCTCGCATGCGCTGGTGATCGGCGCCGGCGGCCTCGGCTCACCGGTCTGCCTTTACCTCGGCAGCGCCGGCGTCGGTCGGATCACGGTGGTGGACGGCGATGTGGTTGACGAGACCAACCTGCAGCGCCAGATTGCCCACACCATGGCGCGCTTGGGCTCGCCAAAGGCCGAATCGGCGCTGCAGGCAATCGCCGCCATCAACCCCGACGTGGTGGTCACACCGCTGGTACAGAGAGCCGACGACGACCTGCTGCACAGCCTGGTCGCCCAGGCCGACGTGGTGCTCGACTGCACCGACAACTTCGCCACCCGCCACGCGATCAACCGCGCCTGCGTGACCCATGGCAAGCCACTGGTCTCGGGTGCGGCGATCCGCATGGACGGCCAGGTGAGCGTGTACGACACGCGCAGTCCCGGCCGCCCCTGCTACGCCTGCGTGTTCCCAGAGGATTCGGGCGTCGAGGAAACGCGCTGCGCCACACTGGGTGTGTTTGCGCCCTTGGTGGGCATCGTCGGCACCTTGCAGGCGGCCGAAGCGCTCAAGCTGCTCGTGGGGCTGGGTTCGCGTCTCATCGGGCAGCTGCTCATGGTCGATGCGCGGGACATGCTGATGACCCGCATCGGCCTGAGCGCCAACCCACAATGCACCGTCTGCGGAAAGCGCCACCACCCGGCACGTTGAGGCGACGCTGAACAAGGTGCCGGTGGACTCGGGCGCCCAATTTCCGGATGCCCGCGCCACGCCGAACTTTTTCAGCACTGTGTTACGGCAGCTCACAAGGACCGTGGCGCTGTCGAAAGGTGCGCGGGATTTCCGCATCGGCTCGGGCAAACAGGCCGCGGCGTTGCGCACGGGCCAGCGCTTCCTGCGCTTGGTACGGGCCGAGATTGCGGCGCCAGCGGTAGGACCAGGCCTGCCCTTGATCCACCATCCAGCCGCCCACGTCTTCACCGCCGTGCTCCAGCCGGGCCAGGCCGCGCCCATAGTCGTCGCGCTGGCGCTCGGTCACGGTGACGCTTTGCCTGAGCACCCGCCGCGCCAACGCATCGCGCGACTCGGTGCCCCCACCCTGACAAATTTCTGGCGCATCCAACCCGTCGAGCCGCAGCTTGCGGTAGCGCCCACCCGCCAGCGGCTGGACCCAGACCGTGTCGCCATCGAATACGCGGGTGACCCGCGCTTCGTAGACCCGGGGCGCAGCCAAGTTCTGGGCTGACACCGCAAGCGGCACCACCGCCGCTGCGCACAGCAGCAGCGCGACCGTCGGCGAGATCACA
>JBBSDB010000032.1:0-18959 GCA_038249735.1 Burkholderiales bacterium
CGACAAGCGATCGATGAGAGAACAAATTATAGGCTTGAGCGAGTGGCTGCAGACAGCGCCGGGGCAGTACATGCTGGGCTGGGAGCAGGCCCAATTCGACCTCACCGTGGCCGATTTTTTCGGCTTCAACGCGCTGCAGCTAGGCCTGGTGGAACTCGACGCCTTGCGCGCCAACCGCATGCCGCACCGCTGGCTGGCGCTGCCTGAGGAAGCGTCAGCGTTGGCTGCCAGCGGTGCTGGCGCTATCGCCGGCCCGGCGGCGGCCACGCAGCGGGTGCATCTCGTCACCAACGCCGCCGCCTTGCCGTTCCCCGCCGCCAGCCTTGATCTGCTGGTGTTGCCGCACACGCTGGAGCTCAGCGCCGACCCACACCATGTGCTGCGCGAGGTAGAGCGGGTGCTGGTACCCGAGGGCCGGGTGGTGATTTCCGGGTTGAATCCGGCCAGCCTCTGGGGCTTTCGCCAGGGGCGCGGACACCTCTGGTCGCGGCTGCGTTTGCCGGGTGCCACACCGCCCAAGCTCTACCTGCCCGAGGCGGGTGATTTCATTGGTCCGTGGCGCCTGCGCGACTGGCTGCGGCTGCTCAGCTTTGAAGTAGAGTCGGATTGCTACGGCTGCTACAGGCCAGCGGTCAGCAGCGAAAAATGGCTGGAACGCACCGCCTGGGTGGACCGCGCTGGCGCGCGCTGGTGGCCCATTTTTGGTGCGGTGTATTTCGTGGTCGCGGTCAAGCGGGTGCACAGCATGCGTTTGCTCGGACCAGCCTGGAAGCCGCGCCGCGCGTCTGCCTCGGTGGGTGCGGTGCCGGTGACGAACCGGCGGTAGAACCTGCCCAGACGCGACCCATCTGGTGGCATCCAACCGGCGCCACGACCATCCTTCGTGGCGCTTTTCTGTTTTTCCGGAGAGTTTCGTTTGTGAATCACGTGATCATGTACACCGACGGTGCCTGCAAAGGCAATCCTGGCCCCGGCGGCTGGGGCGTCTACCTGAAATCGGACGGGCATGAAAAGGAGTTGTGGGGCGGCGAGCGCGAAACCACGAACAACCGCATGGAGATGACGGCGGTGATTGAAGGGCTGATCGCCCTGAAGAGGCCCTGCCGCGTGGCTGTGTACCTCGACAGCGAGTACGTGCGCAAGGGCATCACCGAATGGATCCACGGCTGGAAGGCCAAGGGCTGGAAGACCGCCGCCAAGCAGCCGGTGAAGAACGCCGATCTGTGGCAGAAGCTCGACGCGCTGACACACGATGGTGTGCACCACATCGAGTGGCACTGGGTCAAGGGCCACGCAGGCAATGCGGGAAACGAACGGGCCGATGCGCTGGCGAATCGCGGCGTACCGACTTGAGGGCAGGCAATATCCGAGTGGCTGGGTGCGTAGGCGAACGCTGCTACATTTCGGCGACTTGCCGATAGCGGCCTTCACTGGCTCGACTTGGCTTTTTCGACACAGGCACGCATGACACACACAACGCGCTGGGTCTTGATGGCAGCGATTGGTCTTGGGCTCGCCGCGGGCGCGGCTTGGTGGTTGCAGCGACCTGCTCAAGCGCCCGCTGCAGCCACCACAGCGCCTGCGCCCGCCCGTGCGAGCGGTGGCCCGCCCGCGGTCGAGGTGGCGCGTGTCGCGATGGCCCGTGTTCAAGACGACGCCCAGGCGGTGGGCAGTCTGCGCTCGCGCCAAAGCGTGACCCTGCGGCCCGAGGTCGCAGGACGGGTGGCGCAGATCGGTTTTGAAGATGGCGCCCGTGTGCGGCGCGGTCAGCTGCTGGTGCAGCTGGACGATGTGCTGCAGCGTGCCGAACTGAGCCAAGCGCAGGCGCAACTGTCGATCGCCAGCGCCAACCTGCAGCGCAACCAAGAGCTGGTCGAGCAGAACTTCGTGGCTCGGCGTGTGCTCGACGAAAGCCAAGCCAATCTGCAGGTGGCCCAAGCCCAGGTGGCGCTGGCCCAGGCGCGTTTGCAGCGCATGCGCATCACCGCGCCGTTTGACGGCACGGTTGGGCTGCGCCGCATCAACCTCGGCGAGTTCGTCAAGGACGGTGCGGATCTGGTGAATCTGGAAGATACCTCGGCGCTCTTGGTCGATTTCCGCCTGCCCGAGCGCTACCAGTCGCGCATCGCGGTCGGGCAGACGGTACAGGTACAGCTCGACGCGCTGCCGAACCAGACATTCGCCGCTCGCGTGCAGGCGCTCGATCCGCTGCTGGATGCCGATGGCCGCTCAATTGCGGTGCGCGCCAGCCTGCCATCGACCCGCGGCAGCGAGCTGCGCCCAGGCATGTTCGCGCGTGTGCTGACCGTGTTTGCTGTCGACGAAGCAGCGCTGGTGGTGCCCGAAGAGGCGATCGTGCCGCAGGGCGGCAAGCAGTTTGTCATTCTGATCGAGACCGAAGGCGAGGGCGACGCGATCAAGCGTCTGTCGCGCCGCGCCGAGGTGCAGCTCGGTCTGCGTCGTGGCGCCCAGGTCCAGATCACTTCGGGTCTCGCGGCGGGCGACACGGTGGTGGTGGCGGGCCAGCAACGCCTGCAGAAGGACGGCACGGCGGTGCGTGTGGTGGAGGCGGGCGGTGGCGCGGCAGCTGTCAACGCAAAGCCTGCCGACAAGGCCCAAGAGGCGGCGCCAGTGACCGCTGCCAACCCCCGCTGAGCACCACCAGTCGGAGCCACCACCATGCAACTGCCCGAACTGTCTGTGCGCCGCCCGGTGTTCGCCACCGTGCTTTCCCTGTTGGTCCTGCTGGTTGGGGCGGTCGCATTCAACGGCCTGACGGTGCGCGAGTACCCGCAAATCGATGAGCCCAATGTGACGGTGACCACCCGGTTCGCTGGTGCCTCCAGCGAGGTGGTCGAGTCCCAGGTGACCAAGCCGCTGGAGGATTCGCTCTCTGGCATCGAGGGCGTGGACATCATCACCTCGATCAGCCGCCAGGAGAACAGCCAGATCACGGTGCGCTTCAAGCTCAATCGCGACCCAGACAGCGCTGCTGCCGAGGTGCGCGACAAAGTCAGTCGCGTGCGCCAGCGTCTGCCGCAGGATATCGACGAGCCGGTGATCGCGAAGATTGAGGCCGATGCCTCGCCCGTGGTTTGGCTGGCGCTGAGCTCCGATGTCCACACGCCGCTGCAGCTTTCCGATCTGGTTAACCGCATCGCCAAGCCGCTGCTGCAAACAGCGCCCGGTGCGGCCGATGTGCGCATCTTTGGCGAGCGCCGTTACGCGATGCGCGTCTGGATCGACCCGGACCGCCTCGCCGCCTACCGCCTCACGGTGCAGGATGTGGAAGACGCGTTGCGCCGTTCCAACCTGGAAGTGCCAGCCGGTCGCATCGAGAGCAGCCAGCGCGAGTTCAACGTGACCGCTGCCACCGACCTGCAAACGCCCGAGCAGTTCCGCGCGGTCGCCTTGCGCACGGTCAACGGCCAGACTATCCGCCTGGGCGACGTGGCGCGGGTGCTGGAGGGGCCGCAAGAGGAGCGCACTTCGGTGCGCTACAACGGCCGCGACGCGATCTCGCTGGGCGTGATCCGCCAGGCCACCGCCAACCCGCTGGAGCTCTCAGCCGGGGTTTACGCCTTGCTCGACCGGTTGCGCGCCGACATGCCGCCCGGCGTCACGATTGAGGTGGCCAACGACAACTCGATCTTCATCGACCGCTCGATCAAGGCGGTCTACACCACGATTGCCGAGGCGGTGGTGCTGGTGGCACTGGTGATTTTTGTCTTTCTGCGCACGCTGCGCGCCTCCATCATCCCGCTGGTGACCATTCCGGTCAGCCTGGTCGGCACCTTCGCGCTGATGGCGCTGTTCGGTTTTTCCATCAACACGCTCACGCTGCTGGCGCTGGTGCTGGCCATCGGTCTGGTGGTGGACGACGCGATCGTGGTACTGGAGAACGTCTACCGCTACATCGAGCAAGGCATGAAGCCTTTCGAGGCCGCGATACGTGGCTCGCGCGAGGTCGGCTTTGCGGTGATTGCCATGACGCTCACCCTGGCGGCGGTGTACGCGCCGCTGGCGTTCACGCCGGGGCGCACCGGGCGGCTGTTTACCGAGTTCGCACTGGCGCTGGCGGGAGCGGTGCTTGTCTCCGGCTTTGTCGCGCTCACGCTCACGCCCATGATGTGCTCCAAGCTGTTGCGCCACAACCCAAGCCCGGGGCGTTTCGACCGCAGCATGGAGCGCGGGCTCAACGCCATCACCCGGGGCTATGCGCGCGCGCTGGCCTGGACCCTGGGCGCGCGCTGGCTGGTGTTGCTCGTGATGCTGGCTAGCGCCCTGGGCAGCTGGGCCTTGCTGCAAAGCACCAAGCAAGAACTCGCGCCCATGGAAGACCGCGGTGTGGTCATCGCCAACATCAACGGCCCCGACGGCGCCACGATGGCCTACACCCAGCGCTACGCGGAATCCATTGAGCGCATCGCAGCGGGCTACCCCGAGCTCGACCGCATCTTCAGCATTTCGGGCAACCCCACCGTGGCCCAAGGCATTGTGATTTTGCGCGGCAAACCGTGGGAAGAGCGCGAACGCAGCACACAGCAGATGGCGCGCGAGATCGGCCCGCGCATCGCCGCGTTGCCGGGCGTGAGTGCCTTTGCCTCCACCCCACCGTCGCTGGGTCAGGGCTTCCGATCGCGGCCGGTGAATTACGTGATCGTCACCTCCGACAGCTACCAAAACCTCTCGCGCGTGGTGCGCTCGTTCCAAGACGAACTCGCCAAGAACCCCGGCTTCATCCAGGTCGACACCGACCTGCGCCTGAACAAACCCGAGATCCGGCTTGACGTGGACCGTGAGCGCGCCGCCGACATGGGCGTGAGCGTGGATGCGATCGCGCGCACGGTTGAGACGTTGCTTGGCGGGCGCAGCGTGACCCGCTTCAAGCGCGACGGCGAGCAGTACGACGTGGTGGTGCAAACCGAGAGCGCGCAGCGCAGCACACCCGAAGACATCGACCGCCTGTTCGTGCGCGGACGCGGCGACGCCATGATTCCGCTGGCCTCGCTGGTCACCACGCGCGAGGTGGTGGTGCCGCGCGAGTTGAATCATTTCGCGCAGCGCCGCAGCGCCACCATCACGGCCAACCTGGCGCCCGAACTGTCACTGGGCGAGGCGCTGGACTTCATGGACGCGACCGCGCGCGACATTCTCCCCGAGGGCTACACCACCGCGCTCAATGGCGAGAGCCGCGAGTTCCGCAGCTCGTCAGGCTCACTGGCCATCGTGTTCGCGCTCTCGTTGCTGTTCATTTACCTGGTGTTGGCGGCGCAGTTCGAGAGCTTTGTGGACCCGCTGATCATCATGCTCAGCGTACCGCTGTCGATGCTGGGCGCGCTGCTGGCCTTGAAGCTCAGCGGCGGCACGCTCAATGTGTTCAGCCAGATCGGCCTGATCACGCTGGTGGGCCTGATCACCAAACACGGCATTCTCATTGTGGAGTTTGCCAACCAGCTGCGTGAAGAGGGCATGGACCGTTTCGAAGCGGTCAAGCGCTCGGCCGCGCTGCGCCTGCGCCCCATCCTCATGACCACTGGTGCCATGGTGCTGGGTGCGATCCCGCTGGCGCTGGCCACTGGCGCTGGCGCCGAGAGCCGCCAGCAGATCGGCTGGGTGATCGTGGGCGGCATGAGCCTGGGCACCCTGCTCACCGTGTTTGTGGTACCCACGGTCTACACACTGCTCTCGCGAGAGCGGCTGCGCCCGGCATCGCTGCCCCAGCCCGTGCACTGACCTTGCGCGCTGCTGCGCGCAAGCGGGTGCGCTTGATCAAGCGCAAGGCGTGGGTCGGCAGGTCGCCTAGGATGAAGCTGGGTTGGCAACGGTTCGCTTTGCGCCATCGCAGACCAGCCCCGACCAAGGAGGTCTGGATGAACACCGTCATGAACCCGTTTCTCACCGCGCAGGCTGCGGCGACGGTCGTGACCTGCAGCCACGCCAGTTCTCAGAGACTGGCGCAGGTTCAGCAGCAGCGGCTGTCAGCTTTGCTGGCTGGCGCACGCGAGCACTCGGCGGTCTACCGCGAGCGCCTGCAAGGTCTGCCCGATGACGCCACCGCACTCGCGCGCATGGCGCCGGTGGCGCGCGACGAGCTGATGCAGCGGTTCCATCACTGGGTGACCGATCCCGCGCTGCGTCTGGACGAACTGCGCGCCTTCACCGCCGACCCGGCGCGCATCGGTGATCCGTACCTGGACCGCTACCTGATCTGGGAGAGCTCGGGCACCAGCGGCGCGCCCGGCGTGTTCGTGCAGGACGCGGGGGCGCTGGCGGTCTACGACGCCCTGGAGACGCTGCGGCGCCGGCCCGACACCAGCCTGCGCCGCTTGTTCGACCCCATGGGTCTGGGCGAGCGGCTGGCTTTCGTGGGAGCCACCAATGGACACTTCGCTAGTCAGATCAACATCCAGCGGCTGGCGCGGTTGCAAAGTTGGCGCGCGCCGAGCATTCGAAGCTTCTCCATCCTGCAACCGATGGATCGCCTGGTGGAAGAACTCAATGCTTTCGCACCCACGGTGATCGCCACCTACCCCACCGCTGCGCTGGTGCTGGCCGAGCAGGTGCAGCAGGGCACGCTCGCGGTGCCGGTGGTCGAGGTGTGGACCGGTGGCGAAACGTTGGGACAGACCGCGCGCGCGCGCATCGCCCAGGCTTTTGGCGCCGAGCTGCGCAACAGCTACGGCGCCTCCGAATTTCTCGCCATGGGGTGGGAGTGCGGCCATGGTCGAATGCACCTCAACACCGACTGGCTGCTGCTGGAGCCGGTGGACGAACACCAGCGCGCGGTGCCGGCAGGCCAGGTGTCGCACTCGGTGCTGCTGACCAACCTGGCCAACACAGTGCAGCCGCTGATCCGCTATGCGCTGGGCGATCGGGTGCAGCTGAATACGGCGCCGTGTGGTTGCGGCTCGCTGCTGCCCACCATTGAGGTGATGGGCCGCCACGACGACATCTTGCGGCTGCGCGGCAGCAAAGGCCTGACCGTGGCGCTGTTGCCGCTGGCTTTGTCGACCGTGATGGAAGAGGTCGCCGGCGTGTTCGATTTCCAGATCGTTCAGCGCGACGACCACACGCTGGTGGTGCGCCTGCCCGAGCAGGGCGACGCTGGGAAACAGACGCTGGCCCGCTGCCGCCGTGCATTGATGGCCTTCGCCAGCGAGCACGGTGTGGAGCGCTTGCGGGTGCTCGGTGAACTCGGTCAGCTCGTGCCGCGAGGGCGCAGCGGCAAGGCGTGCCGGGTGCAGGTGAAAAGTCGCTGAGGAAAGCGCGGCCAAGGCGGTGACGCAGTCAGATCACGCCATCAAACACCATCACATCAACCACATCGCCCACCGCCACATTGCCCTGGTTGTGGTGCAACACGATCAGGCCATTGGCCTGCACCATGGAGCTCAGCACGCCCGAGCCCTGGTTGCCGGTGGTGCACACCTGCAGACGGCCTTGTGCGTCGCGCGTCACGATGCCGCGCTGGTACTCGGTGCGGCCAGGCTTCTTGCGCAGCGGTTCGCCGCTGTGGGCTTGCAGCAGCTCTGGCTGCGCATCGGTACAGCCCATGAGCCGCAGCAGAGCAGGGCGCACGAACGCAAGGAAGGTGACCATCACCGCCACCGGGTTGCCCGGAAGTCCGAACAGGACAGCGGATTTGCCGTTTTCGGTGATGCGGCCCACCGCCATCGGTCGGCCCGGGCGCATTGCGATGCGCCAAAAAGCCACGTCGCCGAGCTGTTTCATCATGGTTTTGGTGTGGTCGGCTTCGCCCATGCTCACGCCGCCGCTGGTGATGATGGCGTCGGCCGACTGCGTGACCTGACGGAAAGCGGCCTCCAAAGCTGCGGGCTCGTCTTTCACCACCCCCATGTCCACCACATCAACGCCCAGGCGCGTGAGCAGGCCGTAAACGGTGTAGCGGTTGCTGTCAAACACGGCACCCTCGCGCGGTGCCTCGCCGAGGCTCAAGATTTCATCACCGGTTGAGAAGTACGCCACCCGGACCCGGCGAAAGACCTCGACCTCGGCCAGACCCAGGCTGGCGATCAGTCCAAGCGCAGCGGGACCGAGACGCTGGCCTTGGTTCAAGGCGGGTTGTCCGGCCATGAGGTCCTCGCCGAGCAGGCGCCGGTTGTCACCGGTCTTCACCACACCGGGTGGCAGCTTGATGGTGTCGCCCTCTGTGGTCACAAACTCCAGCGGCACCACGGTGTCCAGCCCAGTCGGCAGGATGGCGCCGGTCATGATTTTCAGGCACTCATGCGGCGCCACCGGACCGTTCCATCCGGCCCCTGCGTAGGCGGTGCCGACCACGCGCAGCCGCAGCGGCTGATCATGCTGCAGGGAGGCGCTGTTGAACGCGAAGCCGTCCATGGCCGAGTTGTCGTGCGCCGGCACGCTGATGGGGGAGATCACATCGCGCGCGAGCACCCGGCCCAGCGCGGCGAACACGCCGACCCGCTCGGTTTTCGCCACCGGCTGCACCAGCCGGGCGAGGAACTCGTTGACCTGGTGGGCGGGCAGCGCCTTGGGGTCGTAGCCCTGCAGCTCGGCGGCGATTTGCTCGATGCTCTTCATGGGGGTCAGGGCTTTTCCAGCGCGTGCAATTCGGCCAGCGTGTTGGTGTTGCAAAACGCGCGCGGATCGTCGCCTGTCTGGTCAAAGGGAACGAGCACGGTGCGGTGCTGGTCGGTCCAGCGGTCGATCTTGCGCCCGCCGCCCTGGGTGAATGCCACCAGGCTCTCCAGCAGTTCCACCCGCATCAGGCTGAACACCGGCTGGGCGCGCAACTGGCCATCGTCCTCGAGCGCCGCAGCCATGGCAATTTCGGTGCTGTCGTCTTCAAAGGCATTGGCCAAGCGGCGCGCCAGATCGAGCGGGAACAGCGGGCTGTCGCAGGGCACGGTGAGCAGGTACGGCGTTTCGCAGCGCTCCAGCCCGGTCAAAAAACCAGCCAACGGACCCGCGTAGTCGCTCAGCGTGTCGGGCCACACCGGTGCGCCGAAGGCCTCGTAGGCCGCCAGGTTGCGGTTGGCGTTGAGCATCAGCTCACCGATCAGCCCGCCTTCCTGCATCTGCAGGCGCAACACGGTGTGCAGCGCCAGCGGCGTGCCGTTGAAGTTCTGCAATCCCTTGTCGACCCCGCCCATGCGCGAGCCACGCCCTCCGGCGAGTACGAGGGCGGTGATTTCAGAGGCTTGAATCATGTGTCAATTCGGTAAAAAAGTTCTATACAACCCCACGCTTGCGGGCCAGAAGGTTCGCGAACCGCGCTGTGTAGCCGCGTCCGTGTCGGCGCGCGACAGCCAGCGCGGGCCGTGGAACCAGCGTTGCCGGGCCACTGGCGCGGTCCCCCCTGGGGCGAAGGCGCGAAGCGACGCTGGGGGGAGTTGATCACCCGCCGATGTAACTCATCTCCACCCGCCGCGCCCCGGTGCCCGTGTCCGGGGCCAGGCTGGCGCGCAGCTGGGAATAGCGGTCAACGCGTCCTTGCCAGACGTCGGCGATGGCGCCCGCGATCTGTTCGTCGCTGGCGCCACCGCGCACCAAGGGACGCAAATCGTGCCCCTCACTGGCGAACAGACACAGGTAGAGCTTGCCCTCGGTGGACAGGCGGGCGCGGTTGCAGCTGCCACAGAACGCCTGGGTCACGCTGCTGATCACGCCGATTTCGCCGGCCGCCTTGTCGTGCTGGCCCAGCGCATCGGCATAGCCCCAGCGCTCGGCGGTCTCACCGGTGGCCGACGGCTCCAGCTGCACCAGCGGCAACTCGCTCGCGATGCGCCGGACCACCTCGGCGCTGGGCAAGACCTCGTCCATGCGCCAGCCGTTGGTGGCGCCCACGTCCATGTACTCGATGAAACGCAACACCACGCCGGTGCCCCGGAAATGGCGCGCCATCGGCAACATCTCGTGGTCGTTGGTGCCGCGCTTGACCACCATGTTGACCTTGACCGGGCCCAGGCCAGCCGCCAGTGCGGCGTCGATACCGCGCAACACGTCGCGCACCGGGAAATCGGCGTCGTTCATGGTGCGGAACACGGTGTCGTCCAGTCCGTCCAGGCTCACCGTCACCCGCTGCAGTCCGGCATCTTTCAGCGCCTGCGCCTTGCGCTCCAGCAGCGAGCCGTTGGTGGTCAGCGTGATGTCCAGCGGCTGGCCCTCGACGGTGCGCAAGGCCGCGAGCTGCTCGATCAGACGTTCGATGTGCTTGCGCAGCAGTGGCTCGCCACCAGTGAGGCGAATTTTCTGCACCCCATGCGCCACAAACTGACGCGTCAGCCGCGTGACCTCCTCGAAGCTCAGCAGCGCGCTGTGGGGCAGATAGGGGTAGTCCTTGTCGAACACCTCTTTGGGCATGCAGTAGCTGCAGCGGAAATTGCAGCGGTCGGTCACGCTGATGCGCAGATCGCGCAAGGGTCGGCCCAGCGCGTCCAGCAGTTGGCCGGTGGCCGGCATGGGGGTGGAAGACAGGGCCACAGGCCGCACGCGGCTGCGCTGGTCCACCAGGGGAATCACTCGTTCTGACATCGCTTGATTATCGGCGAGGCCCCGCAAGCGGACCGGCGCCACCTTGCTGGCAACGGGGTGGCAACGGTGCAGAGGTTTTCTGCTCTTGACTCCCAACGCACCGACCGGGCCCGCGCGCGGCGATCAGGTGGCTGGCCTGACCGGCTGGATCAGCGCTGTGTTGTCGCGCAACCAGCTCTCCGACAACGCGCTCGATTGCTGGCTCGGGTGAAACCCGGGCTTGAAGTAGGCGCGCCAAGGCGCCCAGCTTTGACGCAGCAGACCCTGGCGTCCTAGCATGTGGCGGGCGGCGCTGGCCCAGGTGCTCCAGCGCCAGAGCGTGCCGTCGCGCCGAAGGTTGTACAACGTCTGGCGAAACACATCGGTGAGAAAAATCCAGGTGATGCGGCGCATCCAGGTCACTCGCCAGGCCTCGCTGCCGTCCAGCGCTTGGTACAAATCAAACGCGGTGCATTTGTGCTCCGCTTCCTCCGCGCTGTGCCACAGCCACATCGCTTTCAAGCGCGGCTCGGTGTCGCCCAGGCGATCGGGGTGCGCGAGCATCCACTCGGCGAACAGCGCAGTGAAATGCTCGTTGGCTGCGGTGATGGCCAGCGCGTGGCGCGGATCGGTGCCTTCGACCAGACGAAGCCGCTCGCGGGCGCGAGGTTCCCAGGCATTCACCAGGCCATGCTTCTCAATTTGGGCATTGAACAACGCATGGATACGCCGATGGGTGGCTTCTTGCCCGACAAAGCCTTGCACCTCGGTCTGCCAGCACGGCTGTTGCTCGGCCGGCAAGGCTTTGAAGCCGGTCCGAACCGCGTCGATGAAAAATTGCTCGCCAATCGGAAAGCTCATCGACAAGGCGTTGAACCAGGCGGTCAGAAAGGCGTCCCCGCCACACCAGTGGCGCTCCACGGGCTGCTCCAGGTCGATCAACAGGCGGCGCACAACAAGGTCGGTCATTGCCCAATCATGGCAGGCACAGGGCAGCCGTCAAGCAAGTCGGGTGATGGCGCCCACAGCGGGATCCCGTTTGTCGTGCCTTGTGCGCTCGCCGCTCCTCGGCGGTGAGACGGCGCGCCGGCTCAGGCGTTGTAGGCCGCATGCTGCAGCATGCCGCGCTGCTCGATGAAGCGCACCACCTCGTCCACACCGTCCCGCGTCTTGAGGTTGGTCATGACCCAGGGGCGGCGCGCGCTGTCAGGGCGCATGCGATCGGTGTCGGCGCGCATCACGTTCAGATCCGCGCCCACGTACGGCGCCAGGTCGGTCTTGTTGATGACGAACAGGTCGCTCTTGGTGATGCCCGGGCCGCCCTTGCGCGGGATTTTTTCGCCGGCGGCCACATCGATCACGTAGATGGTGAGGTCGGAGAGCTCCGGGCTGAAGGTGGCGGCCAGGTTGTCGCCGCCCGATTCGATGAACACCACGTCGGCATTGGGAAACTGCGCCAGCATGCGGTCGATGGCTTCCAGGTTGATCGAGGCGTCTTCGCGAATCGCGGTGTGCGGGCAACCACCGGTCTCCACACCCATGATGCGTTCGGCCGCCAGCGCGCCGCTCACGGTGAGGATGCGCTGGTCTTCCTTGGTGTAGATGTCGTTGGTAATAGCGATCAGGTCGTGGCGATCGCGCATGGCTTTGCACAGCATTTCGAGCAAGGTCGTTTTGCCAGAGCCGACCGGCCCGCCGATGCCCACGCGAAGGGGCGGCAGGGTTTTGGTGCGGTTGGGGATGTGGTGCAGGGCGGTCATGGTGGTGTTGAATTCAGGAGCGGAACAGGCGCGAATACTGGGTTTCGTGTTGGGCGGACAGGATGGCGAGCATGGGCGTGAAGGCCTGGCGCGTGTCGTCGGTGAGGCTTTGCGCGTGGGCGACCGCGTCAGGAATGGCTTGCGCCAGCCGCGCCAGCATGCGCTGCCCTGAACTCTGGCCCAGCGGTACCGATTTGATGGCGGCCTGCACCATGTTTTCTGACCAGCCGAAGGCAAAGCTGAACAGGCTGTCCTCGGCCTGCGCGCCGCTGTGTGCCGCAGCGCACGCCATGGCTACCGGGTAGGTGGGTGGGTCGAGCCGGGCGGCGGTGAGCGCTTCGGCCACGCCTTGGCCCAAATCGCCGAGCGACTGTGCCCAGGCGAACACCGAGCGGCCCATTTGCTCGGTCTGCTGGCGCAGCTCGGCGGTTTCCCTGGTCTGCAGCACCCAGTCGTTCAGCTGGCCGATACGCGCCAGATCGCCACGTTGCCAGGGGAGAATAGCCTGCGCCACCACCGCCAGATCGCTGCGCGCCAGGCCCAGGTGCAGCTGATCGACGAGCCATGTCGATGCGCTGCTTTCATCAAACACCAGGCCGCATTCCACGGCGGACTCCAGTCCCTCGGAATACGAAAAGCCGCCCACCGGCAGCGCGGGGGAAGCCAGCCAGAGCAGTTGCAGCAGGCCGGCGGTGGGCTGTGCATCGAGCTGCGGATGAGGCAGGGCCGCTTCAGCCGTGCTCATGGCTACCGGCGGCATGGTGGCTGTGATCGTGGTGGGTGTGCGCGGCCTGGGTTTGCGCGGCGTTGCTGTGGCCGTGCCCGGCCTGCTGCCCGTAGGCACCTGCTTCAGGCTCGAACGGTTCGTTCACCTCGGTCACCTCCAGGTGCATGGCGCGCAGCAGATCGGCCAACACATGGTCGGGCTCGATCTTGAGGTGATCGGGCTTCAGCTCGATCGGCACATGGCGGTTGCCCAGGTGGTAGGCCGCGCGCATCAGGTCGAAGGCACTGTCGTGTTGGCGTGGGTGGTGGTGTCCTTGGTGGCCACAAGCCGTGATGCGCAGCACCGGCTGCGGCGCCGCGATCACGCTCACCAGCGTGCCGTTCTCCAGCACCAGCACATCGCCGCCCCGTACCACGCTGCCACGCGGCAGGAACACGCCGATGTGTTGACCATCGCTGGCAGTGGCGTCGAAGCGGCTTTTCTGACGCAGGTCCCAGTCCAGTTCGACCTGTGGGGCGCGCTTGAGCAGGGCAGGCGCGAGACCACGGCCTTGGGGGATGAGCTTGGAGGCTTGCAGCATGGTGGGTATGTCGAAGGGGATCAGAACAGGAAGTAGCGCTGCGCCATTGGCAGCTCGGTGGCGGGCTCGCAGGTGAGCAGTTCGCCGTCGGCGCGCACGGTGTAGCGCTGCGGATCAACTTCCATTGTCGGCAGGTAGCTGTTATGCACCATCTGCGCCTTGGTCACGGTGCGACAGTGTTGCACTGCCATGGTCTGTTTTTGCAAGCCGTAGCGCTCTCGCACGCCAGCCTTCAAACCGGCCTGCGACACAAAGGTGAGGCTGCCGCGCGCCAAGGCGGTGCCGAGTGCGCCGAACTGCGGCCGGTAGTGCACCGGCTGCGGTGTGGGGATGGACGCGTTGGGGTCGCCCATGGCGGCCAGCGCGATGCTGCCGCCTTTGAGCACAAGAGCCGGCTTGACGCCAAAAAAGGCCGGCTTCCACACCACCAGATCGGCCCATTTGCCCACTTCCAGCGAACCCACGATATGCGAGATGCCGTGGGCGATGGCCGGGTTGATGGTGTATTTCGCGACGTATCGCTTGACACGAAAGTTGTCGTGGCGCTCGCCGTCGCCGGGGAGCAGGCCGCGCTGCGCCTTCATCTTGTGCGCCGTCTGCCAGGTGCGCAGAATTACCTCGCCCACGCGGCCCATGGCCTGGCTGTCGCTGCTCATGATGCTGATGGCGCCCAGGTCGTGCAGGATGTCTTCGGCCGCGATCGTCTCGCGCCGGATGCGGCTCTCGGCAAACGCCAGGTCCTCGGGGATGGACGCGTCGAGGTGGTGACAGACCATGAGCATGTCCACATGCTCATCGAGCGTGTTCACCGTGTACGGCATGGTCGGGTTGGTGGAGGAGGGCAGGAAGTTGGGCTCGCCGACCACGCGAATGATGTCGGGCGCGTGGCCGCCACCCGCGCCTTCGGTGTGGAAGGCGCAGAGCGTTCTTCCCTTGGTCGCGGCAATCGTGTCTTCCACAAAGCCCGACTCGTTGAGCGTGTCGCTGTGCAGCGCCACTTGCGTGTCGGTTTCTTCGGCGACGTCGAGGCAGTTGCTGATGGCGCTCGGCGTGGAGCCCCAGTCTTCGTGCAACTTCAGGCCGATCACGCCAGCCTCGATCTGCTCGCGCAGCGGCTCGGGTCGGCTGGCGTTGCCCTTGCCCAGAAAGCCCAGGTTCATCGGTAGGCCGTCGGCGGCCTGCAGCATGCGCTCGATGTGCCAGGGGCCAGGCGTGCAGGTGGTGGCGAAGGTGCCGGTGGCAGGTCCCGTGCCGCCGCCGAGCATGGTGGTGATGCCCGAGGCGAGCGCCTCGTCGACCTGTTGCGGGCAGATGAAATGGATGTGGCTGTCGATGCCGCCGGTGGTCACGATGCTGCCCTCGCAGCTGATGATCTCGGTGCCGGGGCCGATGACGATGTCCACGCCGGGCATCGTGTCGGGGTTGCCCGCTTTGCCTATCGCCGCAATGCGCCCGTCTTTCAAACCGATGTCCGCTTTGACGATGCCCCAGTGGTCGATGATGAGCGCGTTGGTCAGCACCGTGTCCATCGCGCCCTCAGCGCGCGTTCTTTGCGACTGCGCCATGCCGTCGCGAATGGTCTTGCCACCGCCAAATTTCACCTCTTCGCCGTAGCCACCGGCGCGCAGGGTGAAGTCTTGCTCGACTTCGACGATGAGCCCGGTGTCGGCGAGGCGCACGCGGTCGCCCACGGTCGGGCCGAACATGGAGGCGTAAGCGCTGCGGGAGATGTGGGTCATAACGGGGCTTTTCAGACGGTGATGGCGGCGCTGCCAGTTGTTGTGACCCGTAACGCGCGCTCACAAGTTCGAACAGTTAAGCGTTGCCAAACTGGGCTGTCGATGCTCAGATCGTCAGTCGGGTTGCCAGCGAGCCAGCCAAAGTTAGCACGGATCGTGCCAGCGAATTGGCTTGTGCAGCCGCGCCACGCGCCGGCAACTTCCATTCTTTCAACATCTGACAAAACCATGTCTCGTACCAAGCCTCTCCCTTCGCACTCCCTGCATGTCGCTGCCTTTTTTCTTTTGCTGGCGGGTCTGACGGCCTGCGGTGGGGGCGATTCTTCCAGCCCAGAAGTCCCCGCTGGTGGAACAGGCGGGTCAACGGGTGGTTCGGAAGGTGTTACCGGTGGTGCTGGGTCAACGATTGGGGCTGGCAACCCCAGCAGTCAAATACCCGTGCCAGCGGCGGGCCTCGCGGTGGACACCAGCCAGCCCGATCGGGTGGTGGGGACCGGATCGCCGGCCAGCTGCACCGGTCAGGCCGTGGTGAATGCGGTGGCGCTGGGTGGCAAGATCCGTTTCAACTGTGGTCCCAATCCGGTGACCATCAACATGGCCAGCACCGCCAAGGTTTTCAACAACCGGCCCGATGTGACGCTGGACGGCCAGGGCCTCGTCACCCTGAATGGCGGTGGCAATGTTCGCATCTTGTACCAAAACACATGCGATGCGGCCCAGGTGTTCACCACTGCGCGCTGCGACAACCAGGAAACCCCGCGTCTCACGGTGCAGAACATGCGGTTTGCGAATGGCAATTCGACTGGACAACTCATCGAGGGCGGCGGCGGTGGCGCCATTTTTGTGCGCGGTGGTCAGTTCAAGATCGTCAACAGTGTGTTCACGAACAACCGCTGCGAGACAACGGGGCCTGACATGGGTGGCGGTGCAGTGCGCGCGCTCAGCATCTTTCAAGCCCGTCCGGTTTATGTGGTGCAAAGCACATTTGGCGGCGCACCAGGCCTTGGCAACAGCTGCTCCAACGGTGGCGCGCTCAGCAGCATTGGTGTGTCTTACAGCATCTACAACAGCCTACTCTCGCACAACGCAGCGCTGGGCAATGGCGCCAATCCTCAGCGAGCCGGCACCCCGGGTGGCGGCAGCGGCGGCGCGATCTACAACGATGGCAATGCCTTCACTTTGTCCATCTATGGCAGCCAGGTGAGCGACAACACAGCGTCTGAAGGTGGGAGCGCCGTCTTTTATGTCAGCAACGACCGCACCGGGCGCATGACGCTGAGCGATTCGGTGTTTGTGCGCAACTCGGCGACGAATTTTGGCACCAATGGTCTGCCAGGCTTCTTCGTGCTGGCTGCGCCGGGTCAGCCGGCGGTGACCCGCACCAGCATTTCGCAGTGAGCGAACCTTGCTGAGCGGCGACTTGCACCCAGGCGTGGGTCGCCTGGGTGGCTTCGAGGCAGGGCGTCAGTCCAATGCGCCCTGGGTCAATCCCCGGAACCCTTGCACAATCCTGTCCCCCGCGTAGTCCACCAGCTCCACCGTGCGCTGCTGCCCCGGCTCGAAGCGCACGGCGGTGCCACTGGCGATGTTCAGGCGCTTGCCTTGCGCGGCCGCACGGTCGAAGCTGAGCGCCGCGTTGGTCTCGGCAAAGTGGTAGTGGGAGCCGACCTGCACCGGGCGGTCGGCGCTGTTGCTCACCACCAAGGTGATGGTGGCACGGCCGGGGTTGAGCGGGTGTTCGCCCGCGTCGGTGAAGATTTCGCCGGGGATCATTCGGTGTCCTTTGTTCAGCCGGCCAGCAGCGACCAGCCCATGTTCACGCCCAGCAGCGCCACGGCGGCGCCAGCCACGCGTGGCAACCAGGCGCTGGTGCGCTTCAACCCCAGGCCGATGCCCATACCGGCCAGGTGCAGCGTGGCGGTGCCGAGCACCATGCCGACCAGTGCCCCGGCACCTGCCAGTTCCTGTCCGTGGGCTGCGCCGTGGAACAGCGCAAACCCGCCCACCAGTACCGCACCAGCTGCTTCTGGCAACTGAATGCGCGCCGCCAGCAGCAGGCCCAGCACCAGCATGGAGGCCGCAATCATCGGTTCGATGGCCGGCAGTGCCAGACCCGCCTGCGCGAGCAAGGCACCGCCCAGCAGCAGCGCCGCAAACGACAGCGGCGCCAGCCACAGCCGGCGCGTGGTCAGCGCACTCCAAACTCCCACCGCCAGCATGGCGGCGAGGTGATCCAGCCCGGTAATGGGATGAACAAAGCCCGACACAAAGCCGTGGTGCGAACCCGCGTCGGCGCCGACGTGCGCAAAGGCGGAGAAGCTGCCGATGCTCAGTGCGGTCAGCAGCGAGGTTTTGAAGACGGTGGATGTGTTCATTCGGACATTACCTGTTGATGCGGTAGAAAGAAACGTTTTGGTACCAGGGCGCCGCCGATCTGGCTTTGCCAGTCGGCCAGCGCCGCCCCCTGGGGGGTGACGCCGCAGGCGGCGCGGGGGGTTTCAAAGTATGGGCTGATGAACCGTCACCAGCTTGGTGCCATCGGGGAACGTCGCCTCGACCTGGATGTCGGGAATCATCTCGGCGATGCCGTCCATGACGTCGGCTCGGGTCAACACGTTCCGGCCCTCGCTCATGAGCTGGGCCACCGTCTTGCCGTCTCGCGCGCCTTCCATCACGGCCGCGCTGATGAGGGCCACCGCCTCGGGGTAGTTCAGTTTCAGACCGCGTGCCTTGCGCCGCTCGGCCAGCAGGGCAGCGGTAAAGATCAGCAGCTTGTCTTTTTCGCGGGGTGTCAGTTCCATCGGGTCTGGTGGTGGGTTGTTCGAAGATGCAGATAGGCCACGACAAAGCACATGCAAATTCTGCGCCAACCTGGTGCACTGGTGCCGTTGTTGGTCGCACACCGTGTTGGTGCGTAACACCGGCCGCAGCTGTGCATCGAGCAAGTTTCGCACCGAAATACGGCAGCGCTGGGGCGCGCAACCGGCTTGGTAAAGTGACTGGTGCTCTCAGCACCGCGATGGACTGTATTTCTGCTGCACTGCAATATGGTTGGCACAAGGTTTGCAAGTGGTGGGCGTGGTCTTGAAAGACCGCAACCCATCAACTCTTGGAGCCTGCCCCATGAATCGCCGAGCCACATTGAAAAAACTCACCGCAGCCATGGCCTTGGGCCTGGGCGCGTCCTTTGGATCGCATGCGCTGGCCGCCGACACCATCAAGGTCGGCATCCTGCACTCCCTCTCAGGCACCATGGCCATCTCGGAAACAGTGCTCAAAGACGTGGCGCTGATGACCATTGACGAGATCAACGCCAAGGGCGGTGTGCTGGGCAAGAAGCTCGAAGCGGTGGTGGTCGACCCGGCGTCCAACTGGCCACTGTTTGCTGAAAAAGCCAAGCAGCTGATCGACAACGACAAGGTGGCGGTGACGTTCGGTTGCTGGACTTCGGTCAGCCGCAAATCGGTGCTGCCGGTGTTCGAAGAAAAGAATGCGTTGCTGTTCTACCCGGTGCAGTACGAGGGCGAGGAACTGAGCAAGAACGTGTTTTACACCGGCGCCGCGCCCAACCAGCAGGCGATTCCTGCGGTGGAATACCTGATGAGCAAGGACGGCGGATCGGCCAAGCGCTTCGTGTTGCTGGGCACCGACTA
>JBBSDB010000033.1:0-18676 GCA_038249735.1 Burkholderiales bacterium
AGCGAGGGTGGTTAACAAAAATTTCGCCCTTGTTATCCACTTCGGTCAGGGTTGGGGGGGGGGGGGGGCCCCCCCGCCCCCCCCGCCGGCCCCCCGCCCCCGCCCCCCCCCCCCGGGGGGGGGGGGTGACGCCGCAGGCGGCGCGGGGGGACTTATTCACCCCATGTGCAATCCACCGTTGACCGAGAAGTCGGCACCGGTGGCGTAGCCGCCCTCTTCCGAGGCCAGCCAGGCAATGATGGAAGCGATCTCGCTGGGCTTGCCCAGGCGCTTGACAGGCACGGTAGCAACAATCTTTTCCAGCACATCAGCACGGATGGCATTGACCATGTCGGTGCCGATGTAGCCAGGGCTCACCGTGTTGACCGTCACGCCTTTGGTGGCCATTTCCTGCGCCAGCGCCATCGAGAAACCGTGCATGCCTGCCTTGGCAGCGGAGTAGTTGGTCTGACCGGCCTGGCCTTTCTCGCCGTTGACTGAAGAGATGTTGATGATGCGGCCCCAGCCCTTTTCCACCATGTCGGCCACGACCTGTTTGGTCACGTTGAACATGGAGTCCAGGTTGGTGTTCATCACCGCGCTCCAGTCTTCGCGCGACATCTTGATAAACATGCGGTCTTTGGTGATACCAGCGTTGTTGACCAGCACGTCGATGCTGCCGTGCTCGGCCTTGGTCTTGGCAAACGCTTCAACCGTGGAATCCCAGTCACCGACGTTGCCAACCGACGCGTGGAAGGTGTACCCCTCGGCTTTTTGCTCATCGAGCCATTTCTTGAAATCGCGCGTCGGGCCGCAGCCCGCGATGACGGTGAAGCCCTCTTTGTGCAGGCGCTGGCAAATGGCGGTTCCGATGCCGCCCATGCCGCCGGTGACGTACGCTACTTTTTGATTCATTGTGATGCTCCTCTAGGTGGTGGCTTGCGCCTGAAAAAAACGAGACGAAATGCTTGCCTTCAACTCAGGATGCAGCGGAACCGGCTTTGCCGGGCCGCCAGCATCGCCCCCTTGCGGGGGTGACGGCCCGAGTGTCGGGCCGGCGCGGGGGTGGGTTATCTCTCCACCGCGAGCGACACACCCATGCCGCCGCCGATACACAACGCGGCCAAGCCTTTTTTGGCGTCACGGCGCTGCATCTCATGCAGCAGCGTGACCAGAATGCGGGCGCCAGACGCACCGATCGGGTGGCCGATGGCAATCGCGCCGCCGTTCACGTTGACCTTGGCCGGATCGATATCGAGCGCCTTGTTGACCGCGCAGGCCTGGGCCGCAAACGCTTCGTTGAGTTCGAACAAATCGACATCGGCGGCTTTCCAGCCGGCGCGCGCCAGAGCCTTCTGCGACGCCGGCACCGGGCCCATGCCCATGGTGGCGGGGTCGAGGCCGCTGGTGCCGAAAGCAGCGATGCGCGCCAGCGGCTTCAAGCCCAGCTCGGCCGCTTTCTTTGCGGTCATGACCATGACAGCGGCGGCACCGTCGTTGATGCCGGAGGCGTTGCCTGCCGTCACGCTGCCCGCCTTGTCGAAGGCAGGGCGCAGGCCCGTCAGCGCATCGGCAGAGCTTTTCTTGTTGATGAACTCGTCGGTGTTGAAGATGATCGGGTCGCCCTTGCGCTGCGGGATGCTCACATCGACGATCTCGTCCTTAAACTTGCCAGCATCCTGCGCCGCAGCCGCTTTTTGTTGGCTGCCCAGCGCCAGTGCATCCTGCATCTCGCGGGTGATGCCGTGCTCCTTGGCCACGTTCTCGGCGGTGATGCCCATGTGGTACTGGTTGTACACGTCCCACAGGCCGTCGACGATCATGGTGTCGGTCATCTTCCAGTCGCCCATGCGCTGGCCGTCGCGGCTGCCGTTGAGCACATGCGGGCTGGCGCTCATGTTTTCCTGGCCGCCGGCGATCACGATCTCGCTGTCGCCCCAGGCCACAGCCTGGGCTGCCAGCATCACCGCCTTCAGGCCAGAGCCACACACCGCGTTGATGGTCAGCGCCGGGGTTTCCTTGGCCACACCGGCCTTCATCATGGCCTGGCGCGCCGGATTCTGGCCCACGCCTGCCGCCAGCACCTGGCCCATGATCACTTCACCAATGGCATCGGGAGAAACGCCTGTGCGCGCGAGCAGTTCCTTGATCACGATGCTGCCCAGCTCGGTGGCCGGAATCTTGGCGAGTGAGCCGCCGAATTTGCCAACTGCCGTGCGAACGGCTGCAACGATGACGATGTCTTCCATGTTGTCTCCTAGATGATTCAAAAAAATGCTGTTTGACGCTGCGTGGAGGAACCCAACCCGATGACACCGAGGAACCGGTTCTGCCGGGCCTCAGGTGTCGCCCCCTTGAGGGGGTGGCGCAAAGCGCTGCGGGAGGGCCACAACTTCAAGCTTTCGCCTTGACATAGCGACCAGGCGCTGGCTCGATCGCTGGATACTGCTTGCCTTTGCCGTAACCCTTGGGCGCGGCGATTTGCTTGCCTGCCAACGGCTTGAGCCACTCGGACCAGTCGGTCCACCAGCTGCCCTTGTGCTCGGTGGCGCTGGCGATCCATTGGTTCACGTCAGCGGGGAACTTGCCCGCCGCGCCGATCCAGTGGCTGCGCTTGTGGGCCGCAGGCGGGTTGATCACGCCAGCGATGTGGCCTGAAGCCCCCATCACGAAGCGCTTCTTGCCCGGGAACACCTGGGTGCTCGCATAGGAGCCGCCGATCGGCACGATGTGGTCTTCGCGCGAACCGTAGATGTAGACCGGCAGCTTGACCTGCCGGAAATCGATCTTCTCGCCACACACCGTGACCGTACCCGGCTTCACCAGGTTGTTTTCCAGGTAGGTCTGGCGCAGATACCAGGCGTAGTACGGGCCGGGCAGATTCGTCGCGTCGGAGTTCCAGTACAGCAGGTCAAACGGCGGCGGCGACTCGCCCTTCAGGTAGTTGCCCACCACGTAGTTCCACACCAGATCGTTGGGGCGCAAAAAGCTGAAGGTGGTGGCGAGATCGCGCCCAGGCATGAGGCCGCCATCGGCGAACTGCATCTCACGGTACTTGACGAAGTTCTCGTCAATGAACAAGTCGAGGATGCCGGTGTCGGTGAAATCGATCAGGGTGGTGAGGAAGGTGGCGCTGTTCACTGGTTCCTCACCGCGCGCAGCCAACACCGCCAGCGCGTTGGAGAGCATGGTGCCGCCGACGCAGAAGCCCAGCGCGTTGATGGTCTCGGCGCCGGTGATGTCTTGCGTGACGCCGATTGCTTGGATGACCGCGTTTTCGATGTAGTCGTCCCAGGTCGCCTTGGCCAGCGATTCGTCGGGGTTGCGCCAGCTCACCACGAAGGTGCGGTGGCCCTGCTCGACGCTGTAGCGGATCAGCGAGTTGGCGGGCTGCAGATCGAGGATGTAGAACTTGTTGATGCATGGCGGCACCAGCAGAAACGGACGCTCGTAAACCTTGGCGGTCAGCGGCTTGTATTCGATCAGCTGGAACAGCTCGTTCTCGAACACCACCGCGCCTTCGGTGGTCGCCACGTTTTTGCCGACCTCGAACACGCTCTCGTCGGTCATGGACACATGGCCCTGCTTCATGTCGTGCAGCAGATTGGCCACGCCCTTGGCGATGCTCTCGCCCTGGGTGTCGATGGCTTTCTTCTGGGCTTCGGCGTTGAAGGCCAGGAAGTTGCTCGGCGCGCTGGCGTCGATCCACTGCTGCACCGCAAAGCGCACCCGGCTTTTTGTCTTGGCGTCGCCCTGCACCGCATCGGCCATGGCCATGAGGGTGCGGGCGTTGAGCAGATAAGCAGCAGCCGAGAAAGCAGACAGCGGATTGCTGACCCAGGCGTCACCAGCGAAGCGGCGATCGACCTGCGGCTTGGCGGCCATGCCATGGTTCCAGAGCTCGCCGACTTCCTTCAGGTAGGTGCTCTGGATTTCCAGCATGCGCGCTGGCTCAAAGCTCACCGGGCGACCCGCCGCTTGGTTGAACAGCTGGCCCATGCCCGCCATACCGCTGCTGGTGTCGGAAAGACCGCCGAACCCGGATGCGCCGGTCTGGGGCATGAGCGCCTTGAACGCGGCAAAAGGGTCTGTCGCCCCGGCCCCGGGCGCTGACGCCGCACCCGGAAACGCCTGCGCTGCCTGAGTCCACTGGTTGACAAGGTTTTGCTGGAACTGCTGCGCAGCCTCCATCCATGCTTCTTGTGGGGACTTCCCTGATGCCATTGCTGTCTCCAATGATTTTTTTCAGCCACTATTATCGATCAGCGTCAGCTGCTGCCAACCCTGGTAACCCCGCAGAGTATGGGCAGGTTGGCTTCCAGCAAGCTGACGCATCAGAGAAGGATGCCTGTGTATTTGGTTGTGATTGGTTGGTTGTACGTGGTGCTGATGATGTCGGTGGCGGAGGCCACCAACACCACCGGCACCGTGCTGGGTGCCGTGGTAACTTTTGTGCTGTATGGGGTGGTGCCTATCGTGCTGGTGATTTACATCATGCGCACGCCGCAGCGGCGCAGGGAACGCAAAGCCATTGAGGCGGCTGAGGACCAAGCGCGGCGCGAGACCACGGCGCAGCCTGTGCAGGCCACTTCAAGCGAGCCAGATGCAGCCGGCCATGCGCCCGGTGCTGCCGAGCCGACCGGCGTCGCGCCGATGGGAAAAGAAGTCTGACGTCTGGCCCACGGTGCACCAGCTTGCACTGCTGTCATTGCCATAAACCCGCTCGATACCCAGCGCCCGCAAACGCAGGCGCGCCAGCGCCGCCAGATCGGCCAGCCACTTGCCTGCGGGCAGTGCGGCAAAGCAGGCTGCTGATGCGGGGTTGGTGGCGAGGAAGGCGGTGCGCACCTCGGGACCGACCTCGAACGCGATAGGCCCGATGCATGGGCCCAGCCACACCAGCGTGTCGGCCGCAACCGATGCGCGCGAGCGCTGAGGGTGGCGTTGCTGAGCCTGCGCCACCAAGGCATCAAAGGTCGACTCCAGCACGCCTTGGCCAGCCGTTCCGGCCAAGCCACGCCAGCCAGCGTGGGCAGCAGCCACCTGAGAGCCCTGGGTATCGGTGAACAACACCGGCAGGCAGTCCGCCACCATCACGGTGCAGGCCAGCCCTGGCTCGGTACTCAGGCAGGCATCGGCCTGCGTGCCGTCGGGCGTTTGCGCCACCAGGCGAACCACTGCCGTGCCATGCACCTGTTGCAGAAACACCGGCCGGGCGCCCAGCACGTTACCCAGCGCCGCGCGGTTGGTCGCGACCGCCTGCGGATCGTCGCCCACATGGTCACCCAGGTTCAGCGTGTCAAACGGCGCCCGCGAGACACCCCCGGCGCGGGTGGTGAACAGGGCATGGACACCGGGCGGAGCCGACCACTTGGGTCGCATGGCAACCGGCAGCTCCACGGTTTCAGGCCTCCGCATCTGGACAGGCGGAGGGCTGGGCGGCCTGGAACGCGGGCAGCGCCATGCAGGACTCAAACGCGGCCATGGTGCGTGGCAGGCCATCCAGCGGGGTGTTGAAACGCTGGCCGTTGAAAATCTGCGGCACCAGGCAGCAGTCAGCCAGCGTGGGCGTCCCACCGTGGCAGAAGCGGCTGGCCGGCGCCTGAGCGAGCTGACGCTCGAAAGCCTCCAGCCCGGTGCGCACCCAGTGCCGGTACCAGGTGTTCTTGGCCTCTTCGTCGACCTTGAGCTCGCGGGTCAGGTACTTGAGCACGCGCAGGTTGTTGATCGGGTGGATCTCGCAGGCGATCGACTGCGCCAGTGCGCGCACCCGAGCTCGACCCAGCGCGTCGGCGGGCAGCAGCGCCGGCTCGGGGTGCTGCTCGTCCAGATACTCGATGATGGCCATCGATTGCGACAGTCGGGTACCGTCGTCGAGTTCCAGCACCGGCACCAGACCGTCGGCTGCGATGTCGCTGTAGCCTGGCTGCTGGTGTTCGCCCTTGGCCAGGTGAACCGGCAGGTACTCGCAAGACAGGCCCTTGAGCGCGAGCGCAATGCGCACGCGAAACGAGGCCGAGGAGCGGAAGTAGTTGTAGAGCTTCATGGCAGACGAGGATAAACCGGCTGGCGGCGCAGCCTGATCGCTTTGTGCGGCCTTGCCCGGCCTCACGGACCTGAAGGCACGGCTGGAGTGAGCAGCCTGCTACAGCTGGAACCCCAGCCACAGGATGAGGCCCTCGCCCACGTCGCGCAGCCAGCCAGGCTCGTGCACCTCAAGCCTTTGCGCGTCGCAGCGCGCCTCGTCAAACCAGGCGGTGAACCGCTGCGCGGCATCGGGTGTGTGAAAAGCCATCATGAGCTCGTAGTTGAGAAACAGGCTGCGCCCGTCGAGGTTGGCCGAGCCGGCCAGCGCCAGCGTGTCGTCCACCACCACCAGCTTGGCATGGCACATGCCCGGCGTCAGCCAGATCCGTCCGCCGGCGCGCGCCAGCGCGCGCAGCGAGCGGCCCCGTGCCCAGTCGGACAGGCGGTGGTTGGAGCGCTCGGGCAGCAACAAATCGACCTGTACCCCGCGCTGCGCCGCCAGGCACAGCGCCATCAGCAGGCTGGGATCGGGCACAAAGTACGGCGTGGACAGCACCAGCCGGTGTTGTGCCCGGTAGGCTGCACTCACCAGCAGTGCGTGCAAGGTGTCGGCGCTCTGGTCAGGGCCGGAGGCCACCAGTTGCGCGAGGTCCTGCGCAGGAAGGATCGCGGGCGGTGCGGGAGGATCCACCAGCGCCGCCGCGCCACGGTCGCCCACCGCAAGCGCCCAGTCGCGCTCGAACAAGTCGGCTGTCTGCGCCAGCACCGGGCCGTTCAGCTCGAAGCTCAGATCGGTCCACGGCGGCACGCCTGGCGCACCGTCAAAATATTCGGCACCCAGGTTGCGCCCGCCGCACCAGAGCTGCGCATCTGCCGTGCCAGCGTCGATCAGCAACAGCTTGCGGTGGTTGCGCAAATTGGTGCGGCCTGGCAGCGGTGAGCTCAAGGGCGAGACAAACAGCGTTACCGCACCGCCAGCCTCTCTCAGCCGGCGCAGATCGGGCGGGCGCGCCATCAGGCTGCCCAGGCCGTCGATCAAAAGACGCACCCTGACGCCCTCACGGGCCTTGGCGCAAAGTGCGGCGAACACCTGTTCGCCCAGCGCATCGCGGCGCAGGATGAAAGTGCACATGTCGATCGATCGCTGCGCCCGCCCGATCAGGATCAGCAGGGCCTCGCGCGCCACCAGGCCGTCGGGGTGAATCAGCAAATGGGTGTAAGGCTGCGGCGCCGGTTGCCCCAGGGCGAGCAACGTTCCCACGGCCCAGGGGGTCTGCACTTGGGCGGGTCTGGCCGGCGGCGCCTGGCGGGCCGGCGGGCGCGCCCGCTTGCGCGTGCCAAAAATCCAGAACGCCGGCAAGGCAAGGTAAGGAACAAACACGATGAACAGCATCCAGGCGATCGCGGCAGCGGGCTGGCGGCGGACGTGATCGGTACGCGACTGCACCACATAGGCGAGCACCGCCAGCACGACGATCAGGCCATGCAAGGTGAACCAGGGAATGTCGGCCATGGGGGTTAGTCAGCGCAGTTCATGGCGGGAGCTTACGTCGGAGGCGCGCCAGCGAACGAGGACGCAGCACCCGCCTTCATCACCGCCTAAGCATTGCCGAGCAAGCTCGGTCGCTATTTCATGCTGCGCCGACCGGTCCGAGAGATCGCCGGTCGATACCGATCTGTCATTTGAGATGCTGAACATGAAAAGCAAAATCTCCCACAGGCCTGAGCCACTGGCGCTGACCGCCACCGACACCCCCGAACAGGAAGTCGCAGAGCTGGTGGGCCAGGTCTATGCGCAGGCTCCCGAGACCGAGCGCGAGCGACTGTTGGTCGCCCTGCTGCCGGCTGCCGGCCTGCTCAGCCTGGTGGCGGTAGCCAATGGTGTGTTTGCGCGCATCCGGCTGGACGAGCAATGGCCCTCGCTGCGGCGGCTGCACGATGAACTCGTCCGTGTGCAGCCGACCGATGTGAGTGCCCTCGTCGAGCGCCTGCAGTTCACCCGCAGCGACGCGCTTGATGGCCTGCTGCTGTGGGCGGGCACCGCGCCGGTGCTGGCCTCCTCAGCGGCGGCGAGCGTGCTGGTGACCCTGCTGATGCATCGCAAGCGACAGCGCATCGCGAGAGACGCCGAGGGCTGAGCTGGCTCGCGACCGCGGTGATGGCCGCCAGTCTCTGTCAGCCTGCTCTGTGCCTGATTTCACGGCGTCAACATCGGTGCGCCAAGGTGGCCCACCTTCACATAGATCAGCGCACCTTCTTCTCCGGTGAACGGCGTGTGCTGGCTCCAGCGCGGGCTGCGCAGCCAGCTGTGGCGCGGGTAGCTGCCGTGTTCATCCCGGAACACGCCCTCGAGCACGAAAATTTCTTCGCCGCCGGGATGGCGGTGGGTGTTGAAGCGGGTGTGGGGCGCCCAGCGCACCAGTGCCGTGCTGACGCCGTTGTGCTCGTGCAGCGGCATCACCGAGAGGCCTGGCACCAGACCCTGGCGCCACGGCTCCAGTCGGGTGTCGATGCGCACGGTGTCGGTGTCGCCCGCGCCGAACTGCCAGAGCTTGACCAGCAGCAGGCATCCCCCAACAGAAAACGGCGCATGCGCGCTGCCGGGCGGGTTGCGCAGGTAGCAGCCGGTGGGGTGGTCGCCCTGGTCGTCGGAAAACGTGCCTTCGAGCACCAGGATCTCCTCACCGCCGCCGTGCAGATGCCGGTCGAAGTGGGAACCGGGGGCGTAGCGCACGATGCTGGTGGCACGTGCCACCTCCCCACCTTCGCGGTCGAGCATGCGGCGCTCGACACCGGGCAAGGGCGAAGCGACCCAGGGCAGCGTGTCGGTGACCAAGGCCTCGCGTTGGTCGAATTGGTTGCGCAGGGAATCTGTCATGGGGAGGTTGTCAAGAAAAAGTGGCTGCATTGAGTTGCAGCGACCGCAGGGCCTCGGCCAGCGCTGGCACCATGCTGACCGCATTGCTCTCATGCGCAATGCAATCCGTGCTCCAGACCTCGCCGACACCGGCGCCTTTCACCAGCGCCAGCGCGCCCTCGGCAAACAAGGCGTGGGTCACTGCCACGTCGACCGAGGTGGCACCGGCCGCCAGCAGTGCGCGCGCCGCCTGGGCCAAGGTGTGGCCAGAGCTGGCCACGTCATCCATCAGCACCACGGCTCGACCCTGCACCGGAAGCGCGGGCAGCTCAACCTCGACCGCACGGTCGCCGTGGCGCTGCTTGCGGCACACCGCAAGGTCCCAGCCGTGGCGGGCGGCGGCTTGGGCCACCCATTGCAGGGATTCTTCGTCGGGGCCGATCAACACCACATCCGGGCGCTGGCTGTGTACCCAGTCGGCCAGCACCGGTGCGCCGCTGAGAACCACCGCGTCGGCCACCGGCACGGCTTCGCGCAGCGTGGACACGCGGTGCAGGTGTGGGTCGACCGTGATCACGGCGTCGAACAGGTCGGCCAGGAAGCGGCCGACGATGCGCTGGCTCACCACCTCGCCCGGGTGAAAGGCGATGTCTTGGCGCATGTAGGCCAGGTACGGCACGACCAGCGTCAGGTGCTGCGCGCCCAGCGTGCGCGCGGCCTGCGCCACCAGCAGCAGCTCGACCAGTTTTTCGTTCGGGTCGTTGAGCGTGCGCCAGACCACCACGCGGGATGGCAGCGCCTTGGGCAGCTTGAGCCGCAGCTCGCCGTCGGGGAATCGGTGGCGCTCAATGGCGCGGGAATGCAGGCCGGCGGCCTGGGCCGCTCGTTCGGCGATTGACGTGTCTTCGGGGAAATGCAGCAAACAGCCCGCGCCAGGCACCACATTGATCGTCATCAGAACTCCACAAAGACCTGGGGCAGTTGGTCGGCGCTGCCCAGCAGGTAGCCGTTGGCGCGCTCAAGGGCTTGGCGGGCAAACGCGAGATCGGCCGGGTAGCCGGCGTAAATGCGGTACAGCGGGGCACCCTCGGCCACCTTGTCGCCCAGCTTGGCAAACAGATCGATGCCGGCGCCGATCACCTTGGGCGCGCCGGCGAGCCGCGCGATGCGCGCGATCTGCAGGTTGTCGATGCCCACCACCACGCCACTGCGCGGGGCCCGCACATCCAGCCTGAGCGCGCCCAGCGGCGGATGGTGGTGGTCGAATCCGCGGCTGCCCTGGGCGGCGATCATGGCCTGCATCTGCGCCAGCGCGCGACCAGAATCAAGAATGTCGCGCGCGATGCCAAAGCCGTCACCGCCGCGCACATCGGGGCTGCATTCGATGATGCGGCCGGCTAGGCGCAGCGATTTCTGGCGCAGGTCGGACGGCGCGTCGGGGTGGTTCTCCAGCACCTGCATCACGTCGCGCGCCTCCAGCACCGGACCGATGCCGCGCCCGATCGGCTGGCGGCCGTCGGTGATCACGACGTCAAGCGAGAGGTGCAGGCGCTGCGCGACATACTCGAACAGGCGGCGCAGCTTCTGCGCCTCGGGCATGGAGCGCACCTTGGCGGTGGGACCGATGGGAATGTCAAGCACCAGGTGGGTGGAGCCAGCGGCGATTTTTTTGGACAGGATGGAGGCGACCATCTGGCCGGGCGAGTCGATGTTCAGCGGCCGCTCGACCGAGATCAGCACATCGTCGGCCGGCGACAGGTTGGCGGTGCCGCCCCAGGCCAGGAAGGCGCGGTGCCGGCGCACGAAGCCGGTGAGTTGCTCGAACGGCAACTCCACCTCGGCCAGGACGGCCATGGTGTCGGCCGTGCCCGCCGGGGAAGTGATGGCGCGAGACGAGGTCTTGGGAAACACCAGCCCATGCGCCGCCACGATCGGCACCACCAGCATTGAGGTGCGGTTGCCCGGGATGCCGCCGATACAGTGTTTGTCCACCACCAGCGGCACCCCCCAGTCCAGCCGGCGCCCGCTGGCGACCATGGCTTCGGTGAGGAAATAGACCTCTTCGCGATCCAGCTCGCTGCGGTTGCAGGCCACCACAAAGGCGGTCAGCTCGATCTTGGAATAGCGGTAGCCGGCGATGTCGCGCACGATGGCGGCGAACTCTTCGCGGCCCAGCCGCTCGCCGTTGATCTTGCGAAACAGCGCCGGCATCGACACCGGCGGCTCAGCCTGCGAAACGGTGGCGTCATGGCCGTCGGGCACATCGAGCTGGGCAAAGGCGTCTTCCGACACACCGAGCTCACCGCAGCCCACGATGGACGCGTCGTCCACCACATTCAGCGTGGCCAGGATGCTGTTGCCGTTGGCGTGCACCTCCACCTTGGAGAGCGCCTGGAAGCCCTCGGCCCGGTAGACCGCGCAGTCTCGGTGCAGGTAGGCCACGTTCTCGTGGTAGGTGTCGATGGCCACCCGTTTGAGCGACAGGCCACTGGACGGTGGCGCATCAAGGGGCGCAGGCAGCGGCATCTGGGGTTCGGTGGCGGTCTCCATGTCGAGACGATACACCGGCCGCAGTGGTCAGCCGACCACCAGCCGGATCGCGGGCATCACCCGCTCAGACTCGGCACGCCGTTCCAGCGCCAGGCGCATGTTCATCTGCGCGACCTCGGTGTGTTCAGCCGCCAGCGCCTGCGCGCGCGCGCTCTGCCCGGCGCGCAGCGCGTCGGCCAGCATGTGGTGCTGACGGTGGGCGTAGAGCATCCAGTCGCGGTCCAGCGCGAGCGTGCCTTGCATGGGCAGCATGGCCGAGGCGGGCGCAAACGGCAGCTTGTCATTGAGTGCCACCGCACGCTGCAGCGCCCGGTTGCCGCAGGCCGCCAGGATCAGTGCGTGGAAGCGATCGTTCATCGCGGCGTAGGCGGCGTAACTCTGCAGGGTGAGAGGATCGGTCGTCAGCAGGCGATCGCCCTCGTCCAGACAGGCCTGCAGGTCCCCCTGCAGCTGACGCGAGACGCCGTGTTCGGCCACCAGCCGCGCCGCCATGCCTTCCAGATGCCCGCGCACCGCGATCGCGTCGGTGACTTCCTGTGCGGTGAACTGGCGCACCAGGTACTTGCCGGTGTCGCTCGCTTCCACCAGCGCCTCCTGCTCCAGCGCCACCAGCGCCGCCCGCACGGGGGTGCGCGAGGCGCCCAGGCGCTCGGCGAGCTGCTGTTCCGCCAGCCGCTGTCCCGGCTCGAAGGCGCCGCTCAGAATCAGGTCGCGCAGTTGCATCAGCACCGTGTCTTGCAGGTTCATGCGCCAAAATGTACACTGATTCGCAAAAACGGTATCCCATTTTTGGAGCGCCATGAAAGCAGAACTCAATCAACGCCTGACCCAGGTCGGCCCCGGCACCCCCGGCGGCGCGCTGTTGCGCCACTACTGGCAGCCAGTGGCCCTGCTCGACGAGTTCGACCCGGCGCTCGACCCCGCGATGGCGCTGCGCCCGGTGAAAGCGGTGCGGGTGCTCGGGCAGGACGTCGTGTTGTTTCGCAACGCCGACGGTGCCTATGGCCTGCTGGACCGCGATTGCCCACACCGCGGCGCCGATCTGGCGTTTGGCCGCAACGAGGGAAATGGCCTGCGCTGCCCGTTTCACGGCTGGAAGTTCGACGTCAGCGGCCAGTGCCTGGAGACGCCCGGCGAGCCCGACGGCAGCCGCCTGTGCACCCGCATCCGCCAGCGCAGCTACCCGTTGCTGGAAAAAGCCGGCGTGCTGTTCGGCTGGTTCGGCGCTGAGGGCAGCACGCCACCACCCTTCCCCGCGCTCGACTGTTTCGAGGCGCCGAGCAGCCACAGCTTTGCCTTCAAAGGCCTGTGGCACTGCAACTGGCTGCAGGCTTTTGAGGTGGGCATCGATCCTGCGCACGCATCCTACCTGCACCGGTTTTTCAACGACGCCTCGATCGACGACAGTTACGGCAAGCAGTTCCGGGGCGCCAGCGCGGGCGCGGTGGACGGCGAGCAATGGCCCATGACCCGGGTGATGCGCGAGTTCGGCCAGCCCGAGCTCTCGTTCACCGCCCAGCCCTACGGCTTTCAACTCACCGCGCTGCGCAAGATGAACGAGGCACTGGCCCATGTGCGCGTGACCAACGCGGTGTTTCCCCAAACCTTCGTGATCCCGCTCTCGGAGACCATGACGATCACGCAAATGCATGTGCCAGTAGACGACAACCACAACCACTGGTTCGCGTTCTTCACCAGCTTCGACGCGCCGGTGGACAAGCACACCATGCGCCAGCAGCGCTTGGCCACTGTCACCCTGCCCGACTACATCCCCAAATCGGGCCGCCACAACCACTGGGGCTTCAACGGCGAAGAGCAACACAACCGCACCTACCTCGGCATGGGCGAGGACGACATCAACGTGCACGACCAGTGGGCCTGTGAAAGCATGGGCGCGATCCAGGATCGCACCCGCGAACACCTGGGCACAACCGACAAGGTGATCATGGCCAACCGCCGCCTGCTGCAGCAAGCCATCGACACGGTGGCGCAAGGCGGTACGCCGCCCGGCATCGCCGACGCCGCGCTGCACAGCGCCATCAGCGGCCCCGACACGGTCGACGGCATCGCGCCCACCGAGGGCTGGCAGGCCTGGTGGCAGGACGCAGTGCGCGCCAAGCGCGAAGGTGCGCCCTGGTACCCGTCGCAGGCAAGGGAAGCCGCCGACAGCGAGCCCCGCTCCACATGAGCGCCGCACCCCAGGAGGCGCGCGCCAGCTTCGCGCAGCACTGCGGTGTGCACAACGCGGCGCGGGAAGCCACTTGCCAACAGCTGTCGCGGCTGATCGAAGCCAGCGGGGTCGAGTCGGTGCGCGTGGGCTGGTGCGATCTGCACGGCCAGTTGCGAGCCAAAAGCCTGACGGCGAGCGCCACCATCCGCGCGCTGCATGAGGGCGTGGGCATGGTGAGCACCTTGCTGCTCAAAGACAGCAGCGACCGCACCGCCTGGAAGGTGTTCGAACCCGGCGCCACCGCCGCTCTGCCCGGCTTCGCCGGCGCCGCCAACCTGCTGCTGCTGCCCGACCCGACCAGCTTCACACTGCTGCCCTGGGCGCCGCGCACCGGCTGGCTGCGAGCCCAGCCCTGGTTCGCCAATGGCACGCCGGTCGGCCTGGACACGCGGCGCGTGCTGCAAACCGCGCTGGCGCGGCTGGCCGGCGCCGGCTTTCGCCTGAAGACCGGGCTGGAGGTGGAGTTCCACATCTACCGCATCACCGACGATTCACACCAGCTCGACCCCGAGCGCGCCGGCTGGCCCGGCGAGCCGCCGCGCGTGTCCATGATCCACCCCGGCTACCACCTGCACGCCGAGAGCTGCCTGGACATGGCGCATGAGCCACTGGACATCGTTCATCGCACCGCACAGGCGCTTGGCCTCCCGTTGCAGACGCTGGAGATCGAATTTGGCCCCAGCCAGGTGGAAGCCGTGTTCGACGCCACCGACGCCCTCACCGCCGCCGACCAGATGGTCTTGTTTCGCAACGGCGTGCGCCAAGCGCTGCGCCGAGCCGGCTACCACGCCAGCTTCATGTGCCGCCCGCCGTTCCCCCACATCATGTCCAGCGGCTGGCATCTGCACCAGTCGCTGGTGGATCTGCAAACAGGCGCCAACGCCTTTGTGCGCAGCGCGCCCGCCGAGAGCAGCACCCGGACCGAGGCGCGCCACTGCCTGTCAGACGCCGGCGCCCACTGGCTGGCTGGCCTGCTGGCCCACGCGCGTGGCATGACCGCCTTGTGCACTCCCACCGTCAATGGCTACGGCCGCTTTCAGCCCAACGCGCTCGCGCCCTCGGCGGTGCGCTGGGGCCAGGACAACCGCGGTGCCATGCTGCGTGTGGTGGGCGCCGCCGGCGACCCGGCCACACGCATCGAGAACCGCGTCGGCGAGCCGGCGGCCAACCCCTACCTCTACATGGCAGCGCAAATCCACGCCGGGCTCGACGGCCTGGCGCGCGCCCTGACGCCACCGCCTGGCAGCGAAGCGCCCTACGCCGAGGGTGGCGAACAACTGCCCAGCTCGCTCGGCGAAGCCCTGGCCGCGTTGCACGACGACGCCGAACTGAGCGCCGGACTGGGCCAGGGATTTGTGCCCTACTTCTGCCAGGTCAAGCAAAGCGAAATCGACCGACACGCGCAGGCCGAAGACCCGCAAGACTTCGAGCGCCGCGAGTACTTCAGCCGCCTTTGATCACAATCGCTCTCACCATGATCCAGATTCGCTTTATCGCCGCCGACCAGTCGGCTCAAGACATTCAGGCACAGCCCGGCCAAAGCCTGATGAAAGCCGCAGTGGACGCCGGCGTGAAAGGCATCGTGGCCGACTGCGGCGGTACGCTCAGCTGCGCCACCTGCCATGTGATGGTCGACGCACCCTGGGCCGCCCGCCTGCCACCCCCCGTCACCGATGAGCGCGACATGCTGGACTTCGCCGCCAGCCCGCTGGCGCCCGGCAGCCGCCTGAGCTGCCAGATCGCCCTCACGCCCGACCTCGATGGCCTTCAGGTGCGCCTGCCCGCCAGCCAGTACTGAGCATCAGCGCTTCTTACACCGCCCTTTTCCCCGCTCGAAAGACCCAAATGCGCTTCGCCTTCCCGCCGCCGCCGACCGTCTCCGTGCCCGTGGTCGGATGCGACGAACGCTTCCCGGTACACCGCATCTACTGCGTCGGCCGAAACTACGAAGAACACGCCAAGGAAATGGGCTTCACCGGTCGCGAGCCGCCATTCTTTTTCCTGAAACCGGCAGACGCCATCGTGGTCGCCGAAGCTGGGCAGACCGCCACCCTTCCCTACCCCAGCCTGACCCACAACCTGCACCACGAGGTGGAGCTGGTGGTGGCGATCAGCCGCGGCGGCAAAAGCATCCGCGCCGCCGATGCGCAGCAGCACATCTTTGGCTACGCGGTCGGCCTGGACATGACGCGCCGCGACTTGCAGACCGAGATGAAAAAGCAGGGCAGGCCCTGGTGCATCGGAAAGGCCTACGACCAGTCAGCGCCCATCGGCCCGATCACGCCCATCGATCAGGCCGGCGACATCACACAGGCAGCGCTGTGGGTGCAGGTCAACGGCAGCGACCGCCAGCGCAGCCAGGTGAGCAAGCTGATCTGGAGCATCGGCGAGGTGATTGAGCACCTGTCGGCCGCCTGGGAACTGCAGCCCGGCGACCTCATCTACACCGGAACGCCCGAGGGCGTGGCTGCGGTGGTCAGCGGCGACACCATGAGCGCTGGCGTCGATGGCCTGGTGCCGATTTCGGTGCGCGTTGCGTAAGCAGCGCGCTTGTGCCCGGGTTTGACCCGAAGCGCGAACGACCGCAAATCCCTTAATGTTCCCTCACCTTTTGCAGCAACTGTTTTTCATTCCAACTGGAGACCTCCCCATGATTCAACGCAGAAAACTGATCCAGTCCGGCGCCGCGCTCGCCCTCGGCGCCCCGGCGCTGGCGGGCTTTGCCCAGCAAAGCGTCACCCTCAAGTTCCACACCTTCATGTCGCCGCAGTCCAACGTGTGGCTGAACATGCACAAGGCCTGGATGGACAAGGTCACGGCCGACTCGCAAGGGCGGATCAAGTTCGAGGCCTATCCGGCGATGCAGCTCGGTGGCTCACCGGTGCAGCTGTACGACCAGGCCAAGGACGGCGTGGTGGACGTGGTCTGGACCCTGCCAGGCAACACCCCCGGCCGCTTCCCGCGCATTGAGGCATTCGAGCTGCCGTTCATGATGAACAACGCTGAAGCCACCTCCAAGGCCTACTGGGAATATGTGCAGACAGTGGCCAAGGACGAGTTCAAGGACGTGCAGACCATCGCCTTGCAGGTGCACGGCCCCGGCGTGATCCACATGCGCAACAAGCTGATCAAGACGGCAGCCGACCTGAACGGCTCCAAGGTGCGTGGTCCCACCCGCCAGATCACCAAGATGCTCGGCTACCTGGGCGCCACGCCCATCGGCATGCCGCTGCCCGCCATCACCGACTCCCTGTCCAAAGGGGTGATCGACGGCTGCGTCATTCCTTGGGAAGTGGTGCCATCGGTCAAGGTCAACGAGCTCACCAAGTTCCACACCGAGTTCGATCCGGCTGGTGGGGCTCTCTACACCACCACCTTTGTGATGGCGATGAACAAAGCCAAATACGCCTCGCTCGCGCCCGACCTCAAGGCGGTGATCGACAAGAATTCGGGCGTGGAAACCTCCGGCTGGCTTGGCAAAACCCAGCAGGCCGGCGACGCGGCCGGTCGCGAATCGGCCGCAAAACTGGGCAATACCATCTACACCGTGACGCCTGCCGAGGCGCAGGAGTTCAAACGCAAGGCCCGCCTGGTCGAGGTGGAATGGATGCAGGACATGGACAAGCGAGGTTTCAACGGCAAGCAACTGCTGGAATCCGCACGCAGTCTGATCGCCAAACACGGGAAGACCACCAAGACCTGATGGAGCCAGGTGCAAAAAACGGCTTGGCCGGTCGGCTTGATCAGGCAGGACAAAGGGCTCCCTCGGGAGCCCTTTTTTGTTTTCACCCTAAACTCGCGCCCATGCAGCGCAGCCCCATCAAACACTGCCGCGAATGCGGCGCCGCCGTCCAGTACCGCCAGCCTGACGATGGCGACACCAAGCCACGCGCCGTGTGCACCGCCTGCGCAACGGTCCACTACGAAAACCCGCTCAACGTGGTGGGCACCGTGCCGGTCTGGGGGGAAACGGGCGAGTACGTGCTTCTGTGCAAGCGCAACATTGAGCCGCGCCGCGGCAAATGGACGCTGCCGGCCGGGTTCATGGAACTGGACGAGACCACCGCCGAAGGCGCGTTGCGCGAAACGGATGAAGAAGCAGGGGCTCAGATCGAAATGGGTGCGTTGTTCACCCTGATGAACGTGGCTCGCGTCGGCCAGGTCCACATGTACTACCGCGCACAGCTTCTCAGCGACCGCTTCAACCCCGGCTTTGAAACCATGGAAGCGCGCCTGTTCCTGCAAGCCGATATTCCCTGGGAGGAAATTGCTTTTCGAACGGTGCGTTTAACGCTTGAGCACTATTTTGCCGACCGCGAAGCAGGCCACTTCGGTTTTCACGTGAGCGATATCGGCTGACCCGCCACCGCAAGCCAACACACGCAAACCGCGATCCAGACACCCAAAAAAAAGCCCGGCAAGCCGGGCTTTTTCACGCAGGCAAGATGCCCTGGGATCAGTCGGCTGCAGCCGCTTCCTCGGCCGCCGGCTTGGCCCGGCCCTCTTTCTTGGGCAGCGGCTGAATGTCGAGCTTGACGTCGGCGGCCTCCACACCCTTGTCGTCTGTCTTCATCTCCACGTCGACTGTGAGGCGGCCGCCATCGGTCAGGCGACCGAACAGCAGTTCGTCGGCCAGCGCGCGGCGGATCGTGTCCTGGATCAGGCGCTGCATCGGTCGCGCACCCATCAGCGGGTCGAAGCCCTTCTTGGCCAGGTGCTTGCGCAGCGCATCGGTGAACGTGACCTCGACTTTCTTCTCGGTCAGCTGGCCTTCGAGCTGCAGCAAGAACTTGTCGACCACCCGCATGATGACGTTTTCGTCCAGCGCCTTGAAGCTGACCATCGCATCGAGCCGGTTGCGGAACTCGGGCGTGAACAGGCGCTTGATGTCGGCCATCTCGTCGCCCGCTTCGCGCGGGTTGGTGAAGCCGATGGTGGCCTTGTTCATGGTCTCGGCTCCCGCATTGGTGGTCATGATGATGATGACATTGCGGAAGTCGGATTTCCGCCCATTGTTGTCGGTGAGCGTGCCA
>JBBSDB010000034.1:0-18642 GCA_038249735.1 Burkholderiales bacterium
CTCGCGCGGGACAACATCCAAGCGGGTCAGGAGTGGAACGGTTGGGCATGCGGGGATGGTAGTGCCCGCCCAACCATCGCCGCGTCTGGCTGGCGAAAACCCCAGCCATGTGCTTGGGCGACGGCATGCCGTCGGCGGCTGCGGATCGCTGAAAATTCAGGCGCTCAGACCGGCACCGTGTAATTCAGGGCCATGCGGCCGCCGTCCACCGTGACGATTTCGCCGGTGACATAGCTGGCCGCGTCGCTGGCCAGCCAGGCCACCACGTCGGCGATCTCGTCGGGCTCGCCCAGGCGCCGCATGGGTGTGCGGCTCAGAATTTTCTCGCGGGCGGCATCGCTGGTCAGCACCGCGCGGGCCGCGAGCTCGGTGGCGATGGTGCCCGGCGCCACCGCGTTGACGCGGATGCCGTGTTCGGCCAACGCCAGCGCCATCACCCGGGTGAGCTGGTTGATGCCGCCCTTGCTCACGTTGTAGCTGGCGATGTTGGGGATCGCCAGCACACCGTTGACCGAGCTCATGTTGACAATGCTGCCCTCGCGGCGCAGCGCCATCTCGCGCGCCACTGCTTGACCCATGAGGAAGGCACCTTTCAGGTTGACGCGCAGCACCTCGTCAAAGTCGTCTTCGGTCACCTCCAGGAAGTCCGCCGCTTTGAAGATGCCGGCGTTGTTCACCAGTACATCAATGCGGCCGTGGGTGGCCATGACCTTCGCCGCCAGGTCGTCCACGTCCACCTTGTCGCCCACGTCGCAGTGGCGGTACATCGCGCCAAGTTCGTTGGCCAGCGCGCGGCCGGGCGCATCGGCCACGTCGGCGATCACCACCTTCGCCCCTTCCTGCGCGAAGCGCCGCGCGCAGGCCTCGCCGATACCTTGCGCGCCACCGGTGACGATGACCACGCGGCCCTGGTGCCCGAAATGCACCGATGTGCTGTTGCTGGATGCTGGGTTCATGTGGCGATGTTACCGAGCCTGGCGGCGTCTGTGCGGGCATGGCAGGACATCGGGCTTCAAGGTCAGCCCCATTTGCCGAGGCAAAAAAAAGCCGGCAGTGCCGGCTTTTTTTGATGTGGCCAGCGCTTGTTGCCTGGCCAAGCCCTGATCACTTCAGGTGGTCGTTGATCATCTTGGTCATCTCGAACATGGACGCTTGCGCCTTCTTGAAGATTTCCTTCAGCTTGGCATCGGCGTTGATCATGCGGCGGTTGACGGCGTCTTGCAGGTTGTGCTTCTTGATGTAAGCCCATACCTGCTTGGTCACCTCGGTGCGTGGCAGCGGTTTGGAACCCACGATCGCGGCCAGGGCAGCGCTGGGGGTCATGGCTTTCATGAAGGCCGCGTTGGGGGTGCGCTTCTTGGCCGGTGCCGCTTTTTTCGCCGGGGCTGCCTTCTTGGCTGCCGGGGCTTTCTTCGCTGGAGCAGCAGCCTTCTTCGCTGCCGGTGCGGCTTTCCTCGCTGGAGCGGCTTTCTTGGCCGCAGGTGCTTTGGTTGCCGCAACAGCCTTCTTGGCTGCGGGTGCGACTTTCTTCGCCGGTGCCGCTTTTTTCGCGGGCGCTTTTTTTGCAGTTGCCATGGTTGGATTTCCTTCTAGAAGTGGAATGTTCCCCGGCCATCAAACGCGCTCGACAACCGGTGTCTCGGATGCTAATGGAGTTGCACTCGCATTCCAAGGGAATGGAGGCGCTTTTTCGTGTGTTTTCACAGGGGAGCGCGCATCGCGTGGCTGGGAAAACAACACTCCTTCGCATAGCGTGCGCTCGACCGGTGTACCGGCGCTCGCAAGGCTGGGGTCCATGGCGTCAAAATTGGCGGTCCGCCCTGCCCGAAAGCAGGGCGCAAGATTTCATTTGGAGACACGTTGCCATGCCGGAAATTGCCACCTGTGACCTCTGCGATGCCCACAAAAATGACAGCTCGGGCGCCTTCCGTGTGCTGCCCCCGGTGTTTCGCGACTTTGGTGCGCAGCGCCGTTTTGCCGGGCTGGTGAGCACAGTCAAATGCTTTGAAGACAACACGCTGGTCAAGGCGGCAGTGGACAGCCCGGGCGAGGGCCGGGTGTTGGTGGTCGACGGCGGCGCTTCGCTTCGGCGCGCGCTGCTGGGCGGTAACCTGGGTGCGGCAGCGGCGCGCAACGGCTGGGCCGGTGTGGTGATCGATGGTTGTGTGCGCGACGTGGCCGAGCTGGCGCTGTGCCACACCGGCATCCGCGCGCTGGCCGCCATTCCGCTACCGACCGAAAAACGCAATGAGGGCCAGCGAGAGGTGGCGGTGCAGATGCAAGGCGTGTGGGTACGGCCTGGGGACTGGCTCTATGCCGATGAAGACGGCATGGTGGTCTCAGCCGTGCCGCTGCACGGTTGAGTGCTCGGGCTGCGCTGCTGGCGCCGATCGGCTCCGGCTCAGATCGAGAATGCCTTGTAGACCATGTAGGCGGCCAGCAGGTAGAGGATGCTGGCAAACACCCGCTTGAGCGTGGCCACGGGCAAGGCATGGGCGGCTTTCACGCCCAATGGCGCCATCAGCACGCTGGCGCAGGCGATCACCACCAAGGCCGGCAGGAAGACGTAGCCGACGGCGCCCACGGGCAAGCCGGCCACGCCCTGTCCCGCGACCAGATACCCCAGGACATTGGCCAGCGCGATTGGGAAACCCAAGGCCGCGCTGGTGGCCACCGCGCTGTGGATCGCCACGTTGCACCAAGTCATGAAAGGAACGCTCACAAAGGCACCACCCGCGCCAACCAGACCAGAGAGAAAACCGATCGCCGCACCGGCGCCCAGCGTGCCAGCCGGCCCTGGCAGGGAGCGCGAGGCTTTGGGTTTTTTGTTGAGCAGCATCTGCGTGGCGGAAAAACTCACGAACACGGCGAACACCAGTGCCAGCCACGAACCCTTGAGCAGCGCAAACACGCCCAGGCTGGCGATGGCCGCGCCGATCACGATGCCCGGAGCGAGTAGCTTCACGATGTCCCAGCGCACCGCTCCGCGCTTGTGGTGCGCACGCACGCTGGAGAGCGAGGTGAAGATGATGGTGGCCATCGAGGTCGCGATCGCCATCTTCACCGCCAAGTCGGGCGACACACCGCGATTGCTCAGGATGATGGTGAGGAAGGGCACCATGATCATGCCGCCGCCAATGCCGAGCAGGCCGGCGAGAAAGCCGGTGCAAAGGCCGAGCGCAACCAGTTCAAAAATCAGCAGAGGTTCGAGGGACATGAGAGAGAAAGTGATTCAAGCGCGAGAGCACGCGGCCTGGCCGAGCCACTGGACGCGCGACCCGCTCACAAAAAAGCAGGCATGACGCGAAGTGGCGCAGGGGGTGGAGTTGAAAGGGATGGGTACGGAGCACGTGCCCGAACCCAGAGCAGCCGTGGAACCGGCTTTGCCGGGCCGCTGGCTGCGTTCCCCCTCCCACAGGAGAGGGGGGAAGACGTGAAGCGGCGCAGGGGGGTGCTCCGGATACTCGGCCCAGGGAGGTGATCGGAATGGGGGTGTCTGCAAGTGCCACCGGACCGTCATCCTGAACCGGGGGTTCAGGTGGGCGAGGGCAGCCTGACTTCGGGTTCATCTGACGCGAGATGCTCACACCTGTCAGGCAATTTACCAAGCCCATGCTCAATGAGCATTGGTTCAAGGAAATATTAAGCCCGGCATGCACTGCAGACAGGAGAGATTGTAGGCCCGGCAATGCGGTGTTGCGGATTCGGTCAGAGAGAAACCGCCGCGTGCGGACGGGCGGTACAAGCAGGGGATTCAGAGCAACTGGCCGTCGCTGCCCAGCGCGTTGTCCAGCCGCCGCACCAGATCTTTCATCCGCTCCTGTGTGCTGGTGTCGCCGGGTTGCGTTGTATCGGCGAGCGCAGCGGTTGGAGCGGCAGTGACGGCATTGCCGCGCAGCCGGTCAGACTCCATTTGCGACAGCTCAAACGCCAGGTTGAGCGAAGCCAGCACCGCAATGCGGTCGCGCGCCTTCACCTTGCCCGCGTCGCGGATGCGGCACATGGCGGTGTCGACCCGCTCCACCGCATCCAACAGCGCCGACTCGCCGCCCGGCGGGCAGGCCAGCAGGTAGCTCTGCCCCATGATCTGGACCTCGATCTGCTTGGAGGTTGCGGTGGCGTTCATGCGTCATCTCCGGGTGAGGTGGCCCCATTGGCAGGCAACCGGTCGAGCAGGGCGTCGATGCGGGCCCGCGCCGCGTTCAGCCGCGACTTCAGTGAGTCGCGTTCGCCCTGCAGCGCCTGCAATTGCTCATGCAGCAGCGCGTTGGTGCGTTGCAGTTCGTCGTGACGCAACAGCAATCGCTCCACGCGTTCGGCGATCTGATCGAGGTGCTTGATATCGGCCATGTTGAGACGCTGGTAAGCGGCGATTGTAGGGTTGCGGCAAGAAACGCAAGCTTACAATCGCTCCGTTGGTGCTCGCAGCCTGGTTCTCAGGCCGCAGTTCAACGGGAAGCAGGAGGGACAGGTTCAACCGGACCTTGGCCTAACCTGCGCTGCCCCCGCAACGGTAAGCAGACGAAGCGGCCGAAAGATCTTTTCTTCGGCCGCTTCAGCCGCCATCCATCAACCACTGGGCGTCTCGCGCGTCTGGGAAGGTGATGGCGGTCGTTCTGTCAGCCCGGATACCGGCCAACACGGTGGTGGTGCGTCTGCAAAGAGGTGCCACCGTGAACGCCCATGCGCTGTCGGGGAGGACAGCGAGGGCAACCTCTGTGTCTGTCTTCTCATGAAAAACCGCCATCTGCGCGTGCCCCTGGCCGCGCTGCCCCTGGCCATTTTGGCCACGATTTCCCACGCCCAAACGCTGCCTGAGACGGTGGTGACAGCGACCCGCAACCCTTTGCCGCTGACCGCGGCCATGCACCACACGACGGTGATCAGTCGCGAGGAAATAGAGCGCTCGCAGGCCAGTGATCTGGTCACGCTGCTGCAGCGCGAAGCTGGCCTGCAGCGCACGCAAAACGGCGGCATCGGCACCGTCTCCAGCGTGTTCCTGCGCGGTGCGCCTTCGTTGCAGACGCTGGTGCTGGTCGACGGTGTGCCGCTGAATAAGCAGGACGCCTCGGGCGCGGTGAGCCTGGAACACCTGATGCTCGACAACATCGAGCGGGTCGAAATCGTGCGCGGCAACGTGTCGGCGATTTACGGCTCCGGCGCCATCGGCGGCGTGATCCAGATATTCACCCGAACGGGTGCGCGCGAGCCTTCCGCCCAGCTGTCGGTGGAAGTCGGTCCACGCGCGACCCGCAAGTTGTCGGCCCAGGTCTCGGCCCAGGTGGGCGACACCGCCATCAACGCAGGCGCCTCTCGTTTTCGCACCGACGGTTTCTCGTCGGTCAATCCGGCGCAGTTTGCTGGCACCAATCCGGACGCCGACGACTACGCCAACACCTCGCTCAACCTGTCGCTCACGCACCAGCTCGCGCCACGCCACCAGGTGGGGGTGCGGCTGAGTCGCTCGGTGGGCGACACCGATTACGACAACGCCTACGGTGCCGCCACCGACGTGCAGACGTCCACCACCCGCCTCAATCAGGCCACCCTGTTTGCTGACAACACCTGGGGCGACTGGCGCAGCCGGGTGTCGCTGAGCGAGCAGTCGGACACCAGCCGCACCAGCGACAACGGAGCGTTCGGATCGGACGACGGTTTTCGCTCCGGCGCAACCGTGCTGTCCTGGGTCAACACGGTTGCGCTCGGTGGCAGTTGGCTGGCCACCGTGGGCCTGGAGCGGCAATGGCAGCGCGTGACGACAGAAACCACCTCGGCGTTCGGCACGCCCTACGATGCGCGCCGCAATGCCACCGCCTGGTTTGGCGGCGTCGAGGGCGGCTTGGGCCCGGGTTCGATTCAATTCAATTTGCGCGCCGACAAGGTGGGGGAGCTGGATGAGACCACCTATTACCTGGGCTACAGCTTGCCGGTAACGAAGCAGCTCAAGCTGCTGGCCAGCACCTCCACCGCCTTCAACGCACCGCCGCTGGGCTATTTGTTTGCGCCGGGTTTCGGCAACCCCAACTTGAAACCCGAGACCGCGCGCAGCCAGGAGTTGGGCCTGCAATACGAACAGGGCGCGCACCTGCTGCGCGCCACCTGGTTCAACACCCGCGTGACCGATCAGCTTGACTACGACAACGCCGCGTTCCGGTTTGCCAACCTCGGCCGCACGCGCAACCGTGGGCTGGAAACGTCCTACAAGGGCACGCTGGGCCAGACGCGACTGCGCGCCGGTCTGACGCTGCAGGACCCGGTGAACGAGATCACCGGCGTCGCGCTCACGCGCCGGGCCAAGACGCTGTGGTCGCTCGGTGCTTCGCGCACGCTGGCAGGCGTTGCCCTGGACGCCGACTTGCGCCACACGGGTCGGCGCGGCGACCGGTATGCTGACCCGACCACGTTTGCGGCGATCGAGACCAGCTTGGCGTCCTACACCGTGCTCGACCTCGCAGCATCGTATGCACTCACGCCCGAAGTGAAGCTGCGCGCCCGCATCGACAATGTGACCGACAAGCGCTACCAGACCGTGTACGGCTACAACCAGCAGCCTCGCAGCCTTTACGTTGGCCTGGACTGGCGCCCCAAGTTCTGACCGTTTGATACCCCCGAAATGCCCACCATGTTGCCAGGTCCACAGCGCATCGTTTGCCTCACCGAAGAAACCACCGAGTGGCTCTATCGGCTGGGGCAGGATGCGCGCATTGTGGGCATCTCGGGCTACACCGTGCGGCCGAAGCGCGCGCGTGAGGAAAAGCCCAAGGTCAGTGCGTTTCTCAGTGCCAAGATCGACAAGATTCTGGCGCTGCGGCCCGACTGCGTTTTCGGATTTTCCGACCTCCAGGCCGACATCGCAGCGGCGCTGATCCGCGCCGGCGTGCAGGTGACTGTGTTCAACCAGCGCAGCGTGGACGAGATCTTCGACATGCTGTACCAGGTGGCGGCGATGGTGGGCTGTGCCGAAGAGGGCTTGGCCCAGATCGCGTCGATGCGTGAGCGCCTGGCGCTGATTGAGGCTGCGGTGCGCAGCTTGCAGGCTGCGGGCAAGCAACGTCCTCGCGTGTATTTCGAGGAGTGGGACGAGCCGCCGATCAGTGCCATCCGATGGGTGTCGGAGCTGATCGGCATTGCCGGTGGCGACGACTGCTTTCCGGAACTGGCGCTGGAACCCATGGGCAAGCAGCGCATCATTGCCGACCCGCTGGAAATCGTGCGCAGGTCGCCCGACATCGTCATTGGGTCCTGGTGCGGCAAACACTTTCGGCCCGAGAAGGTCTTGGCGCGGCCCGGCTGGCAGGCGGTGCCGGCGGTGGTCAACAACCAGCTGTTCGAGATCAAGTCGGCCAACATTCTCCAGCCTGGCCCAGCCGCGCTGACCGATGGGGTGGAGCAGCTGCACCAGATTGTCAAAAACTGGATGGCACGCCATGGGTAGTCCACGCACCGAGCTCATCCTGGGCGGGCAAAAGAGCGGCAAGTCGGCGCGCGCCGAGCAGCGGGCGAGCGACTGGTTAAGGCCCGGTGGTGCGCGCGCCGCGCTGCTGATCGCAACCGGTCTGCCGGCAGATGCCGAGATGGCTGCGCGCATCGCTCGCCACCAGCAAGACCGCGCCATGCGCTCGCCTGCGCTGCAGGCGGTGGAAGAACCCCGGCAGGTTGCCCAGGCAGTCCTGCGGGACAGCTCGCCGAAGACCCTGCTGGTGGTGGACTGCCTCACGCTGTGGCTGACCAATCTGCTCATGCCTTCGCAGGGGGACGCGCTGACGCCGGACGAAGTGAAGCCGTGGGTTGATGCGCTTTGTGATTCGGTACGCCAGGCGCCTGGCCCGGTGGTGCTGGTGAGCAACGAGATCGGCTTGGGTGTGATTCCAATGGGGCGCGATGTGCGGGCGTTTGTCGACGCGTTGGGCTTGCTCAATCAGCGTGTGGCCAGCCAGTGCGACACGGTGACCTGGATGGTGGCGGGCTGCGCACTCACGGCGAAGGGCGGCACGTGAGCCGTCTGAATCGGCTGATCGGCGCGCTGTTTCTGCTGGCGAGCGGGCTGTCGTTCGCAGCCGGTACCGCTGTCACCGACGACCGTGGCGTCACCCACCGTTGGGACACACCGCCGAAGCGCGTCGTTTCGCTGCTGCCCTCGCTGACCGAAACGGTGTGCGCGCTGGATGCCTGTGACCGCCTGGTGGGTGTGGACCGTTATTCCAACTGGCCACCGACGGTCCGCCGCTTGCCCCAGCTGGGCGGTGGCATTGACCCCAACGTAGAAGCGGTGCTCGCGCTGCGGCCCGACGCGGTGCTGATCGCGCGTTCGTCGCGGGCGGTCGAGCAGCTGCAGGCTTTGGGTCTATCGGTGGTGGTTCTGGAGCCCACCGATTTGGCCGGTGTGCAGCGCGTGATGACGCAGGTTGGAGCGCTGCTTGGTCTCGCGCCAGCCGAAAGCTCAGCGCGCTGGCAGGCCATCGATGAGAGCGTGTCCTTGCTGGCGCGATCCCTGCCGGCATCCAGCCGGGGCAAGCGGGTGTACTTTGAGGTGAACAGCGCGCCCTACGGCGCAGGCGAAAGCTCCTTCATCGGCGAGCTGCTCACGCGGCTGGGCGCTCGCAACATCCTGCCGACGGCGATGGGGCCGTTTCCCAGGGTGAATCCGGAGTTCGTGGTGCGCGCTGATCCCGACCTCATCATGGTGGGCGACCAGACCTCGCCCGGGCTGGCGCAGCGCCCCGGCTGGTCGGGCATGCGCGCCTTGCGTGAGCAGCGGCTGTGCGTGTTCAGCCCGGCCGAGTCCGACGTACTGGTGCGCCCCGGGCCGCGAATGGCGGAGGCCGCTCGCCTGATGGCCGACTGTCTGCGTCGCAAGGCATCCTGAGCCACCTACGGCACGCCTACCGCCATGCCCACGCTGACCCGCAACCCCGCCGTCGATGCTTCTGCGCGTCCGCGCCCGCCCCGTCGGGCTTGGGGTCTGGGCGTGGCGTTGGTGCTGCTGGCCTTGTTGTTTGGCGTGCTCAGTCTCGGTGTGGGCAGCAGCGGTGTGGAAGCCGTGTGGCGGATGCTGGCCGATCCTGTGGCGAGCCAGATCGTGTGGGACATCCGGGCGCCGCGTGGCTTGGGTGCTTACACCGCAGGTGCCCTGCTGGGTCTTGCCGGCGCGGTGGCGCAAGGCCTGTTTCGCAACCCGCTGGCCGACCCGTTCCTGCTCGGCAGCGCATCGGGTGCTTCGCTGGGCGTGGCGCTGGCGCTGGTGGCGCTGGGCGCATCGCCGCTGGCGGCCGACTGGCTGCTGCGTCTGGGGCTGACGGGAGCGGCATTTGTCGGCGCTGTAGCGGCGGTGCTCCTTACGCTGGCTCTGGCTCGCGGCGTCCAGCACACTTTGCGGCTGCTGCTGGCGGGCGTGGTGGTGGGCGTGGTGCTGGGGGCCTTCACTTCGCTGATCACGCTGTCGTTTCCCGAGACACTGCAAAGCCTGCAAGCCTATGTGCTGGGTACGACCGCATTCGTGGGCTGGAGTGCGGTAGCCACGATGGCGGTGGTGTGGGTGCTGTGCGCGGCCATCGCCTGGGCGTTGTCGCGGGTGCTGGACGCCCTGGTGCTGGGCGAGTCAACTGCCCACAGTCTGGGCCTGCCGCTGGTGCCGTTGCGCCTCGCTCTGGTGTCGGTGATGGCGCTGGCCACGGGGGCTGCGGTGGCGCAGACCGGATTGATCGCGTTTGTGGGGCTGGCCGCACCGCATCTGGTGCGCGCCGTGGTCAAGACAACACATGCGAGGCTGGTGCTGCTATCCAGCCTGATGGGGGGCGCCTTGCTGCTGCTGGCCGACACGTTGGCGCGCGGCCTGACGGCGCCGCAAGAGCTGCCGGTGGGTGTGTTGACGGCGGTGCTGGGCGGCGGCTATTTGCTGTGGCTGATGGGGAGGTCTCCACGATGAACACCTTCAGCACGGCGGCGATCGAGGTCCGGGGGCTGGGCGCATCACTTGGCCAGGGCGCATTGCGTCACCCGGTGCTGCACAGGCTGGACGTACGGTTCAGTGCCGGGCGCTGGACCTGTGTGGTCGGGCCCAATGGCGCGGGCAAGTCCACCTTGCTCAAGGTACTCGCCGGGCTGCTGCCTTACCAGGGCGAGGTATTTCTGCACGGGCACGATCTGTCGCGTCTGGCCGCGCGGGAACGCGCGCGCTCGATGTCCTGGCTGGGGCAGGCCACGGCCGACACCGCTGCGGATGATCTGACCGTGTACGACGTGGCGCTGCTCGGACGGTTGCCGCACCTGGAATGGCTGGCCGAGCCGGGTGATGCCGACCACGCTGCGGTTGCACGCGCACTGCAACAGACCCAGGCCTGGGAATGGCGTGGGCGGTCGCTGGGTGCGCTTTCTGGCGGTGAGCGCCAGCGCGTGCTGCTGGCGCGTGCGTTGGCGGTCGAGGCATCGGTCATGCTGATGGACGAGCCGCTCGCCAACCTGGACCCGCCGCACCAGGCCGACTGGTTGGCGCTGGTGCGCGGACTGGTGGCCAGCGGCAAGACGGTGGTGAGCGTTTTGCACGAACTCGGCATGGTGCTGCAGGCAGACGACGTGCTGGTGCTCGACGCCGGCCGCGTGCGCCACCTGGGTGCCTGCCAAAACCCGGATACGCACCGCGCGCTGGAAGCGGTGTTTGACCACCGCATCGCGGTACGCGCCCTGGACGACCAGTGGGTGGCGCTGCCGCGCTGAATCCTTTTTCCCCAGTGAGATCTGCCATGCCCCTTCAGTCGCCCACCTTGCCCGACCTCCTGCAGCCCGATTTGGCTGCGAGACTGCAGCGCCGTCTCGACAACAAGACCAAACCACTCGGTTCTCTCGGGCGCATCGAAACGCTGGCGCTGCGCATCGGCCTGATTCTGGGCAGCGATTCCCCTGCGCTGCGCGATCCGCAGCTGCTGGTCTGCGCGGCCGATCACGGCCTGGCCGCGCGCGGTGTCTCCGCCTACCCGAGCGACGTGACCTGGCAGATGGTGGAGAACTTCCTGGCCGGCGGCGCGGCGGTGAGCGTGCTGGCGCGCCAGCACGGCATTGCGCTCACGGTGGTGGACTGCGGCGTGGCGCACGACTTCGCGCCGCGCGCGGGTTTGCGCGTCCACAAGATCGCGCCGGGCACGGCTGACGCATTGGAAGGCCCGGCCATGAGCGCCGAGCAATGTGCGCAAGCCATCGCCAACGGGCAGCAGGTGGTGCGCGAGCTGCCGGGCAACGCCTTGCTGCTCGGTGAAATGGGCATTGGCAACACCTCTGCCGCTTCCATGCTGCTGGCGCGCCTGGCTGGGCTCGATGTGGCCGACTGCACCGGCGCCGGCACAGGGCTCGATGCCGAGGCGGTGCAACGCAAGATCGGCGTGCTGCGTCAGGTGCTCGCACGCCACGCCACCGTGAATCAGCCGCTGGACGCTCTGGCCGCTTTCGGTGGCTTCGAGATCGCCACGTTGGTGGGCTCGGTGCTGCAGGCGGCTGTTGAGCGCCGCGTGATCGTGGTTGATGGTTTCATCGCCAGCGCAGCCGTTCTGGTGGCCAGCGCGCTGCAACCCGCCGTGTTGCAGCGCTGCGTGTTCGCGCATCGCTCGGGCGAGCGGGGTCATGCGCTGATGCTGGCGCATCTGAAGGCCGAACCCTTGCTCGATCTGGGCCTGCGCCTGGGTGAAGGCTCGGGCGCGGCGCTGGCCTGGCCGCTGCTGGTCTCGGCCTGCGCGTTGCTGCGTGAGATGGCGAGTTTTGAGGCGGCGGGCGTGTCGCGGCAAGACGAGCCCACCGCACACCCCGCGGCTTGAAGCTATGACACGACGAAGCAGCGCCCAGAGCAGCCGTGGAACCGGCTCCGCCGGGCCACAGGCGGTGTCCCCCCTCCCGCAGGGGAGGGGGGAAGGCGCGCAGCGCCGCAGGGGGGAGTCCGAAGGCTCCGGCTCCGCCGGGCCACAGGCGGCGTCCCTTCTCCCGCAGGAAAGGGGGGAAGACGCGCAGCGGCGCAGGGGCGCGCTCATGTCTCTTCGCCATTATTTGCTCGCACTCCAGTTCTTCACCCGCATCCCCGTCACAGGCAGGCTGGCCGACTGGGTGGGATTTTCGCCCGCGATGCTGCTGGCCAGCGCCGCGCATTTTCCCGGCGTGGGCTGGCTGGTGGGCGCGCTCACCGCCACCGTGTTTGGCGCGCTCCTGTGGCTGTTGCCGGCGCAGCCCGCGGCGCCCTGGGTGGCCGCCGCGCTGAGCACCGTGTTCAGCGTGTTGCTCACCGGTGCTTTCCACGAAGACGGGCTGGCCGATCTGGCCGACGGCCTGGGTGGCAGCATGGACCGCGAGCGCGCGCTCGACATCATGAAAGACTCGCGCATCGGCAGCTTTGGCGCGCTCGCGCTGGTGCTGGCGCTGCTGGGCAAAATCGCGCTGGTGGCGCTCATCGCACAAGGCGCTGGGCTCTGGCCGGCTGTGGCTGTGCTGTTTGCCGCGCATGTGACCTCGCGTTTTCTGCCGCTGATGGTGATCCGCACCCTGCCACACGTGGGCGACACGGCGGCGTCCAAATCCAAACCGCTGGCCGAGGCCATTGGCACCGGTGGTCTGCTTGCTGCGCTGCTTTGGTGGGCGCTCGCGCTCGCGCTGGTGGGTTGGTTTTTTCCTGCTGCGCCCTGGTGGCAAGCGGTGCTGGGTGGGGTGTTGGGTCTGGCCTGGATGTGGCGGTTGCTGCGCCGGCGCCTGCAAGGCTTCACTGGTGACGGTTTGGGTGCCACACAGCAGGTGAGCGAAGTGCTTTTCTATCTGGGCTTTGCGCTCGGCCTGGCATGAGGCTTTGGCTGGTGCGCCACGCGAGGGTGCAGCTGGCGGGCGGCCTGTGCTACGGCGCCAGCGATGTGCCGGCCGATCCCGATCACACGCAGGCGGTGGCCGCCACGCTGGCCACCGTGCTGCCTTTTGGCGTGCCGCTGTGGGTGTCGGGACTCGGCCGAGCGCAGCAACTGGTGGCTGCGGTGCGGGTGCAGCGTGCCGACCTGGCCGCGCCCACGGTCGATCTGCGCCTGAACGAAATGAACTTCGGCCAGTGGGAGCTGCAAGCCTGGGACGCGATCCCGCGCAACGCTTTTGATGTGTGGATGGCCGACTTCGCCCACCACCGTTTCGGTGGCGCCGAGAGCACGCAGCAGGTGATCGACCGCGTGGCCGCCGCACTGAGCGCCACCCGCGAGGCCGGCGCAGAGCAAGCGGTGTGGATTTGCCACGCTGGCGTGATCCGCGCATTGCAGTACCTCGCCACGCACGGCGCGAGCACGATTGAGCGCGCGAACCAGTGGCCCGAACATGCGCCTGAGCCCGGGGGCTATATTCAGATCACGCTCTGAGTCGCCGGGGCGAACGGCTCCGCATGTCCCCCCTTTCAGCATCCCCACCCCACAGCCTCGCGCGCATGAAAGCATTGGCGCTCGGCCTGCTGCTGCTGGCGGCAGTGGTCTATGTGCTGGCGGTGTTCATGGGGCCGCGCCATGCCGCCTGGGGCTATGTGGCCGCGGCGGCCGAGGCGGCGATGATTGGCGCGCTGGCCGACTGGTTTGCGGTGGTGGCGCTGTTTCGCCACCCGCTCGGCCTGCCCATCCCCCACACCGCCATCATCGCGGCCAACAAGGACCGTCTGGGCAATCAGCTCGCGCGCTTTCTCAGCGAGCATTTCCTCACCACCGAGCACGTGCAGCAGGCGCTGCAGCGCTGGGATCTCGGCGCCCAGCTTGGCCGCTGGTTGGTCGATCCTGTTTCAGCGCGTCGCATGGCGCTGTGGCTTCTGCAGGCCGCGCCCACCCTGCTCGCCGGGTTGGATCGTGCGCCGGTGCGCGAAGCGGTGGCGCGGCTGGTGCAGCGCCTGCTGCGCGAGGTCAATCTGGCGGTGCTGGGCAGCCAGGCGCTTGGCGCTCTGACCGCGCATGGCCACCACCAGCAGTGGCTCAACGGGCTGCTCTCGCAGCTCTCGCGCTGGGCCGAGCAAGAGGCGGTGCAAGAGCGCCTGACCGATGCCATTGCGATTGAGCTCAAGCAGCTGAAATACGTCGGCCTGGACCAGGTGGCCGCGCGCTTGGCCACGCGCAAGCTGGTCGCCGCGCTCACGCGCACATTGGCCGAGGTGTCAGACAACCCGCAACACGAGCTGCGCCAGCGTTTCGACTGCTGGGTGGCCGAGAGCATCGAGCGGCTACAGACCGACCCCGACTGGCAAGCCCAGGTGGCGCAGTGGCGCGACGCCTGGCTGGACCAGTCGCGGTGGAACGAACCCGTCGAAGCCTGGTGGCACGACCTCATGCAAACATGGCAAAGCGACGCTGAGCAGGCCGGGGGCTTGCTGACCGATCGCATCGCGCGGCTGGTGCAGGCGGCGGGGCAGCAGGTGCTTGACGACGCCGCCTTGCGCCAGACGATCAACCAGCAGGGCCAGCTTGCGCTGCTGCGGGTGTTGGAGGACAGCCGCGAGGGCGTGGTGGATTTTGTGGCGCAGCGGGTGCGCGCCTGGGATGCGGCCGAGATGAGCGATGTGCTGGAGCGCAACATCGGGCGCGATTTGCAGTTCATCCGCATCAATGGCACTTTGGTGGGTGCGCTGGTCGGGTTGGTGCTGCATGCACTGACCGAGGCGGCGCTGACGTTGCCGACGGTGCAGGGTTGGATGGCGCCTTGAAACTGGCGCGCGCTCAGGCCAGCGTCTTCGGTTTGAAATCGCAGTACGCCGCCACCGCGCAGCGGAAACACTGCGGCTTGCGCGCCAGGCACACATAGCGCCCCAGCAGGATCAGCCAGTGGTGGGAATCCACCGCGTAGGCATCAGGCACGCGCTTGAGCAGCTGTTGTTCCACTGCCAGCGGGCTCTTGCCCGGCGCCAAGCCGGTGCGGTTGCTGACGCGAAAAATGTGGGTGTCGACCGCCATGGTCGGCTGGCCAAAGGCCACGTTGAGCACCACGTTGGCCGTCTTGCGGCCTACACCCGGCAGCGCTTCGAGCGCCTCGCGGGTGCTGGGCACCTCGCCGCCGTGGCGCTCCACCAAAATACGGCAGGTCTCCAGCAGGTGCCGTGCTTTGCTGCGAAACAGGCCGATGGTCTTGATGTGGTCTTCCAGCTGCGCCAGCCCGAGATCCAGGATTTTTTGTGGGGTGTCGGCCACCACAAACAGCCGCCGCGTCGCCTTGTTCACGCTCACATCGGTCGCCTGCGCCGATAGCAGCACGGCGGCCAGCAGCTCAAACACGCTGGTGTATTCCAGCTCGGTCTGCGGCTGCGGGTTGGCCGCCTGGAGGGTGGCGAAAAAGGCGTGAATGGCGGCAGGCTTCATGGCCGGGGAGTCTATCGCCCGGCGGCCCGCGCCTCATGTGGCGTTTCGCCCTTCCCCTCAGTGAAGTGTCGAGGCGTCCACGTAGGCTTGCGCCTGCGGTAGCCGCGCGTGCATCCAGCCCGTGTCAAGTTGGAGCGCATCCAGGACCTCGGGCGGCAGGCTGTCGACCGCGCTGGCGCTGAGTTCGTCTGCCGCGGCCAGCAGCTCCGCCAGGTGCAGCACCGCGCCGAGCTGAGAGAACGGCTGGGCCTGCAGGGGCCTGGCGGCGGCATTGAGCGCGTCGACCATGGTGTCGGGGAAATGCCAGGCACGTGCCAGCTCGGCGCTCACCTGGCCTTCGTTGAATCCCATCAGGGCTTCTTCCCGCTCCCAGCGTGCGCCCGGGTGGCTGGGCTGGCGCTCGAAGGCGGTCACGCTGCTGGGCGATTTCATGCCCATGAGCAGCTCGCCCACCCGCACCAAAAAGCCGCTGAGCCAGGCCTGTTCGCTGTCGGAGCCCACACCGCTCGCCACCCATTGCGCCAGGCCGCCACGGCTCTGGCTTTCGCGCCAGAAGGTCTCACGGTCCAGGCCGGGCACCACCGGAAAGGCATCGTTGAAGCAGGCCGCCAGTGCCAGCGCACGCACCTGGCGCATCCCCACCAGTGCAATCGCTTCGTCCAGCGTGCTCACCTGGCGCGAGCGCCCGTAGCGGGCACTGTTCGCCAGGCGCAGCAGCTGCACCGCCAGCGCCGGGTCGCGCGCGATGGCTTCTCGCAACTGCGCTACAGGGACGTCTTCGTCGTTGATCGAGCGGATCAGCTCGTGCGCCACCTCCGGCATGACCGGCAGCGTGAGGTTCTTGAAAAATTCGGCCACAGGGGACATGAAGCAACCCGTCAATTGAACACCATTCATTTCATTGTGTGGTCGACTGGGTAGGTGCCAAGGCCGGAAATCGGCCACGAAAGCGGTGCATTTGCTCTCGCACGACCGCTCGGCGCTCTCAGGCGCCCAGCCAGGCCAGCAGATCGCGCAAGCGCTTTTCGGTGCCGGTGTCGAAGCCCTGGATGCCGATGTTCTTGAGCACGGCGCGCCCGTCTTCGGTCTCGCTCAGCCCCATCACAGCGCGTTGCATGCTCTGCACCTGCGCAGCGCTCAGGTCTTTGCTCACGACAATGGGAAAGTAGGGTTGGGCCACGCTCTGGTGCAACACCCGGTGACCTGTTTTCTCCAGCGACTTGGCCACACCCGAATACGAGGCCACACCGCCCACATCGCCAAACTTGTTGGTGAGATAAAACGGGATGGCGCCTTGCTCGCGCACCCGCTCCACCTCTTCCTTCGCCAGGTCGATCCCCTGATCGCGCAGCTACGCCGCACAGAATTTCGTCATGTAGGCGGCCGGCTTGGGCAGCACGATCCGCTTGCCTTTGATGTCGGCCGGCGTTCTGTAGGCCGAGTCCTGCGGCACGATGATCAGGCAATGGCCCTGCGGCTTGGCCGAGGCCACGAACCGGTAGCCGTGATCGCGCATGGCGCGCGCCGGGTAGTCGCTCGGGCGCGCCATGGCGAGATCGAAGCGTTGGTTCTTCAGCCCGTCTTCCAGCGCCGAGAACTCGCGGATGAACACCACGTTCACCTTCTGGTTGATGCTTTTGCCGATGGCGTCGGCCAGGCCTTGGTATTTGGCGATGACACGCGCGTGGTCGGTGCCGCCGGAGGAGCCTTCGCTGATTGCCATGACGAGATCGCGTGCCAGCGCCGGGCTCATGCCCATGCCCATGCACAGCCCGAGTGCCGCCATGCCAAGCTTCCAACGATTCATGAAAATTCCCTTTGAAGTTGCTCAGGCATTCTGGGCCGGCAGCCGTGGTCATGAGGGGGCCGGCCACCGAGCGGCGAACCCTGAAGACAGGTGGTCGTGCCGCGAGCGTCCCCGGCGGCACGGTGCGGTTCGATCGCTGGTTACCATGCGGGTCTGTCCAGCCAAACTGCCCGCCCCCATGCCGTTCACCATCCCCTTCGCCGACCGCCTCAACCACGTTGAAACCTCTGCCATTCGCGAGCTGTTCAAGCTGCTGGGCAAGCCCGGCATCATCAGTTTTGCCGGCGGTTTCCCCGACAGCGCGCTGTTCGATGTCGAGGGCATCCGCGAGGCGGCCAATGCGGCGCTGAGCAACGAGCCAGGAGCAACGCTGCAATACGGCGCAACCGAGGGCTACAACCCGTTGCGCGAGCAGATCGCGGCCTTCATGGCGGCCAAGGGGGCGATCAATGTCGCGCCCGATCAGCTCATCGTCACCACCGGCAGCCAGCAGGCGCTCGACCTGCTGGGCAAAACACTGATCTCTCCCGGCGACAAGGTGATCGTCGAAGGCCCGACTTTTCTCGCCACCATTCAATGCTTTCGGCTCTATGGCGCCGAGCTCATCAGCGCACCCATCGACGGCGAGGGCGTGCAGACCGAGGCGCTGGAGCAGCTGATTGCCGAGCACAAGCCCAAGTTCGTCTACCTCATCCCCACCTTCGGCAACCCCAGCGGCGCGATGCTCAGCGAGGAGAGGCGCCGGCGTGTGCTGGAAATGGCGGTGAAGCACAACACGCTGATCGTGGAGGACGACCCGTATGGCGATCTCTATTTCGGCGCACCGCCGCCGTCCAGCCTTCTGGCGCTGAGCGCCGAGGTGCCGGGCAGCCGCGATCTCCTGGTGTACTGCGGATCGCTGTCCAAAGTGCTGTCACCCGGTTTGCGGGTGGGCTGGATGGCCGGCCCGGCCGAATTGCTGGCCAAGGCCACCATGTGCAAGCAGTTCAGCGACGCGCATACCAGCACCTTCGCCCAAGCCACCGCCGCGCACTATTTGAAGGCCGGCCGCATGCCCGCCACACTGGCCAAGGTCCGCACGGTCTATGCCGAGCGCGCTACCTGCATGGGCAACGCGTTGCGACGCGAGCTGGGCAATGCGATTGAATTTGTGCAGCCTCAAGGTGGCCTGTTTGTCTGGGCGCGGCTCACCGGTGCTGGCGGCAAGGTGAGTGACGGTGCCGAGCTGGCCCGCCGGGCGATCGCCAACAACGTGGCCTTTGTGCCCGGTGCACCGTTCTATGCGGCCAATCCCGACCACGCTACCTTGCGGCTGTCGTTCGCCACGGTGGGGTTGGAGAAGATCGAAGAGGGGGTGGCGCGCCTGGGCGCGGCACTCTGAAACCAGTTGCCCTGCGGGCTGTGGCGGTCAGTCGCGCGCCGCGTTCTTGCCTTTGAAGGGCGCATAGAACGCTTGGATGGCCGCCATATCGGCAGCCACATCGCCGGTCGGCACAAAGTTGGGCC
>JBBSDB010000035.1:0-18609 GCA_038249735.1 Burkholderiales bacterium
CCCACTGCGTTGGACTGGCCTATCGCGCGTTGAGAGGCAGCTTCCTGGCAGCGTCTCGCAATTTCGCTTGCGGCCATTTGCGGCCCTTCGAGGTTGCATGGCGATCGCACGCTGGAGACTGATATGAGACGTTCGTCTTTGCAGTTCGAATGTCGGCGTTCGCCGAGACCGGCTACTCAACCACCCTTTTCACGAGGGACCGCTGCACTCGCAAAGCGAACGGTGGTCGTCACCAAATGGCCGGCGCCAGTGCGGATAGCCGCTTCGGCCTTTGGCGAAGTCACCAAATCGACCCACAGCCGCCCATAGCAACCTTCTGGTCCGATCGAACATTTGTCGTGCGCCGGGACGTTAGCGCTCGTCGCTCGACTCCCTGCCGAGGACCTGTCGGTCACTCTGTGCGCGCACTCTGTGAAGCAGCTTTCGGTGTGCGAAAGAAGGTCTAGAATCGTGGCAGCAAGGCCGCGCGTCGACCCGCCCCTAATCGATACTCAGGTCGTAGGTCTGCACCCGACTTTCCAGCATGTGCGGCACGATCAACGTTCGCGATGCCGGCAAGTAGGCGATGTCGGCCGTGCCTTGTTTCATCTGTTTTAGTAGGTGCGTGTCGCCGTTGGCGGCGATATGCAGGATCTTGCCCGCCATCCAGTCGCTGACGATGTAGCCGCCGCGGCCGTCGGACTCCAACCCGTCGAGGTTGCCCGTCGGACGGAGTGTGATCAGTGTTTTGGCGCCAGTCGCCAGATTCAGACGATAGAGGTTGCCTGGAACCTTGGTCGAAAAATCGGCCTCAGGCTTACCCCAAGCGGCGACGACCAGATTGTTGCCTTCGATCAGCAGGCCGTTCGGGTATTCGAGTTGATCGCCTTCCGCAAACGTGCTGACCTTGTCATCCTTGATGCTGTGGATCTTGCTGGTCAACGTGTCCGACACGTACACGGTGCCATCAGGCGCGATCGCGACATCATTGAGAAACTTAGCGCCGTTCACTGGTATTCGCGACTTGATGGCGCCAGTGGCGATGTCGATTGCGACGACTTCATCGACAGCCGACACCCACAACATACCGGCGCGGCTGCGCAAGCCTTTCGGCGAATTGAGGCCGGTGACCCACTTGGCGTCGATTACCTTGCCGGCCGGCGAGAGCTTGGAGATGACACCGTCGCCGTTCTTGTCCATCGGCGAGCCACCGGGACGCAGGCCGACCTGGGAAACGAAAAGGTATCCGCTGCGGGCGTCGAGATAAGCGCTCTCAGGGGCGTTCAACCCTTCACTAAGTGACCAAGGTTCGATGCGCGGCGTAGCGCATGCAGCAAGCAGCAGCGCCGCAAGGGCTACGATGCGGCGACTCAGGGCTGGATGGAAATGCATAGGCATGTTGATCTCGTCTTGTGGTCGAAGTACCGCGCTGCAGGCTACAGTTTCGCCACGGGCAGCGAATGCGGCGTGCTCCCGGTGAGGAAGATGTTCAGGGCCAAAACGCACTTCAGGCGCTCAGCTCACGGACCTGTGCCGTGTCAACGTGCTGCTGGAGGCGGGTGATCTTGCCGCCGGACAGCGTCCACGCGTGCGCCATCTTCACCTCGCAGACCTTACCGGTGACCTTGTGCTTCCAGGCGTACTTGCCCAGCGCTACCACGGTGTCGCCCTCGGCAATGAGCTGATCGGCCACCGCCGACCAGCCCTCTCCGATCTCCCCCAGGCGCATGAACACGCCCTCGAGCACGGCTTGCGGGCCAATGTATGTGCCGGTGATGGGGAAGCCGTCGGCCTCGATCCACTCGATCTTCTCGTCCATCAGTCCGAGCACCTTCGGCACGTTGCCCTCGGCGAACCCTGCGTAGAGGGACTCCACGATCTGCTTGTTCATTTCGCTTTCTCCTGGGGATGCGCCCGCTGGGCACGTGATGAAAATGTGAGGTGCAAGCCCTGGCTCTTCGGCCATCGCAGGCCGGTGGAGGCAGGGCTTGGCACGGGACGGGCTGGCGCCTGAGACTGCCCGGCCAGCAGTCTGATCCGCCGGCTCGTCGCCGAAACGGGGTGGTAGAAGAGCTCCACGGTGTGTTTTCCACGGTTGTCTGCAACACAGGGAGAAGCATAGGGCTCGGCTGTCCCCGGAGTCGATGCCCATGCCTGCAACCGACGCATGCAAAAATACAGCAGCGTTGAAAGCGCCGGGTAGATCGGGTGGCTGTCAAGCCGCAGAAGGACTTGCGATGAACTTGGAATGGAGTGACTTCAAGGTATTACTCGCCCTGGCCCGGGCAGGTTCCGTTGCTGGGGCCGCTCGCGAATTGCAGGTCGACAACTCAACCATCAGTCGGCGACTCGCGGGGCTGGAAGACGTCGTGGGTGCCCAGCTGCTGGTCCGCGGCGGGCGTGAGTTCTCTTGGACCCCCGAAGGTCGTGCGCTGCTCGAAGCGGCCGAGACCACGGAAGCCGCAGCGGCGGCGGCCCTGCGCACCGTGCGCGCATCGAAGGCGGGCGCGCAAGGCAGCGTGCGCGTTTCGGTGGCGCCTCCCTTCATGCCCATACTCATGCGCCAAATGATTCCGGCGCTGCGCCAGTCCCATCCCCTGCTGAGCGTTGAACTTATCGGAGCCTCCAAACGCGCCGACCTAGCCAAGGGCGACGCCGACATTGCGGTCCGCATGGCGCGCCCCGGAGAAGGCGACTTGGTGGCGCGTCGCGCCCTCGATTCCGCCTGGTTCGTCTACGCGGCACCGACCTATCTGGCAACGCGTGGACGGCCTGCCGATTACGGGGACTTGGCCCGCTACGACCTGGTGCTTTATGGCGAGAACCTGCAAAGCACGCGGCCGACCCGTTGGTTGGAGGCTTATAAAGGCACTGCGACCATGGTCGCGCGCGTCGACAGCCTGGAGACCGCGATTCAAGCCGCGCAGGCGGGCGCGGGGATCGCAGTGCTGCCTGCATTCATCGCCGACACCGCGCCTGATCTGGAGCGGGTGTTCCCGGTCAGCGTGGCCGTCAACGTTGGTTGGATCGTGTACCACGAGAGCGTGCGCGACACCTCGCGCGTGCGCGTCGTGACCGACGCTTTGCTTGCGTTCTTTCAGACACATGAAGCCATGTTCCTGGGTGGTCAGCCGAACGGAAGGTCCGCTTGATGGCCCTTACCGTGAGTTCGCCCGCGGGCGGCGACCGGCTCCTTACGCTGAACGGCTGTCGTTCAAGGCAGCCGCGGCTACAGCCGCCATGGGTCGCAAGCGCCAGTTCACCCTTGGCATGAGCAGTCGTTCCGGTGGGCTCGTCCTGCAGGCCTCGAGCGGCCGGCAGCAAAAGGCTGTCTCGGGCTTTGTTGTTCGTGAGCAGTTTCACTGGTGGTCCGCGCCTACCCTGCGCAAAACCGGCGCAGGCCATGCGCGCGCAGAACCCCGTGCCGACAATCGGCCGCCCAAGAAAAAACCGGCGCAAAGGCCGGCTAGTTCGGGCGAGCGCTGAGCGCGGCGCTCAGTGCTCGCGCAACTTGGCGCGCAGCCGCGCGATCGACTGGCTGTGCAGCTGACAGATGCGCGATTCGGTGACGCCCAGCACAGCGGCGATTTCCTTCAGGTTCATGTCGTGCTCGTAGTACATGCTCATGATCTGCTGCTCGCGGTCCGGCAGCAGTTTGATGGCAGCCACCAGGGCGGTGCGCATGCGCTGGTCCTGCAGCACGGCTGAGGGCTCGCTCTCGCTTTCGCCGGCGTGGCGGTCCAGGAAACTGTCTTCGTCGTCGCCGTGGCCGCTGATGTCTTCCAGGTACACCAGCTGGGTGCCGCGCACCTTGGCCAGCAGGTGCTGGTAGTCGGCCAGCGGCAGGCCCAGCTCCTGGGCGATCTCGGACTCCAGCGGCGGGCGGTGCAGCTTTTGCTGCAGCCGGTGTACCGCTTGCTCGATGTCTTTCTGGCTCTTGCGCGAGCCGCGCGACATCCAGTCGCCCTCGCGCAGCTCGTCGATCATGGCACCCCGGATGCGCTGGCTGGCGAAGGTTTCGAACTGCACGCCCTGGGTGGGCTCGAAGCGGGAGATGGCTTCAGTCAGGCCGATCATGCCGACCTGGATCAGGTCGTCCACCTCCACGCTGGGCGGCAGCTTGGCGATCATGTGGTGCGCCAGACGCCGCACCAGCGGGGTGTATTGGCGCAACTGAGCGTCACGGTTCAAGGTGCCTTTGGCGGTGTACATGGTGGTTTAGCTCCAGAGCACCGGTGAATGGGTGGGTGCGCGGCGGACCGAGGCGGCGCGGCTGGCGGCTGGGGTGAGCGCGCAGGCTTGGGCGCGTGGTCCCCAGCTGCCCTGCGGCCAGACATCGAGAGCCAGGCCCAGGTGGCGCTTGGCGCAGCCCACCACCGTGTCCACCGCTTGCTGCAGCGGCAGGCTGCCCTGGCCCATGCCGTCGGGCAAAGGCGCGAGCACGGGGGCCACACCGCCGAGGTGCAGAAGTTTCAGCGCGCTGTAGGCATCCAACGTGGTCTGCGCCTGGTCGAGCACTGGCACCAGCGCGCGGGCGTCCAGCCCACCGAACACCGCCGCCAGCAGATGCGCCGGTGCAAACACCAGCACGCACACCCCGGGCGCAAACGGCGCCGCCAGGCGCGAGAGCGCCACCTCGGGGCCGGCCAGTTGCGCGGTTTGCGCCAGCGCCTCCAGCCCCAGCGCACCCGGCATCACCAGCCATTCGCTGCCCTGCGGCGCGTGCTCCAGGCCAGCGATGGCTGGGTCTTGCAAGGCGTGCAGCAAGCCCAAATGGGCGCCGGGTTGCGGGCGCAGACCGGTTGTCTCGGGTGCGCTGCCGTCGACGATCACCACCGTCTCGTGCAAGGCGGTGAGGTGGGCTGCGAGCGTACACAGCAGCTCGTAGGCCTGCGCCGGATGGCTCAAGCTGCTCACCGGAACAACCCGCACCCCAGGCGGGGGCAGCGGTGCGGCGCGCAGGCCGGCGGCTTGGTCGTGACCAATCTCAAACATGCGAAGCCCCCAGGTGGATGCCGCGGGTCGAGGCCTGCGAGAAGTAGAAGCCCATGTCGGTGGAGAGCGGGTCGTGGGCCGACTTGCCCTCGCTGCTCATCGCCATGCGCACCAGCGCACCGGCGTCGGCCACCTGCCAGTCTTCGGGCACCCGCTGGCCGTTGGCCACACCGCGCAGCGTCACCTGGTGGCGCAGCAGCGCATCCAGCGCCGGGCCGAGCTTGACCGCCTCGTCCACCTTGGAGAGCACCACACCATGCAGCGTGGAGGCCTTGAAGCTGGTGAACACGTCGTCGAGCGTGTCGCCGTGGGCGCCGGCGTTGACCACCAGCACCTTCTTGATCTTGGGCTGGTCGAGCACGTCAAGCATGTCCTGAATGCGCTGGTCGCGCTGGCCCAGGCCAGCGGTGTCGATGATCACCATGCGCTTGTTGGCCAGCAGATTGAGCAGGTCGATGAGCGCGGCGCGGTCGTGCGCCTGGTGCGCCACCACACCCAGCATGCGGCCGTAGGCGCGCAGCTGTTCGTAGCCAGAGACGCGGTAGCTGTCGAGCGAGATCAGGCCCACACTGGCGGCACCGAACTGCTGCACACACTGCGCAGCGAGCTTGGCGGCGGTGGTGGTTTTGCCGACACCGGTGGCGCCAATCAACGAGATCACGCCGCCCTCTTCCACCAGGCCGGCGCCGGGCGCGGCAGCCTTGAGGTTGCGGGTCACCACATCCATCAGCCAGCGCACCGCTTCAGCGGCGTTGCTCTCCATCGGCACCCGCTCCAGCACGGCGCGGGAGATGGCGGGCGAGAAACCGGCGCGGATCATTTTCAGCATGAGCTGCGACTGGATCGGGTTCTGCTTGGAAGAACCCAGCCAGGCCAGCGTGTTGAAGCGCTCTTCGATCATTTCTTTCAGCGCAGACAGCTCCACGGCCACCTGGCTGTCGGCCTGCGCGCGACCGGGCTGCGGCGGCAGCGAGTCTTCCCAGCTCGGCTGCACCACGGCGCGGGTGCGGATCGGGGCTGGCATCGGGTTGACGACGCTGGCTGGTGGCGCCACCGGCGCATTCATGCGCTGGACCGGCACCTGGATCGGCTCAGCGCGCGGCGCGCTCTGGCGTGGCGCAGCGGCAGGGGCTGGCGCGGGCAGCTCGCCCTGCACCGTGTCGCCCTGCATCGCGGCGCGGCGCTTGCGCAGCATGCGCTCGCGCACATAGTCTTGAAACGACAGCGTGCTCATCGAGAGCGCCTCGGTGTCGGCCTCCACCGAATCGGGCGCTGCCAGCGCAGGAGCGCTCGGGCGGCTGCGGGCTGGCTCGGCATCCAGCCGCGTGGCAGCCGGCTTGCTGCTGCCCAGAGAGGCCAGGCTTTCCTCGGCCGCGGCCATCACCTCGAAGCCGCTGTCGGTCGAACGGGTGGAGAGAATCACGGCGGACTCGCCAAAGGTGTGGCGGGCCTTGGCCATGGCCTCGCGCGAAGTGGGGGCAGTAAAGCGCTGGATGTTCATGATGCGAGCTCTCCAAGAATGGGACCGATGCGGATCAAATGGGTGTCAGGAATTTCGCTGTGGGCGAGCACCTGGAGACGGGGTGCGGCACGGCGCAGCAGGCGAGCCATGGCGTTGCGAATGGCGTCGGGCACCAGCAGGCAGGCGGGTACGCCCTTTTCTTCCTGGCGGTTGGCGATGTCGGCGGCCGATTTGCTCAGCATCTCGGCCACGCCGGGATCGAGCGCGCCCTGGGCGTTGCCGGCCAGCGCCTGCATCAGCAAGCGCTCCAGGCCGGGCTCGATGGCGATCACTTCGAGCTCTTTCACCGGGCCGTAGATCTGCTGCACGATGGCCGGCGCCAGCGCCATGCGCACCCGGCGGGCCAGCTCGACCGGCTCGGTGGTGGCGGTGGCGTGTTCGGCGATCGCTTCGATGATGGTTCGGATGTCGCGCACATGCACCGACTCTTCCAGCAGCAGCTGCAGCACTTTCTGGAACGCGGCAATCGAGATCATCTTGGGAACGACTTCTTCAATCAGCTTGGGGGCCAGGCGGGTCACGTGTTCGACCAGGTCCTGGGTCTCCGTCCGGCTGAGCAACCTCGCTGCCTGGACTTGCATCAAGTGTGAAAGATGGGTCGCCAGCACGGTCTCGGAATCAACCACCGTGAAACCGGCCATTTGCGCGTTTTCCCTTTGCTTGTCTTCGATCCAGTGCGCAGGCAGACCGAACGCCGGGTCGGTGGTGGGGGTGCCAATGAGAGGGGTGCCGATGCCGCTGGGGTCGATCGCGAGGAACATGCCGGGGAACACCTCGCCCTCGCCCACCACCACACCGCGCAGCGTGATGCGGTAGCCGCTGGGTTTCAGCTCGAGGTTGTCGCGCACATGCACCGCGGGCGGCAGAAAGCCCACCTCCTGCGCAAACTTTTTGCGCACGCCCTTGATGCGGGTCAGCAGGTCGCCCTGGCGATCTTTGTCGACCATGGCAATCAGTCGGTAGCCCAGCTCCAGGCCCAGCAGGTCGACCGGCTGCAGGTCGTCCCAGGTGGCTTCGCCATCGCTGGCCGGTGCTGGCGCCTCGGGCTCGGCCGCTGGCTTGTTTTCCTGGCCCAGGCGCCACCAAGCCAGTGCACCGATCACAGCCGAAAATGCCAAAAACACGGTGTGCGGCATGCCGGGCACGATGCCCAGCAGGAACAGCACCGAGGCGGTGATGCCCAGCACCTTGCTGGAGAGAAACATCTGCTCCATCACCTGCACGCCCAGGTCATCGCCTTTGCCCACGCGCGAGACCACCATGGCCGCGGCCACCGAAATCAGCAGGCCGGGGATCTGGGCCACCAGGGCATCGCCCACCGCCAGCACGATGTAGCTGTCGGCGGCCTCGCCGGCCGAGAGGCCGTGCTGCATCATGCCGATGGCAAAGCCGCCAATGATGTTGATGATGAGAATCAGAATGCCGGCGATCGCATCGCCGCGCACGAACTTGGAAGCACCGTCCATCGAGCCGAAGAACTCGGCTTCCTCTCCCACTTCCTGGCGCCGCATCTTGGCTTGCTTTTCGTCAATCAGGCCAGCGTTCAGGTCGGCGTCGATCGCCATCTGCTTGCCGGGCATCGCGTCCAGGGTGAAGCGGGCCGAGACCTCGGCGATGCGCTCCGCGCCCTTGGTGATCACCACGAAATTGATCACCACCAAAATCACAAAGACGATCAAGCCGACCGCGAAACTGCCGCCAATCAGGAAGGTGCCAAAGGCCTCAATCACCGCCCCGGCCGCGCCCGGGCCGGTGTGGCCTTCCAGCAGCACGACCCGGGTGGAGGCCACGTTCAGCGAGAGCCGCAGCAAGGTGGTGAGCAGCAGCACGGTCGGGAATACCGAGAAATCCAGCGGCCGTTTCATGTACGACGCGACCATCATCACCACCAGCGCCAAGGCGATGTTGAGGGTGAAGAAGGTGTCGAGCAACCAGGGCGGCAGCGGCAGCACCATCATCGACAGGATGGTGATCACCAGCATGGGCGCGGCAAGGCCACCAGCCCAGGCGGCGTTGCGCCGGAACCATTGCTGCAGGGGCATCAGGGCATTCATGCGGGCGTCTTCTTGTTGTGCGGATCGAGCTCGGGCGGCACCTCGGGCACCGGCATGGCGGCAGGCGCCACGCCCTCGCCTTTCAGCGCTGCCTTGAGCTGGTAGACATAGGCCAGCACCTGCGCCACCGCGGTGTAGAGACCCGCAGGAATTTCGCTGTCGATCTCAGCATGGGCATACAGCGCGCGCGCCAGCATGGGCGACTGCAACACCGGCACATCGCTGGCCTTGGCCACGTCGCGGATGCGAAGCGCCAGCAGGTCGGCGCCCTTGGCGATCACGCGCGGTGCGTTCATGGTGGCGTCGTCGTAGCGGATCGCCACCGCGTAGTGGGTCGGGTTCATCACCACCAGATCGGCGCGCGGCACCGCGCTGATGCTGTTGCGCTGTGACAGTTCGCGCTGGCGCGCGCGCCGCTGCGATTTGATGAAGGGGTCGCCCTCGGCCTCCTTGTGTTCGCGCTTGACCTCGTCCAGCGACATCTTCAGGCGGCTGGCGTGCAGGAACCTCTGCAGTGGGACATCGATCACCGCAAACAGCAACACCACCACCAGCAGCAGCGTGACACCGGTGGACACCCAGCTGCCAAGCTGACCCAGCGCACCCTCCAGCGGCATCAGCACCAGGGTCGCAAACGAGGCCACATGCGCACCGACGAACTGCCAGGCGACCACGCCGATCACTGCTGTGATGCCAGCGAGCTTGGCGGTGTCGGCCAGTTGCTGCTTGGAAAACAGGCGGCCAATGCCTTGCAAGGGGCTGAGCCGGGTGAGGTCGGGCGTGATCGGTTTGCTGCTCAGCGCCCAGCCGCCTGAGGCAACGATCGCGCTCAAAGCAATTGCCAGCACGATCAGACCCAAGGGCAGCGCCAGCAGCATGCCTTGTACGCCTGCGCCGGCCAACAGCTCCAGCATCTGCTCGGGTTTCTGCAGGGTGCTGTGGTCAAAGCGCAGGTGCGAGCGCAGCGCCAGCCGCAGGCTGTCGAACCCGGTGGGCAACAGCGCGACCAACACCAACGCACCGCCACCCAAAACCGCCAGATTGGAGAGGTCTTTGGAACTGGGCACCTGCCCATCGCTGCGCGCTTTTTTCAGGCGCTGCGGCGTGGCGGGTAGGTTCTTGTCCTGACTGGAGGATTCCATGGCACTGGCTCATCGGGGGGAAGAGCCAGATTGTGGAAGTCGGGTCGGAAAACTAAAGGGGAATAAGGCGCGCTGAAACCGCGCTTATCGGGGTGCCACACCAGCAGCGAAGGCAGGCAGTTGAAGCCCGCTCGATCCAGAACACGGTTTCGCGGTGCGCTTCAAAGACACGCCAAGCCGCCGGTGCGCGGTGTCTGTTCCTGCGAACACCGCGGAACCGGCTCCGCCGGACCGCAGGTGTTGCCCCCTTGAGGGGGTGACGGGCTACGCAGTAAGCCAGGCGCGGGGGTGGGTCTAGGGCCTGTTCACACTATTTTTCTGAGTGCGAACGAGGTGCAAAAGACGCCAATCGAGGCGCCTGACGACGGCCAGACTGGGCGTCTGGCCTAGGAGGGCAACGACGAGTGGCGCCTTTTGCACCCCGTTCCCTCCGGGTTGCGGCCAAAAAGACCATGCGCCGTGTTGCGAACCCTTGCCGGGGGGATACCCCGGCTGCGTTTCGCGCCTCGCGCAAGGCCTTTTTGATCCGCAACGCATCTCAGAAAAATAGTGTGAACAGGCCCTAAAACCCCAGGCTCGCCAGCAGATCGTCCACCTGCGCCTGGTTCGCCACCACATCGGTGCGCCCCTCGGGATTGACCACCGGGCCTTGCGGGGTGGTCGATGACAGCACATGGTCCTGCCCTGGCTTGCCAGCGGGCGCCGACTCCAGCAGCAAGGCCAGCAACTGCTCTTCGATGGTGGCGGCCACCTGCACCACGCGCGCCACCACCTGGCCGGTGAGATCGTGAAAATCTTGCGCCAGCATGATCTCGGTCAGCCGCGCGTCGTTGCGCTCGCTGGCCTCTGTGATCGCTTGCGCCATCTTGCGCAGCTCGGGCATGGCCGCGCTCAGGCCAGGCACTCGGGCAATGGTGGCGTCGAGCTCGCGGGCCTGGCGCGTCATCGCGGCCTGGTCGGCCTTGGCTTCGTCGACCAGGTTGAGCACCTTCTCAGCCGCCTCGCCGGTCAGGCGCGCGATGTACTGCAGGCGGCTGCGCGCATCAGGCAGCTCTTCCACCGCGTCCTGGAGCTTGGGTGTGTAGCCGAGCTCGCTGAGCGCATCGTGCAGCTGGCGGGTGATGCCGCCAAGCTTGTGAAAAATGTCTGGCCCCGAGTTTTGGGGTGTGAGTGGTTCGTTCATGGCTTGTGTACTCCGATGAAAGACTCAAACACCCAGCTTCTTGAAGATGTTGGCCAGCTTCTCTTCGAGCGTCGCCTTGGTGAAGGGCTTGACGATGTAGCCGGCGGCGCCGGTTTGTGCCGCCAGGACAATGTCTTCCTTGCGCGCCTCGGCCGTCACCATGAGGACCGGAAGGTGTTTGAGTTTTTCGTCTTTCTTGATTTCGGCCAGCAGCTGAAAGCCGTTCATGTTGGGCATGTTGATGTCGCTCACCACGAAGTTGAAGTTGCCGTTGCGCAACTTGTTGAGCGCAATCGCACCGTCTTCGGCCTCGTCGGCATCGGTGTGGCCGATCTCCTTGAGCAGGTTGCGCACGATACGGCGCATGGTGGAGAAGTCGTCAACGATCAGGAATTTCATCGGGGTGGCCATGGCTGCCTCCAGCGGCGGGGTGAAAGAAAGAAACGGAGAAGAAGTTCGGGCGCGACGGGGTCACCGCGCCACCCTTACGGACAATTTCGGCAGATCGGGCGCAATCTGAAGTGAGCCGGGTGCCATCGCGGCGGGCGCTGCGCTGCGCGCCGGCGGCTCGGGTGCCCCGGGAACCGCCTGGGCGCCGGGTGCTGCAGGCGGCGTGGCGGTCGATGGGGGGCTGATCTCTGGAGCGCTGCCTGCTGCGGCGTTGGGAGTCCCGGCGGGTTGGGCGGGCTGGGTCGGTTGCGGTGCAGCCGAGCGGACGGCCGGCATCAGCCGCTCCTCGGCCTCCTGGGTCAGCACCACAATGCTGATACGCCGGTTGATCGGGTCGTTGGGTGCTTCGGGTGTGCGCGGTTGGCTCGATGCCAGGCCCTCCACGCGCAGCAGCTTGTCATCAGGCAGGCCACCGGCCACCAGCTCGCGGCGTGAGGCGTTGGCGCGATCGGCCGAGAGCTCCCAGTTGCTGTAACCGCGGTAGCCGCTGCCGTAGGGGATGGCATCGGTGTGGCCGGCCAGCGCAATGCGGTTTTCCACATCGCCCAGCGCCGCACCAATGGAGCGCAGGATCTCGCGCATGTAGGGCTTCACCAGCGCGCTGCCGGCGTCGAACATCGGCCGGTTCTGCTCATCCACGATCTGGATGTGCAGGCCGTCGGGGGTCTTGTCGAGCTGGATCTGCGAGGCGTATTCGGCGAGATTCGGGTTGTTCATGATGGCGTTGACCAGCTTGCGCTGCAGCGCTTCGATGCGCATCTCGTCGCGCCTCGCCTGGTCGGCGCGCGCCATCTGTGCGCCCATGAGCTTGGCAGCGCGCTCGGCGTCACCGCCATCCGTTTGCCCGATCGTGGCGCTCAGATCGCGCCCGCCACCGGGGAGGATGCTGTTGCTGTTGCCCGTGCCGGTACCCCCCATCAGCGACACCTTCACCGGGTTGTTGAAGTAGCTCGCAATGCCCTGAAGTTCGCCCTTGGCGGTAGAACCCAGCAGCCACATCAGCAGGAAGAAAGCCATCATCGCGGTCACGAAGTCGGCATAGGCAATCTTCCACGCGCCCCCATGCGCCACGTGCCCACTCTTCTTGATGCGCTTGATGATGATCGGCTGGAGTTTTTTATCGGCCATCTAGATTCCCCCTCGCCGCGCTTCCCGCGACCCCCCAAGGTGGGCGGCACTGGCGGCCCGGCAAAGCCGGTTCCGCGGCGCCCTGGCCTTGGAACCTTCACTCCGGAAAAGGCCGTGGAACGCGACGAATGGACTGCGCAGCCTCCGGCGCGAAATGAATTGACTCAGGGCACCCGTGGAACTGGCTTCGCCAGGCCACAGGGTGCGCCCCCCCTCCCGCAGGAGAGGGGGGGTGACGCGAAGCGGCGCGGGGGGGTGTTCCGAGCTCATGCCTTCTTGCCTTTCACATGGCCTTCAAGCTCAGCAAAGGTCGGCCGGTCGGTCGAGAACAGCACCTTGCGGCCGAATTCGATGGCGGTGGTAGGCGCGTAGCCCTGCATGCTGGCCAACAGCGTGGTCTTGATGCACAGCAGCTCCTTGCTGCCCTCTTCCATCTTCTGTTCCATCACGCCAGCCAGCGGCTCAACCATGGCGTAGGCGAGAAAAATACCGAGGAAGGTGCCGACCAGCGCCGAGCCAATCATTCCGCCCAGCACCGCAGGCGGCTGGCCCACCGAACCCATGGTCTTGATCACGCCCAGCACCGCAGCCACGATGCCGAAGGCCGGCAGGCCGCCGGCCAGGCGGGTGATGGCGGCCACCGGCGCGTGGGCTTCCTGGTGGTGGGTTTCGATCTCGGCGTCCATCAGTGACTCGATCTCGTGGGCGTTCAGGTTGCCCGAGACCATCATGCGCAGGTAGTCGGTGATGAACTCCACCACATGGTGATCGGCAGCGATCGTGGGGTACTTCTGGAAGAGGGCCGACTGCTCGGGGTTCTCCACGTCCTGCTCAATGGCCATCAGGCCTTCCTTGCGCGCCTTTTGCAGAATGTCGTATTGCAGCGCCAGCAGTTCCATGTAGCGCGCCTTGGTGAACTTGGATCCCTTGAACGCAGCCGGCACGGCCGAGGCCACAGCCTTGAGCACCTTGGGCTGGTTGTTCACCACAAAGGCGCCTGTGGCGCCGCCGCAGATGATCAGCATTTCGATCGGCAGCGCTTTGAGAATGACCATCATGTTGCCGCCCGCAATCATGTACCCGCCAAAAATGCAGGCCAGCGCAACCACATAACCGATGATGACAAACATGTTCCAGGCCTTGCCTATGAGGGGTGTGAGAGCATGCGCGCCGCGCGCCGCCTGCCCTGCTTTTTGTATCGGTCAACTGTAGGCACGCTTGGGCCACCCCATCAACGCGAAAAGGGCCCCCATCGGGGCCCTTTTCAAGGTTTGGAATCACGCTCCCTCAGTGCAAGCGAAGTCCGCCTGCAGCGCTGCCCTTGCCGGCACGCGCCGGTGGCTCGCACAGGCCACAGACGAACTGACGAGCGTTCTCATAGGGCTCGGTCACAAAATTGCCGCCGCAGCAGGAGCATTTGGTGAGCGTGAGCATGCCGTTGTCGACAAACTTCACCATCCGCCAGGCGCGCGTGACCGACAACAGCGGTTCGATCGCGCTGGCTGTCATCTGCTCGGTGTAGAGGCGAAACGCCTTGATCACCGTGTCGATCTCTTCCAGCTCGCTGGTCTTGGACAGGTACTCGTGGATGTTCAGGAACAGCGAGGCGTGGATATTGGGCTGCCAGGTCAGGAACCAGTCGGTGGAAAACGGCAGCTGCCCCTTGGAAGGGCTCTTGCCCGCCACTTCCTTGTACAGCCGAAGCAAGCGCTCATAAGAAAGGCTGGTCTCGTACTCCAACACCTGCAGGCGCGCACCCAGCTTGATCAGGGAAATGGCGCGATCGATGTCGCGCGATTCGTTGAGGATGCTTTTCTGGGTGGCCATGTGGGACTCCTGGGTACGAGAGAAATACGTTGCAGAGAATGCGTGTCTTGACCCAGCACACACCGCAGAAGCGGCTGTGCCGGGCTGCTGGTGTGGCTCCCCAGAAGGGGGTGACGCCGAAGACGGCGCGGGGGTGTGCTTAATGCGCTGCGGTCATCGACTCGGCGTAGCGCCCGGCCATCAAAATGCTCGCGTGCAGCTGGGTGGTGGTAGCGTTGTCCACCTTCTTCACGTTGTGGCTGGTCAGCAGGTTCCACACCAGATCGTCGTCCACCCGGAAGCGGCACAGCAACATGTTGCTGGATGCGATCTTCAGCAGTTGCGCGGTGGAGAGCATGCCCAGCAGGTCGGCGGCCTCTTCGCTCACACCCAGACGGAACAGCGCCTCGGCGCGGTCCTTGCGGATCAGGTTCTGAGCCAGCATCAGGTAGGTCAGATTGGCTTCGCGGATCTCGGCCAAGAGTTGTTCGTTGTCCATGAGGTGCTCCTTGAGGGAAGGAGGCCGGCGCTGTTTGCGGAGTGCTTACGTTTGCTGACCTGATGTGAGCAATTGTGTCGACCCCGAAAAAAACTTGAATCGGGAAACGTCTGTTTGGCCTGTCAGGTGTGCACCCGGGCTGTGTCAGGTTTCTTCTTACAACCTTGGTACCCATTCGGGCCCTGCCAATGCGAGCGCTGATGGCCAAAGGCCCGGTCAGCCAAGGAAGTTCGCAAATGCTCGCACGGCCCGCTCTGTGCGTTCACCCCGCGCCTGCGCACGGCACCCCGGCCGGCTCACTCTGCGTCCTTCCTCTGCGTCCTTCGCAGGGTGCTCGCTTGCACACCTGCCTCTCAGGCTGAACTGCCCGACGCACCCAGGCCAGGCAGTTTGATGCAATCGTTGTTAGCAGAAGCGGCGTCAGCAAGCGCGTGGTGCCGCCTCTCCGAACCGCAGCGTCGTTCAGAGCTTTTGCAGCGCCTCAATACGCTGCTCCATCGGCGGATGGGTGGAGAACAGCTTGCCCAGACCGCCGGCAATGCCCAGGGCCTGCATGGTCTTGGGCAGCTCGCCCGGGGTCAGGCCACCGAGGCGGGCCAGCGCATTGATCATGGGTTGCTTGCGGCCCATCAGCTGGGCGGCGCCGGCGTCGGCGCGGAACTCGCGCTGGCGGCTGAACCAGGCCACGATGATGGCAGCCAGGAAGCCGAGCACGATGTCCATCACGATGGTGGTGACCCAGTAGCCGATGCCGGGGCCGGAGTTGCTGTCGCTGCCACGGCGCAGAAAGCTGTCCACTGCGTAGCCGATCACGCGGCTCAGGAACACCACACAGGTGTTCATCACGCCCTGGATCAGCGCCATGGTCACCATGTCGCCGTTGGCGACGTGGGCCACCTCGTGGCCAATCACCGCCTCCACCTCTTCCTTGGTCATGCTTTGCAGCAAGCCGGTGGACACCGCCACCAGGGCCGAGTTCTTGAAGGCGCCGGTGGCGAACGCGTTGGGCGCGCCCTCGAAGATCGCCACCTCGGGCATGCCGATGCCCGCCTTCTGGGCAAACTTCTCCACCGTCTGCACGATCCAGGCCTCGTCAGCCGTCTGCGGCTGGTTGATCACGCGCGCGCCGGTGCTGAACTTGGCCATCTTCTTGCTGATCAGCAGCGAAATGATGGCGCCGCCAAAACCGATCACCAGCGAAAAGCCGGCCAGCGCGGTCATGTTGAGTCCGTTGGCGGTGAGGAAGCGGTCAACCCCCAAGATTCGGGTGGTGATCAGCAAGACAGCCATCACAGCCAAGTTGGTGAGGACGAAAAGCACGATGCGTTTCATGGAAGTTCCAGAAAAAAGGACAACAAGAAAATACGCGAATGATATGGGGGCTGGCCAGCCGTTCTTTCAAGTCCTGATTTTTCTGAGTGGCATTCCTGTCAAGGCTGATGCATCGGGGCGCACCGGCCGAAACACGGTTGTGTCGCGGTAGAACGCCGGGTCTTCGTTAGCCGGCCACCAGCCGGGCACCCCCAGCACCGGCAGCGGGGTGAAGGGCTTGCTGGCCAGCTCGCCGGCGCTCAGCCGATCGGTCAGCCAGGCGTCCCAGCCCGCCAGATCGGCGCCCAGCGCGAACGGTACCGGCGCGCGGTAGACGTGAGCGGTGATGGATTTGTAGGGCGTGACCAGCTTTTCCAGCAAAGCATGGCCAAACAACACGAGCCGCGCCTCGGCCCAGTGCGGGCGCAATGGGCCGAACAGGCGCTGCCAGTCGCGCGCCACCAAAGCCTGCCAGATCGCGTCTGGCGCCTGCAACAGCGCGGCGTTTTCGTCGAACAGCGTGAGCGCGTCGCGCACCGGGCCACGCGACTGACCCACACCCGCTTGCGCGATCTGCTCCGCCTGCAACTGGTTGAGGCGCCGCTTGGTCAGCGGAAAGGTGAGCCAGATCAGACCGTTGAAGAAGTCGTGCAGGTTGTCGCGGGTCGGTACGCGGGCGGTGTCAAAGATGAACTGCTCGTAGGCTGTGTCGGTTGGCAGCTCCGCTTGGGGCACAAAGCACGGCAGGGTACAAGCCTGATGCGGGTCTACCGCCGTCCCCGACAGACCCCCCATGCCAGTCGCCAAACGCACAGCTCGCTGACGGTTCAGCGCGCTGGGCAAGGGCTCCCCAGCTTCTAAGTGCCTGAAGATTGTCTCGCCGGATTCCGCAAAGGGCTCCAACCATTTGGCTTCCCAGCCGATCGTGGACCCAGTCAAACTCAACCGCCCTTGTGGGTGCCTTTGGCCTGCCGCTTGTCTCGCACCGCCACGTGGGAAGTGCCTTCGTTGGCAAATTCAAACAGCTGGGTGGCCACCAGCAGTTTGCTCAGCGTCGAATAGCCGTAGTTGCGCGAATCGAAGGAAGCCTGGTTGCCGATCTGCTGCCCCACCGCATCCACACGGGCCCAACCGGCTTCGTCCGCGGCGGCCTGCACGGCATTGCGCAACAAGGTCACGAGCTTGGCGTCTTGCTTCAGCTGAGCGGTGGGCATCCGCAAAGGGGCCACTGGAGCAGCGTCGGATGACTCGGCTGCGACCTCACCCCCGAGCTGATCCAGATACAGAAACCGGGAGCAGGCATTTACGAACGGCTCGGGCGTTTTCTGAGCGCCAAAGCCATAAACCGCCGCACCTTTGGCACGCAGGTGCATCACCAGCGGCGTGAAATCAGCATCGGATGAGACGATGCCAAACGCATCCGGCCGGTCGGTGTACAGCAGTTCCAAAGCGTCGATCACCATCGCCATGTCGCTGGCGTTCTTGCCTTTGGAATAGTCGAACTGCTGCATCGGGCGAATGGCGTGCTCATGCAGTTTTTCTTCCCAACCTTTGAGTTCGCTCTTTTTCCAGTTGCCATAGGCGCGGCGCACGTTGGTGACGCCAAAGGTGGAGAGCTCGGTCAGGATCACATCGATCTTGGCGGCAGGCGAATTGTCGGCATCGATCAGCAAAGCGATGTGGGCTTCCGGGCGGGCCGTTCGTGCCATGTTCACACCAGCCTCCATGCCAGCGCCTCGCCCGAACGCAGCGGCTTGAGTTCGGCTTCACCGAAGGCAAAACTCTCGGGTGGGGTCCATTCCTCGCGCTTGAGCGTTACCGTGCCGGTGTTGCGCGGCAAGCCGTAGAAGTCGGCGCCATAGAAGCTGGCGAAGCCTTCGAGTTTGTCGAGTGCGCCAGCGGTATCGAAGGCCTCGGCGTACATCTCCAGCGCGGCGTGGGCGGTGTAGCAGCCGGCGCAACCGCTGGCGTGTTCTTTCAGGTGGGCTGCGTGCGGCGCGCTGTCGGTGCCGAGGAAGAATTTCGGGCTGCCGCTGGTGGCCGCCATCACCAGAGCCTGGCGGTGGGTTTCGCGCTTGAGGACCGGCAGGCAGTAGTAGTGCGGCCGGATGCCGCCGGTGAAGAGCGCGTTGCGGTTGTAAAGCAGGTGGTGCACGGTGATGGTGGCGGCCAAGAACCGATCGGCCTCGCCCACATACTGCGCCGCGTCCTTCGTGGTGATGTGCTCCATGACGATTTTCAGCTCGGGAAAGTCGCGCCGCAGCGGCGCCAGCTGTTGTTCGATGAACACCGCTTCGCGGTCGAACAGATCGATTTCCGGGCTGGTGACTTCGCCATGCACCAGCAGCAACAGGCCCGCCTTCTGCATCGCCTCCAACGTCTTGTAGGTCTTGCGGATGTCGGTCACGCCAGCGTCGCTGTTGGTGGTGGCGCCTGCGGGATAGAGCTTGAGCGCCACCACGCCGGCGTCTTTGGCGCGGACGATCTCGCTGGCTGGCAGGTTGTCGGTGAGGTAGAGCGTCATCAGCGGCTCGAAGGCC